>NZ_SOFW01000030.1:0-288351 GCF_004402315.1 Cryobacterium sp. TMT1-3
CGGGAAGCACTGCGGCTTTCCGCACCTTTGGGGTACGTATAGATACATTACGGCCACCCAGCCCACCCGTCAAAACACACCCCACCCGGGCGTGTCGCAGTACCACGCGCCTCTTCCGCGCGAGCGCCCCGACGCCCGGGCCCACCTTTCGAAACCGGGCCCACCGTCGGAAACCCGGCCCCACGCGCCGGGCCCACCCGCCGGGCCCACGCGCCGGGCCCACCTTATGACCAGGGGCCCAGTTTAGAAACTGGGCCCAGGGACGGGGCCCGGGCCCCGTCCCACGAGTTGCAGGGGCTAGTAGCGGTAGTGGTCGACCTTGTAGGGGCCCTCGGCGGGAATGCCGAGGTAGGCGGACTGCTCGGGGGTCAACACGGTGAGTTCCACTCCGAGAGCGTCGAGGTGCAGGCGGGCCACCTTCTCGTCGAGCAGCTTGGGCAGCACATACACGCCGATCGGATACTTCTCGGGCGAGACATACAGCTCGATCTGCGCGAGCACCTGGTTGGTGAAGGAGTTGCTCATCACGAACGAGGGGTGCCCGGTGGCGTTGCCGAGGTTCATCAGGCGCCCCTCCGACAGCACGAGCACACTGCGTCCGCTCGGCAGACGCCACTCGTCGACCTGCGGCTTGATCTGCACCTTGACGGCACCCTCGAGGGACTCGAGCGCGGCCATGTCGATCTCGTTGTCGAAGTGACCGACGTTGGCGACAATGGCGAGGTGCTTCATGCGCAGCATGTGGTCAACACCGATGACGTTGAAGTTTCCGGTGCCACTGACGAAGATGTCGACCTGTTCGACGACGGAGTCGAGGCGGGCGACCTGAAATCCGTCCATCGCGGCCTGCAAGGCGTTGATCGGGTCGATCTCACTCACGATCACGCGGGCACCCTGACCGCGCATTGCCTCGGCGGCGCCCTTGCCGACATCGCCATAGCCGGCGACGAAGACGACCTTGCCGCCGATCAGCACATCCGTCGCCCGGTTGAGTCCGTCGGGCAGCGAGTGACGGATTCCGTACTTGTTATCGAACTTGCTCTTGGTGACCGAGTCGTTGACGTTGATCGCCGGAAAGAGCAGTTCCTTGCTCGCAGCGAGTTCATAGAGGCGGTGCACTCCCGTGGTGGTCTCCTCGGTGACGCCCAGAAGGTCGGCGGCGGCGAGGGTCCAGCGGTCGGTGGATTCGGTCAGCGACTGACGGAGGGCGGCGAGTATGACGCCGTATTCGTGGCTGTCACCGGCAGCATCCGCCGGTACGGCGCCAGCCAGTTCGAATTCGCGGCCCTTGTGCACGAGCATCGTGGCGTCGCCGCCATCGTCGAGGATCATGTTCGGGCCGGTCCAGGCGGCTCCGGCGGCAGTGGCCTCGGCGCTCCAGTCGAAGATCTGCGTGGTGCACCACCAGTATTCTTCGAGGGTCTCGCCCTTCCAGGCGAACACGGGAACACCGGCGGGGGCATCCACCGTGCCGGTGGGACCGACCGCGATCGCGGCGGCCGCATCGTCCTGCGTGGAGAAGATGTTGCAGCTGGCCCAGCGCACCTGGGCGCCGAGGGCCACGAGGGTCTCGATCAGCACGGCGGTCTGCACGGTCATGTGCAGCGATCCGGCGATGCGGGCGCCGAGAAGCGGCTTCGACTCACCGAATTCGCTGCGCAGGGCCATCAGCCCGGGCATCTCGTTCTCGGCCAGGCGCAGCTGGTGGCGGCCGGCCTCGGCGAGGGACAGATCGGCGATCTTGTAGGTAAAGGTGGGGGGCGCGGTGGGTGCGGCGACAGTCATGGTGCTATCTTGCCATTTCTGTCTGGACGACCTCCGCATTGTTAGCCCAGGCGGCACGGTCGCCAGAACGGATGCCGCCGGCCGGCGCCACACGACTGCTGCGCCGAGCACAGTGCCGAGGTTGAACGCCGCAAATTGGCCGCGGAGGTGAGCGTGGCGGCGCCGTCCGCGCAGCGCACGACCGAGTCGACGCTGTCGCGCGGGTCAGTTGTTGGCGCCCGGCTCGTCGGCGACGAGGCGGTGGCGCATCAGCTGCCAGCCCTGGGGAGCGCTCGTGCGTTCCGCGTGCCGGGAACACAGGTCGAAGCTGTGCGGTTCTTTGCGGCCGGAGAGTGGACCGAGCACGGCCAACGACTCCCCATAGTCGAAGGTGAGCGTGGCCACCGAGGGTTCGAGGCAGGCAACACGAGAACACGCACGGAATGTCATTGCCTATAAGGGTACCGGCTGCCGGCCCGCCGTAGGATGGCAGCATGTCCCGATCCCGTCGTTCCGCAGCGCCCGAACCGACCGTGCGCGGCCGTGGGCGCGATCGGCACGGCCGCGGCATCCGCAGTTCGGCGACGGGCCCGTTCCTGCCGCCGCTGCGCACCCGCATCGACCTGTTCGACATGACGATCGCCTCGACGATTGAATATTTGCGCGGCGTCTGGCCGGAAGAACTGGGCACGTCGGTGTTCGAAGTTGCCTCGGGCCCCACCTCGGTCATTCCGGGCGTCGGGGTGGAACGCTGGATGGTGACGCCGGAGACGAACCGCGTGGTGTTCTACCGCCTGCCCATCCAGCGCCTGTCGCGCCTGCACGAAAACGATGAGATGCACCAGCGCATGATGATCGAGACCTGCGTGTTTCGTGGCGTCGCCGAATTGCTCGGCAAAGACCCCTGGGATCTCGCGCCGGATCGCTTCCGCCACTTCTAACGCCGGACGCCCGCCCCGACAGCGTCGCGGCCCGGGCTCGAGAAGCCTGCACGGGTTCAGACCCGTGAGAATTTTCTCAGCACGAGCCGCGAGCGGGAAACGGGCGAAGCGGGCATCCGCTCGATCCCAATCCCGCGATCCCTTTCGACGACTGGGATCGCGGGGGTTTTGGCGCACCCACTTTGCTGAACGTTTGCTGTATTGAGTAACGGAAAGGTAACGGAATGGGGCAATTCCAAACCATTTCGGGGGTGGAGCCGAACACCATGCAGACCCCAACACCACCTGCTCGATCTACAGAAAAGGATTCATCCCATGCGCACATTCACCAAGGCCACCATCGGTTTCGCGTCAGCTGGAATTCTCATCGCCGGCCTCGCGGGATGCTCGACGTCCGCGACGACGTCGACTCCGGCGCCGGCCGCCAGCTCGTCCAGCTCGGCCTCCGCTGACCCGACGCCCCTCGCCTCGATCCCCAGCCTGTCCGGTGTCGACACCGCCGTGCTGCTCGACGCGGACTTCGCTGCGGCCCTGACGAGCCTCGGCCTCAGCGCCGGCACCGTGGGAACGGCCACCCTCGAAGAGGGCAGCCTGCACTTCCCGATCACCGGCGGAAACGTGGACTATTACGACCCGCAGGAAGACTACCGCCCCTACGTTCAGGGCTCCATCGAGCACGAGGGTTCCGGTTTCTCGCTGACCGCCGGCGACACCGTCGTCGAACTGACCAACTTCACCATCGACCCGGGCACCTCGGAGCTTCTCGGTGACGTCTCGGTCAACGGTGAGTCCGCCGCGACCCAGACCCTGCTGTTCAACCTCTACGGTGGAACCCTTGAGCCCCTCCAGATGGACGGCGACAACGCTATCCTCACCGGAACCACTGTTCACATCTCCTCCGTCGCCGCCGGCCTGCTGAACTCCACCTTCAACACCGACGCCGTCGCTGACCAGCTGCTCGTCGGTATCGCGACCATCACCGCCGCAACCAAGTAGTCAGTCGGCTCCTCACAGAGTCAGCTACACAGCACAAATCGGGGCTCGCCACACGGCGGGCCCCGATTTGTGCGCGCCCGGCCGGTTCGTGGCACGTCTTTGAGAGGTCGGCACGTGTTCAAACCCGTGCCACCTTCTCAAACACGTGCCGCGAGGGGATGGGGCGGCGGAACGGGCGGCGGGGCGGCCGGGCCGCGAGCATCCGCTCACCGCATCAAACGGATGCCGCCACCCGGCTGCGCAGGTCGTCGCGCACGCTGACGGCGAGGTCGGGGTGGTCGACGAAGACCCCGTCGATTCCGCTGGCCATGACGGCGGCGAACTCACCGCGCCAGTGTCCGAAGGTGGCGGCCAGCTCACCCTGCCGGTGCGGCTCGGTGAGGAACGCATTCTCGGGCCGGAGGGTCCAGCAGAAGATTTGCAGCCCGGCCGCGTGGGCGTCGGCGACGAGGGTCGACGTGACGAGCTCGCCGTCGGAATTCGCTTCGATGATCAATGATTTGTCGACGCTGATGCCGTGCAGCGTGCCGCTGTCGCCGAGGGCGGCGAGCCCGGCCTTGGTGAGGTGGTCGGCGTAGTAGGGCGCGGCGGCCCCGAGTTCCACGATTCTGTCGAGCGGCTGACCGGCCGGGGCGATCAGGAACACGTTGCGGGCGATGATGCCGCGCGCGGCGATCTGATCGAGCACGGTGGGTTCGAAGCTTTCGATGATGAGGCGCCCGTCGTTGCCGTTCCAGCCGGCCGCGCGCACTTCAGCGGCAAACAACTCATCGAGCGGCAGGCCGATCGAGGTGAAGTAGGCGGCGCTCTTGATCTCGGCGACCATGCCGAGGGTGCGACGGTGCCTGTTCGACGCCGCGTCGACCAGGTCGAATAGGTCGCTCAGGCGCAGGATCGGGTGCTGGTCGTCGTGTCGGGCGCTCTTCGGCCGCAGGTGGGCGAGGCGCTCCCGGGCGCGCAGCGTGGCCAGTTCGGCCCAGGTGAAATCTTCGGTGAACCAGCCGGTGACGGTGTGGCCGAGAAACTCCTTGGTGGTGCGGCGGCCGGCGAACTCGGCGCGGGAGGCAACATCCGTTGTGACGGAAATGTCGTTCTCATGACGCAGCACCAGGATGCCGTCGCGGGTGGCGACGATATCGGGCTCGACGGCGTCGGCGCCGAGCTCGAACGCGAGGTCATAGGCGAAAGCGGTGTGTTCGGGGCGGTAGCCGCTGGCTCCGCGATGACCAATGACGAGTGGGGGCATCTGCACACCGTAACGGCGGGAGGTGACGCCGACGGCCAGGGCGGGTGAACACCCGCTGAAGTTTCGGTTCTGTGCAGGCGAACGCCTCGCGACAACTGTGCATATCCCTGCAAATTGGCCGATCAGCGCCCTGTGCGCTGCCTAACCTGACAGAGTCTGCTGCTTGGCCGACGGTATTTTTCAGGAAGATTTCAGCGTATGCGCACCATCGAGGACCTGCAGCGCGACACCGATTCAGCGGTGGCGGTCGCGGCCCCGAACGGCGCTGTCGGCGCACCGTTGACCCCCGCGCCGCCCCGCACGTTCACGCCGCGTAGGAAGAAGAAGCCGTGGAAATCGTGGCTGCTTTTTCTGCTGTTCGCCGGCCCGAACGTGGCCCTGCTGATCGTCTTCACCTACAAGCCGTTGCTGCAGTCGCTGTACTACTCGACGCTGCAATGGAATCTCGGGTCAGCCTCGGCGATTCCGGTGGGGCTCGGCAACTACGTGGCCTGGTTCACCGACCCGGGCACGGCGCGCGTGGTCACGGTCACCCTGATCTTCACGGTCGCGACCGTCGGCGGCGGCATGGTCATCGGCCTGGTGTTCGCGGTGCTGCTCAACCGCAAACTGCACGGTCGCGGCGCAGCGCGCACCATCGTTGTGGCCCCGTACGTGCTCTCGGGCGTGGCGGTCGGCCTGCTCTGGCTGTTCGTGTTCGACCCGAACTTCGGCATCACCGCGGCGCTGCTCGACGCGATCGGCGTGGCCTCACCGCCTTGGTACAACGATCCGCACTGGGCGCTGGTCATGGTCATCATCGTCTACCTGTGGAAGAACGTAGGCTACGTGGCGCTCATCTACCTGGCCGCGCTGCAGTCGGTGCCGCGGGACCTGCTCGAAGCCGCGTCGCTCGACGGCGCCTCTCCGGTGCGCGCCTTTCGCAACATTGTGCTGCCGCTGCTCGGCCCGACGACGTTCTTTCTGTCGATCACGACGCTGCTGAGCTCGCTGCAGTCGTTCGACATCATTCAGGCCATGACCCGCGGCGGGCCGCTCGAGGGCACCACCACGATGATGTACCAGATCTACCAGGAAGGCTTTCAGGCCGGTCGGGCCGGGTACTCCTCGGCGGTCGCGACCATTCTGTTCGCCGTTCTGCTCGTGGTCACCCTGATCCAAATGAAATATGTCGAGAAACGAGTGCACTACTGATGGCCACGCCGAGCCTTTCCACATCCACGCGGCGCCGCAAGCCGCTGCAGCTCGGCGGCTACCTCGGCCTTGCGGTAGCCATCGCGATCATGATTCTGCCGCTGGTCTGGATGTTCCTGGCCGGGTTCAAGGAACGCGATGAGATCTACACCGTGCCGATTCAGTGGCTGCCCGAAGCCTATGACCTGTCAAACTACGCCGCCGCGCTGGCCGCCGTGCCGTTCGGCAGCTTCTTTCTCAACAGCACCATCACCACCGTGATCGGCGCCGGCCTCAAGCTGCTGCTCGGCCTGACCACCGCCTACGCGGTCGTGTTTTTGGAGTTTCCGTTCAAGAAGTTCGTCTTCGGTTTGGTGATCTTCGCCCTGCTGGTACCGCAGCAGATCGTGATGATTCCCAACTTCACCCTCGTGGCGTCGCTCGGCTGGATCAACACCTACCAGGGCATCATCGTTCCGGGCCTGGCCAGCGCGTTCGGCACGTTTCTGTTTCGCCAGCACTTTCTCACCCTGCCGATCTCCATTCTCGAAGCCGCCGCGCTCGACGGTGCCAGCCACTGGACCCGCCTGTGGCGTTTCATCGTGCCGATTTCCGCGCCGACCATCGCTGCGGTCGCCCTGGTTTCGATCGTCTCGGAGTGGAACGAGTACCTCTGGCCGCTGCTCGTCGTGGACCGTTCCGACATGATGACGCTGCCCGTGGGGCTCATGCTGCTGCAGAACAACGACGGCGTCACCAACTGGGGCGTGCTCATGGCCGGCACCGTGCTGGTCACCGTGCCCGTGCTCATCGCGTTCTTTGCGCTGCAGAAGAAAATCATCGCCGGTCTGACCGCCGGCGGCGTCACCGGCTGACGCTGCGCACATCCGTTTATTTGAGCGGATGCGCGCCGCCAATTTTTCCTGTTCATCGTGTGTACCCCTTCAAGGAGAGTTCTATGACCGCGACACCCACCTTCACCATCAACCGCCGGCAGATTTTGAAACTCGCCGCGGTGTTCGGTGCCACCGCCACCCTCGCCGCGTGCAGCGGCCCGTCGCTCGGAGCGGGCGCCGGAGCCGCTTCGCGCGCCGCGACCGACTGGACCGGCATCGTGCCGGCGAAGGAGATCACCTGGTGGAGCAACCACCCGGGCACCTCGAAACTGATCGAAGAAGAGATCATCAAGCGTTTTCAAGCCGAGAATCCGGAGATCACGGTGACCCTGGTCACGGCCGGCGCCAACTACGACGAGATCGCGCAGAAATTCCAGGCGGCGTCGGGTACCAACAGCGTGCCGGACCTCGTGCTGGCGAGCGATGTGTGGTGGTTCCGCTACATGATCAACGGCCAGGTGCTGCCGCTGGACGACCTCGCCAAGCACCTCGAGTTCGACACCGACGACTTCAACAAGACCCTGTACGACGACTACACCTTCACCGGCAACCACTGGGCCATCCCCTACGCCCGGTCGACCCCGCTGTTCTATTACAACAAGGCCGTCTGGGCCAAGGCCGGACTGCCCGACCGCGCGCCGAAGACCTGGGCCGAGTTCGACGAGTGGGCGCCGAAGATCGCGGCCGACGGCGGCGTCACCCCGCTGGGTCTCGGCAAGGGCGCATCCTGGGCGGCGTGGTGGTTCTGCAACATGCTGTGGGGCCAGGGCGGCGCGTACTCCGACGAGTGGACGATGACCCTCGACACCCCCGAAGCGATCGCGGCCGCGGACTACCTGCAGTCGCTGATCTACGAGAGGAAGGTCGCCACGGTGGCCGCCGTCGACCAGGTCGCCGACTTCGGCGCCGGCCTGACCGGCTGCATCATGGGCTCGACCGGGTCACTCACCGGCATTCTCAAGGCCGCGACGTTCGAGGTCGGCACCGGCTTTCTGCCCGAAGGCCCGGAGGGGCAGGCCTGCCCGACCGGCGGGACCGGCGTCGCCATCGCCGCCGACCGCACCCCCGAGCAGCAGCTGGCCGCTGGAATGTTCCTCAAATTTCTGACCAACTCGGAGAACACCGCTTACTTCTCGTCGAACACCGGCTACATGCCGGTGCGTACCTCGGCCCGCGACGGCGAGACGATGACCCAGGTCTACGCCGAGTTCCCGCAGTTTCGCACGGCGGTCGACCAGCTCGAGACCACCCGCTCCCAGGACTGGGGCCGCGTCTTCGTGCCGAACGCCGACAAGGAACTCACGACGGCGCTCGAAAAGATCATGCTGCAGCAGACCGCCCCGGCCGAGGCGTTCGCGGTCGCGAGCACGGCCATTGCGACCTCGTTCGACGAGAACGTGAGCCCGTACCTGTAGGTTTCGGGCATGAAGGAGCGGGCCCGCCGGATTGGCGGGCCCGCTTTGTGCGTGCGGGGCTCTTTGCGGGGGCGGGGCGCGCACTGCGGCATCGGTTCACCGAGCGGACGTTTGCATGCGCCGAGCCGTGAGTTTCGGGACATTTTCGCGCACTTTTGAGCCAGGACTCACGGGTCGGCACGCGAAACTCACGGGTCGCGGCCGGGTATTCGTTTAGCGCTTCGCGAGACGCTCGATCGGCGCGAGCTCGGCCAGTTCGGCGTCGAGGTCGTCGGGCACCCCGATCGCGCGGTAGAACTCGGCGACCGCTCGCCGGACGTAGGCCTCGTGGTCGAACGCGCCGGCCGCGACCTCGCCGCGCAGAAACGCCGTGAGGCCGGCCGCGAGACCGGCATCGGTCTGCGGAACGACGAGACCGGCCGCATGCGGCAGCGCATCGTGAACGGATGCGAAAGCCACCGTCACAACCGCACGCCCCAGTACCAGCGCCTCCAGGATCACCATCGGTGCTCCCTCGTAGTCGCTCGACAGTACAAAGCAGTCGGCCGCAGCCAGCACCGGGAACGGATTGGCGAGCGGCCCGGTGAGGATGACCGCCGTGCTCAGGTTGAGGTCACGGATCAGGGCGCTGAGCTCGGCCTTGAGCGGGCCGCCACCGACGATGACGAGTCGGGTGAGCGGATGCCGGGCGTGCACGAGCGCGAACGCCCGAATCAGGCGGGCCTGGTTCTTTTCCGGCGAGAGGCGGCCGATCGTGACGAACGTTGTGGTGGTGACGTCGGTTTCCGGTGCGAAAATGCCGGACCGGGCCGGCTCCTGCTCCGCCGCGCGCGGGCCGGCCGCGGATAATGCGGATGCAGCGGAGTCGGTGGCGGATTCAGCGGATGCAGCATTGGGGTCGGCTGGTTCAGCTTCAAGTTCCGTGGCGGGTTCCGTGGCGGCCGCGCCGCGCAGGATGCGTTCGACATCGACGGTGTTGTGCGCGACGGTGAATTTTGATTGCGGCGCATAGGCGGCGAGGTCCCTGGCGTTGATCTCGGCGAGAGCCGGCGACACCGAGACCAGGCTGTCGTAGCGCTCGTAGCGGGTGAAGGTTGCGGTGAGGCCGCGCAGCATCCGCTTGGCTCCGCCGACGCTGCGGTGGGCGTCGGCGGCGAGGTCGTTGTGCAGCCAGATCGAGCGCACGGCCGGCGGCGAGTGCAGCAGCAGTTCCGCCCAGAACGGGCCGTAGCCGCTGAAGTCGATGACGTGGTCGAAGCGGCTGTCGCCGAAGCAGCGGGTGAATTCGGCGGCGAAAGCGCGGGCGGGGGCGCCGCGGTGTCGGCGAACGAGGCGCTGCCAGACTCCACCGTTCATGCCGCCGATGCGGGCGAATTGCCGCACGCGGGGGTCGACCAGGCGCTGGCTGGCGCGGCGGGCCGGCGCGTTGCTCTTCGCGAAGGCGACCGAGATGTCGAACCGGTCGTGGTCGACGGCGCCGAGCAGGTTGAGGGCGGCGGAGGTGATGCCGTTGGGTTTCATGCCGCCGAGGTAGATCAGCACGGACGTGCGGGCGGGCCGGGGCGACTCGTGCAGGGCACGGGCCGGGTCGGCGCCGCGAAAAACGATGTCGATCACGCGGGCACTCGCGGCGCCGTCATCCTGGCCGACGTAGTCGTGTTGGGCCACCCGATAACGTTGGCTGAAGGCTGGCAGCCGTCCGTGGTCAGCCACCTCGCCGATGACCGCGGCCACCGCCGCAGCGGTGCGGCAGACCGGGCCGGGCAGCTCGGTGGCCGCCAGGTACAGTCCGCGGGCCTGCTCGAAGTCGGCGAGATCGGGGGTGAAGAACACGATCGGCCGGCCGGTGGCGAGAAAATCGAAAAAGATGCTCGAGTAGTCGGTGACCAGAATGCTCGTTAGCCCGAGCACGACGTTGGTCGGCAGGTCGTTCGGCACGAGCACCCGCGCGAGGTCGGCGCGGCCGGCGGCGAGCGCGTGCACGGCCTGGTGGGTTTTCAGCAGCACGACATAGCGCGTGCTGTCGATGCCCTGTTCGATCTGCCGCACCCGGTCGAGCAGCGCATCGAGGTCGTCGTCGGGGTGGGCGAACGAGGCGCCCTTCCAGGTGGGAGCGTAGAGCACGATCTCCCGGTCGCCGAGATTCAGTCCGGCGAGCCGGGCGCGGGCGGCGCGCGACTGCTCCGGGCTCAGGGTCTGCCGGTCGATGCGGGGGTAGCCGGCCAGCAGCATCCGTCCCGCAAAAATGCCGTCGAGTTTGTAGGCGCGCTCATACATCTGGCGGGCCATGAAGGGGTTGGCGGCGAGTAGGTAGTCGGCGCTGACGAAATTGCGCACGATATTGGCGGTGCCGAACGCGCCGTCGACCATGTCGTAGCCCATGTGTTTGAGCGGGGTGCCGTGCCAGGTATTGAGGTAGATCTGCCCCGGTCGCTTGGAGAATTGCGGCGGAAAGGTGGCGTTGCTGATCAGGTACCGGCTCGTGGCGAGCGCCCGATAGTAGGCGGATGAGCCGCTCTTCACGAAACGCACCGTGCGGTCGCCGCGAAAGTCGCGCCGGGCGGCGCGCGGATTCTTCAACGCCCAAATGTGCCTTAATCGAGCCTGGTCGGGCGTCTCGCGCAGCTGCCGAAACAGGGCTTCGGGGTTGCAGAGCATCCCGGAGCCGTTGAACGCTTCGTACAGCACGGCGTTCGGGTTGATCGCCCTGGCGCGCCAGAAGGCGTGCACTTCATAACGCCAGGCCCGACGGATGCGGCCGGCCAGCCCCGCCAGGCGGCGTCGCGGCCCGGCCAGGGCCCGGGCGCAGGCGGCGAGGAGCCGGGCGAATAGGGAGAGGGTGACAGCGGGCGGGGTGACAGCGGGCGGGGTGGCGAGCGGCCGGCCGGCCGTCGGGGCTCGCGGGTCGGTGCGCACGGTCACGCCGCCGGGTAGGCGGTCGGCAGGCTCAGGCCGCGCTCGGCGAGCACGGCGCGCAACCGGGTGGGATAGTCGGTGATGATGCCATCGACGCCTAGGTCGATGAGGGTGTGCATGAGCGCGGTTTCGCTCACCGTCCAGGGGATCACCGGCAGCCTGGCCGCGTGCGCGTCGGCGATCAGCTCAGGCGTGACGGTCTCGAAGACCGGTGAGAGGGCGTCGTAGCCGGCGGCGGCAGCAGCGCGCGCGACCGAACCGTCGAAGTCGTCGATGTCGAGGCCGCCCAGGTGCGCGCTAGCGCCGGGCTGTGCGACCTCGAGCCAGTCGTCGTCCTGGGCGAGGGCAATCAGGCGCAGCTCGGGCGCGATCTGCCGCACCAGGTTGAGCGAGGCCCAGTCGAAGCTCTGCACGGTGACCCGGTCGGCGCGCCCCGATGCCTCGATGTCGGCGACGACGGCTCGGGTGAGCGCGGCCATTTCGTCGTGGTCGCTGGGGGTTTCGATCTTGGTTTCGATGTTGAGCTGCACCGTGTGGGCGCGGTGCGCCTCGACCAGCGCGAACACGTCGACGAGTTCGGCGATGGTGTTGCCGGGCACGTTCTGCTGCTCGGGGTAGCCGGGCAGCAGCTGGTAGCCGCAATCGAGCGTGTGAATCTGGGCGAGGGTCAGGTCACGCACCCGGCTGCCGGCGTAGGGGAACGCTTTGTCGCCCGGGAAGGCGGCAGCCGTGTCGCGGCATTTGCTCGCGGTGAGCACATCGTCGTGCCAGACCACGACGGCGTCGTCGCGGGTGAGGTGGGTGTCGAGTTCGAGGGTGCTGACGCCGAGGGAGAGCGAGGCGGCGAAGGCGGCGAGGCTCTCCTCGGTGTGTTCGCCGCGGCCGCCGCGGTGGGATTGCAGGTCGAACGCGGCGGCCGTGTCGAGGGGCGCGGCGGCCCGGGCCGGTTCGGCGAGCGCCGACTCCGCCTGCACGGCCACTACCGCGCCGCCGACGAGCACCGTGCTGAGGGCGGCGGCCGCCGCGATAATCAGAATTCTGCGCATGGCGGCACTCTTTCGTGGTTCGCAGCACGCTGAAAGGCGTGCATCTGCCCACGTTAAGGAGCGGAGGTGGCCGGCATCCGCTGCGCAGCCGTCCGCAGCATGAACTCTGTGTTAACACAGGTCTCGCAGCACGTCTTTGAGAAGCCGGCACGTGTTCGCACCCGTGCCAGCTTCCCCCACACGGGCCGCGACCGGGTCAGGCGGGGCGAGCCGGCAGCATCCGCGTGAGGGAGCCGGGGCCGGCGCGGCGCAGCGAGACGACGACGATGACGAGCACCGCGATGGCGATCGACGCCCGGGTGAGCTCGAGGTTCGGCACGAGCAGCCGCAGGGTGAGTGCCATCGGCACGAGCAACCATTCCCAGCGGCCGCTCAGCGCCACGAACGGCAGCAACAGCAGGGCATACCAGGGGTATCGGGGGCTGAGCACGAGCAGCGTCGCGCCGATCATGACGAGCTGGCCGATCCACGGCTGGTTCTGATCGGTTGTGATGATGACGAGCACAGCCACGATCGCCAGGATCAGGCCGGCGACGATCACCGCGGATGCCCCCGGTGCGACCAGGGACACCAGCGCGAACCGGGAGCCGTCCTGGTAGCCCTCCTCGGTGAGGTAACCGGGCAGGTAACCGAGCACCCCGATGCCGGTGGCGAGCACGTAGGGCACGTAGAGCAGCGCGAAACTCAGCACGGATGCCGCCACCAGGCGCCATCCGCCCCGTTTCAGCAGCGCGGGAGCGGCGAGCACGGGGATGAGCTTGGTGCCGATCGCGATTCCGAGGGCGATGCCGCCGCGCCAGACCTTCTTGCTCGACACCAGGAACACTGCCGCGACGACGAAAATGACACCGAGCATATCCACGTGAGAATTGGTGATCGCCTCGGTCGCCACGAGCGGGCACCAGGCCCAGAGCGCCGCGTTTCGTTCATCGAGGCCGCGGCGCCGCATTCCGACCAGCAACAGTGCCGTCGTGCCGAGACTCAGCAGCAGGCCGGTCAGCTGCAACGGCCAGTATTCCGGCTCCGGTCCGGTGAGAAAACGAACGCCGACGAAGAGAATTTCACTGGCCGGCGGGTAGATCGTGGGCACGGCCGTGCGGTTGAGTGCCGAGCAGAGCCGGTCACCGTCGGTGGTGCGGGTGGTGGCGATGCGTTCGCCGACGCAGATCTCCTTGCCCGCGGCAGTGGTCTGCGGGGCGGGAAAGAGCCAGTCGGGTCTCAGGGAATCGAGGCGGGCATCCGCTGGGGTGAAGGCGTAGGGGCTGATGCCATTGGTTTGCACGATGCCGTCCCAGGCGTACCGGGCCGAGTCGGTGCTCGTGTTGGGCGGGCCGACCATGGCGGCGCCGCCGATCAGGGCCGAACCGGCGAGCACCAGGGCGATGACGGCGCGCGCATTCACCCGGCGCAGCAGCCAGTAGGCGACGCCGAAGAGCAGCCAGAGCGCGCTCGTGACGAGCACGAGCTGCACCTCGTCGCGATCGGGTTCGAACAGGTCGAGGGCGATGACGCCGAACGCGGTGAGGGCAGCGCTGAGCGCCAGCAGGGTCGCGATGATCGTGATGCGCACGGTTCAGTCTGTCTCACGGTGCTGTGTCGCACGGGGTCCGCCGCCGAGACACCCCCACACTGTAAGGAATTTCGTTCGGTTGTTGCCGCGGTGCAATGGTGCAATAGAGGTATGCGACGATTGATGTATGAGGCCCAGCGGGCACTGGCGTCGCCCGTACGCAATCCGCGGATGGCGACGGTGATCGGCCGGCTGCTCGGCGCCGCCTTTCTGATCTGTTTCGGCACCGGCCTGTACAGTCATTTTCTGCAGGAACCGCTCGACTGGATGCGCTTTGCGACCCGACCGGAGTTTCTCTACCAGGTGACCCAGGGCACGCATATCGTGGCCGGCATCGCCTGTTTTCCACTGCTGCTGGCCAAGCTGTACATCGTCTTTCCCGAACTGTTCGCTTATCCCCCAGTGCGTGGTCTGGTTCACTTTCTCGAACGGGCCTCGATCGCCCTGTTCGTGGGCGCCTCGCTCGTGCAGATCACGATCGGGCTGCTCAACACCTACCAGTGGTATCCGTGGCCGTTTCCGTTTCGGCAGGTGCACTTTGCGCTCGGCTGGGTGCTGATCGGATTGCTGGTCATTCACATCGGTGTGAAATTGCCGGTGATCACGCGGTACTGGAGCAAATCAACTTCTGCAGACGATGACCACCTCGTCGACGCGGTGTCGAACGACCGTTCGGCCAATGCGGAGGCCGTGCGGCTGTGGGGTCCTTCCCGGCCGGGCGGGGTGACCGGGCGGGTGCTCGACTACATCGATGCCACGCCGCGCGTTGCCGGCGGCGTCAGTCGCCGCGGCTTTCTCACGACGGTCGGCGTGGCCACCACGGCGGTCGTGGCCCTGACCGCCGGGCAGACCTTCACTCCGCTGAACGCGGTCAACCTGTTCGGGCCGCGCAAGAAGGGCGTCGGCCAGCAGGGTGTTCCGGTGAATCGCACGAGCGAACAGGCCCAGGTAGCGGATGCCGCGATGGCCGCCGGCTGGACTCTCACCCTCGCGGTCGCCGGCACCGAACGTTCCTTCACCCGTTCTGAGCTGCTCGCGCTGCCGCAGACCGAGGTGCGGTTGCCGATCGCCTGCGTCGAAGGTTGGAGCCAGATGGCGTCGTGGCGCGGGGTGCGGCTGCGCGACCTCGCCGATCTGATGGACGCCGCCCCCGACAGCTCGTTTCGCCTGATCAGCCTCGAAGAACGCGGCAGCTTCAGCAAGACCCAGATGGGCCGGGAGTATGTGCGCGACCCGCTCACGCTCGTGGCGCTCGAGCTCAACGGTGAGACCCTCGACCTCGAGCACGGGTATCCGGCGCGCATGATCGCGCCGGGGCGGCCCGGGGTCCTGCAGACCAAGTGGTTGAGCCGAATCGAGGCGATCTGATGACAGCGGATGCTGGTAGCGCCGGTGTGAATGGCACCGGGTCCGGGCTAAACCCGCCGCCGGCTGGGATACCGGCCTCGACTGGCCGGCGGATGCGCGGCATCCGTTTGGTGCTGGTGGGTATCGGTGTGCTGCTGCTCGCCTGGGGCGCGTTTGTGCTGTTCGATTCGGTGCGGCTGACCCGCATTCCCGGGGTGGCGCTGTGGATCGCGGCGGCGATCGTGCTGCACGATGCGATTTTGGCGCCGATCGTGTTTGCGCTGGGCCTTGCGCTGCGGCGGGTGGGTCGCCGAGCGACCGGAATGGTGATTGCCATCGTGCAGGGCGGCATTGTCGTGGGGTCTCTGGTCTCGCTCGTGGCGGTACCGCTGATCGTGGCGGAGAATTTCGCGCCGGCGAATCCGACCGTGTTGCCGCTGAATTACGGGCTCAGTTTGGGGATCTTCTGGATCGTGCTCGCTCTCGTCACGGCGGCGCTGTCGGTCGGCGTGTTCCTGCGCTGGCGGCAGCCGGTCGCGGCATTACCGGATGATTCCGGGCGCTGAGGTGCTTCCGGGCCCACCTTGTAGCCCCGGGCCCAGTTTATAAACTGGGCCCGGGGACGGGGCCCGGGCCCCGTCCATGCGTGCGGGAGCCCGCGGCGCCGCCGGGCCCAGCTTCGGGAACCGGGCCCATGATCTAGCCTGGGCCCAGTTTCCGGGACCGGGCCCGGAAAGAACTGCGGTCAGGCGCGGGCGAGGCGGGCGAAGGAGCGGCCGCCGCGGGTCCACTCGGCGACCTGCACGAGGCCGACCCGGGCTGCTCGGCGGCGCAGCGCGCTGATTCCGATCTCAGCCCAGGGGAACGCGTCGCTCGTGCGTCCGGCGGCGTCGTGCAGGGTGCCCTCGTAGGCGACGTCATGCTCGGGGTCGCGATGCACTTCGATGACGAGCACTCCGTCGGCGGCGAGCAGCGCCACGCAGCGATCGAGCAGGGCATCGGGGTCGCCGCCGATGCCGATGTTGCCATCGACGAGCAGCAGGGTCGCCCAGGTTCCCGCGAGCGGGATGTCGTCGAACACCGAACGCTGCAGCACGGCGAGTCCGGCGGCGAGCGCGATTCGCACAGCGGTCGGCGAGACGTCGACGCCGAGGGCGTCGAGCCCCTCATCGATCGCGGCCTGGATCATGCGGCCCGGTCCGCAGCCGATGTCGAGCACCGGTCCCGCGACGCCGGCGAGCAAGGAGCGGTCGGTCGCGTCCGCGTCGGCACTCCAGCGTGCGGCGTGCATGGTCGATACCCGTGCGGGGGTTCCCGGCTCGGCATCGGCGTGAGTGCTGTGCAGGTACAGCACGTTGTCGGCGCTCTGCAACGCCTGGGCATACGGTTCGGATCCGCCGGCGCCGAACGTGGTCGGGCGGCGAAAGCGCTCTGCGGTCGCCCGGTCGACAGCGTCATCGGCCGCCCAGTCGGCGGGCTGGCCGACCAGCTCTGGCGTGAATCGGTCAGCGTCGGCGGCATCGTCGCCGATCGCCCAGACGGAGGTTTCATCGCCGATCGCCCAGTCGACCGCCTGCCGCAGACGAGACGAGACGAGAGTCACGAGCGTGCCCCGATCAGCGCGGGGAGGTCGGCAGCACTCAGGTCGGCACCGTCGACGACGTCGCGCCGAGCGGATGCCCGCATCCCCGCGAAAGTACGCGCGAAGCGCGTATCGGAGGCGACCGAGGCGACCGCGCGGGCATCCGCTATGGTGTCGATGTCGGTGAGTGCGGGCAGCAGACCCACGGTGAGACCGGCCCGGTCGAGGCGTCGCAGCTGGTGCGTGCCGGTGTCGGAGCGGCTCATCGGAATGCCGCGAAGCAGGGCACCGGTGGAGTTTTTCAGGGCGAGGGCCCAGAAACCGCCGTCGTTTGCGGGGCCGAACCAGGCATCCGTTTCGTCACCCCAGCCGAAGAAAACCGGTTCGAGGGCCGCAGCGCTGACCTGCGGGGTGTCCATTCCGAGGAGCAGGGTCGGCTCGTCGAGGTGGTCGAAGATGGCGGCGAGGCGTTCGTCGAGGCCGCCGGTGGCCTGCGGCAGAATCTCCCAGTCGGACGCCTCGGGCGGTGGCGTCACACCATCGAACGCCAGGATGTGGCGGGTGGCGGGCAGCCGAGATGCGAGCATGAGGGTGTCGCTGAGGCTGGCGGCGGCGAGTTCGGCGGCCTGCTCGAGGGAGAGCGGCGGGTGCAGGCGAGTCTTCACCTTGCCGGGCAGGCATTCCTTGGCGATGACGACGATCGCGGTCATGAGCGGTCTCCTCGCTGGGTGACGGCGAGCAGCGCTGCCATGTCCTTGATCGCAGTGAGGGTGCCGCGCACGGTTCCGGTCACCTTGCTGCGACCGACCCGCGGCGAATAGCCGGTGTCGACTTCTAGGATGCGCCAGTTGGCCGCAGCCGCACCGAGAAACATCTCGAGCGGATACCCGCTACGGCGGTCGCGGAGGTCGAGGGCGAGGAGGTGGTCGCGGCGGGCCGCTCGCATGGGGCCGAGGTCATGAATGTTCACACCTGTTATTCGGCGCAGTCGCCAAGAAAGATAGGTATTTGCTACACGGGCGTGCGGAGGCCACGCACTGCGGGTGGTCGGGCGGCGGCGTCCGAGCACCAGATCGGCCTCATCGTCGCTGATCGGGTCCACCACTCGGGGCAGGTCGCGGGGATCCATCGAGGCGTCGGCATCGCAGAACGCCACGATCGGGGCGGTCGCGGCGAGAAGCCCCGCGTGGGCGGCGGCGCCGAATCCGCGGCGGCTCTCGTGCACGATGTGCGCGCCGAGGGCTCGCGCAACGTCGGCGGAACCGTCGGTCGAGCCGTTGTCGACGACGATCGCCCGGTAGCCGGCGGGCATCCGTTCGAGGATCCAGGGCAATGCCTGCGCCTCGTTCAGGCAGGGCAACACCACGTCCACCCGAATGTTCATCATTATTCGACCCTAAGCGGGGGGTCTGGGCCTTCGAGGCGAAAGAGGTTACGAACCGCTGACGGATGCTGGGCTTTAGTGCGCAGAGTTACCCAGCACCGCCCACCCTCGGGAAGCGGGCCCAAGCACTCGGCGGGAGAAAGACGTGCGCCTGCGGCGGAACGGCGCGCAGGTCTGCGCAGATCCGCGGCCGCCCGCCTAGTCTGAGGGGGTGTCCCCCTCCCAATACTTTGCACCGCCCCGAGCGGATGCCCTCGCCGGGCGCCGCGTGCTCGTGATCGAGGACGATCCCATGGTGTCCGAGGTGGTCGGGCAGTATCTGCGCGCCGCCGGATTCGTCGTCGACGAAGCCGTCGACGGGCTCGCCGGTCTGCGCCAGGCCGAAAGTGTGCAGCCCGACCTCGTGGTGCTCGACCGGATGCTGCCGCTGCTGGATGGCATCGAGGTCTGCCGGCGCATTCGTGTGAACTGGGGCGCGCTGCCGGTGATCATGTTAACCGCCCTCGGCGAAGAGGAGCACCGCATCGAAGGGCTCGAGGCGGGCGCCGACGACTATCTGGTGAAACCGTTCTCGCCGCGAGAACTCGTGCTGCGGGTGCAGTCGGTGCTGCGGCGCAGCGGCACCGAATCGATTCCGGAGGGGATCCTCGACGCCGGCGAGTTCTCGCTCAACCTCGCCGCGCATGAGATTCGGCTGCGCGGCAAGCCGCTCGTGCTCACGAGCCGGGAATTCGACCTGCTCGCCTACTTGATCTGGCGGCCGTCGAAGGTGCTCACCCGCGAAGAACTGCTGCGCTCGGTCTGGGGCTGGGAATTCGGTGACCTCTCCACGGTGACCGTGCACGTGCGCAGGTTGCGGGAGAAGATCGAGGTCGACCCGGCGCATCCGCTGCTCGTGAACACCGTCTGGGGGGTCGGATACCGGTTCGATCCGGTGCCGCTCGGGCCGGCCTCGGGCGGCGAGACGTCGGGCGACACGACGTCAGCCGGCACCGCGTCGGGCAGCACGGCATCGGGCAGCGCGACGTCAGGCGGCACCGCATGAGGGTGCCGGCCAGCGACCCCCGAGCTGCGCTGAACAACTCGCCGAAGCCCACCGCCGGGAGCGCCCGAACGCGCACGGGCGGGGCGGGCGGCATCCGCTTCGCAGGAAGCGCCGCACGATGACCGCCGGCGTCTTCGCGACCGTGGCCGGCATCGCCCTCGGCTGCGCGCTCGTTGTGGGCGCGCTGGGATTGCTCGCGCTGCGCCTGTTGTCGCGGGGATCGCTCGTGACGCAGCTCATCGTCGTCGCGTTCGCGACCGTGGCGTCGGTGGTCAGCGGCACCGCAGCGGTGGCCTCGCTCATGTACCTGTCGGCGCACGACCTGACCGTGTTCTATTCGGTGGCCGTCGTCGCCGGAATCGTGTCACTCGTCATGGCGTCGGTGCTGGGACGCTCCCTGGTGCGCGACAACCGCTATTTTCGGGCCGCGGCGGTGAGTATCGGTCGCGGCGAATCGGTGATCTCACCGGAGCGGCATACCAGTACGGAGTTCGCCTCGCTGGCCGGGGAGCTGGCCGCGACGGCCGACCGGCTGAGCGAATCGCGCGAGCAGGAGGAACGGATCGAGACCGCGCGGCGCGAGATCGTGGCGTGGATCTCGCACGACCTGCGCACACCGCTGGCCGGGATTCGGGCCATGGCGGAGGCCCTTGAGGACGGCATGGCACCCGACCCCGACCGGTATTACGTGCAGATCCGCGGGCAGGTCGACCGGCTCAGCGGCATGGTCGATGACCTGTTCGAGCTGTCCAAGATTCACGCCGGGGCGCTGCAGCTCAACCTGGAACGGGTGGCCCTCTACGACCTGATCAGCGACACCATCGCCGACCTCGCACCGGTCGCGCTCGCCAAATCGCTCAACCTGTGCTTCGAGGGTGAACGCGGTCTCACCCTGCAAGCGGATGCCCGCGAGCTCGCCCGCGCGGTCGGCAACCTGGTCATGAACGCCATTCAGCATTCCCCGGCCGGCAGCGCCATCGTGGTCTCGGTCACCCGGCACGTCGACGGGCGCGCGGTGATCTCCGTCGTCGATGCCGCCGGGGGCATTCCCGAGCAGGACCTCGGCCGGGTGTTCGAGGCGGGATGGCGAGCGAGCGAGCCGCGCACCGCGTCCGATGCGGGACAAAGCGGCGGCGCCGGGTTGGGACTCGCCATCGTCGACGGTATCGTGCGGGCTCATGCTGGGCAGGTGACCGTGACCAATGTGGGCGGCGGGTGCCGGTTCGAATTGCTGCTGCCGCAGCATCCGGCGGGGTGAGGCGGTCGTTTCGGCTCTCCGCCGTGGCTAATTCAGGAAATTTTCCTGTGGGCCGCGTCGGCACGCCCGGAAACCGGCGGTAACGGCCGGATGCCAGCCCGGATTTCCTGAATTAGCCACCGAGAATGATCGGGACCGGTCAGGGAAGCACCGCCGCACGCAGCGGCGCCGTGGCGAACTCGCGCATGCCGTCGTCGAAGGAGACCTGGGCCGCCCAGCCGAGCTCCGTGCGCAGACGCTCCGACGATGCGGTGATGTGCCGCACGTCGCCGAGCCGATACTGGCCGGTCACGATCGGGGCCAGGCCACCGGATGCCGCAGCGAGGGCGGTCGCCATATCGCCGATGGTGTGCACGATTCCGCTGCCGACATTGAACGGGCGAAATATTCCAGAATCGGAATGCACGGTCGGCGGCCTCGACGAGGCCTCATCAGCGGGAGCGGGCCGGGGAGAGACTGTTGAATCGGTGGCGGGAACAGCTTGGCCCGCAACATCCGTTGTCGTGACAGCCGCTCGCGATACCCAGTCGAACGCGGTGAACTCCAGCGCGGCGATGTTGGCCGCGGCCACATCGCGCACGTGCACGAAGTCGCGGCGCTGCCGACCGTCTTCGTAGACGCGCGGGGCTTCGCCGCGCTCGATCGCCGAGCGGAACAGCGAAGCGACTCCCGCATACGGAGTGTTCTGCGGCATACCGGGGCCGTAGACGTTGTGATAGCGCAGGGCGGCGACGCGTCCGCCGGTCGAGCGGGCCCAGGCGGTGGCGAGGTATTCCTGACCGAGTTTGCTGCTCGCGTAGACATTGCGCGGGTCGAGCGGATCGGTCTCGCTCACCAGCACGGGCTCGAGCGGGCGCCCGGTGACCGGGTCGAGGGGGTCGAACCGTTTGGCGTCGAGGTCACTCGCGCGGCGCGGGCCGGGCCGGGTGAATCCGTTCGGGCCGCGGTAGCTGCCCTCGCCGTAGACGACCATGGAAGACGCCAAAACCAGACGACGGATGCCCCGCTCGGCCATCGCGGCCAGCAGCACCGCGGTCCCCACCTCGTTGCTGTGCACGTAGTCGGGGGCGTCGGCGAAGTCCACTCCCAGCCCCACCTTTGCGGCCTGGTGACACACCACATCGATGCCGTCGAGGGCGCGGGCGACCGTGGCCGGGTCGGTGACGTCGCCGTGCACGAACTCGACGCGCGGGTCGAGTCTGGCTGGAGCTGTCCGGGCCCGGGCCCGGAACGTGGGCCCATGATTTATCGTGGGCCCGGTTTCCGGGCCCGGGCCCGGAACGGATTCGATGTCGGACCCGGGCCCGGCACCGGATCCGGCATCGGCATCGGCATCGGCATCGGTTTGACGTTCCGGCGCGGGGCCGTGCACGTCGGCGCGCAGCGAATCGAGCACGCGCACGCGGTAGCCGCGGGCGAGGGCAGCATCGACGATTGCCGATCCGATGAAGCCGGCGCCCCCGGTGACGAGCAGGAGTTCGCCGGTCATGACGGGTTCCGCTCGAAGTTGCCGGCCCGGCCCCGGGCCGGAGCGTGCGGCTGCTCCCCGGCAATCGTCAGGCGCCCGAGGCAGGGGGCAATCCAGGCGGTCATCGCGTGGACTCCTCGAGCGAATCCGACAGCGCCGAATCCGACAGCAACGAGTCCGACAGCACCGCACGCCCGAGCACGGCATCGACCTCGGCCGGGTCGACGAGTTGCCGCGGAGCGAAGTCCGCGGGCAGGGCACGCAGAATCCCGTCGATCGCGGCCAGGATGCGCGGCTGGGCGTCGCGGAGGCGACGGAATACGGCCGACGCGGTGACGGCATCCGTCTCACGGGTTTCGGTGCCGAGCACCGGTGCCAGCCCGGCGTCGGCGTCGGTCACGAACGACAGGTTGACCGTGCCCATGTTGAGTTCGCCGGCCAGCACGATCTCGGGGTAGGCGGTCATATTCACGATGTGCGCACCGATCGACTGGAACCAGACCGACTCGGCCCTGGTCGAAAACCTGGGGCCCTGAATGACGACGACGGTGCCGGTGGGCGCGAAGTTCTCGCCCAGATTCTCGAGGGCGCTCAGCGCATAACCGCGCAGGAGAGGGTCGAACGGGTCGGCGGCGGAAAGGTGCTGCACCGACTCCCGGTCGTAAAAGGTGTCGGCGCGTCCGCTCGTGCGGTCGATGAACTGGTCGGTGACCACGAGCAGGCCCGGCGCGTACTCCGGAGTGATTCCCCCGACGGCCGACGAGGAAATAATCGCCCGCACGCCGATCGAGGCGAGCGCCCAGATGTTGGCGCGGTAGTTGATCAGGTGCGGAGCGACACTGTGGCCGCTGCCGTGACGGGGCAGAAACGCGACGCGGCGACCGGCGCGCAGGCCGATCGTGACCGGAGCGGTTCCGTAGGGGGTGTGCACCTGGTGCATCACAGCGCCGGCCGGGTCGATGAGTTCGTAGAGCCCGGAGCCGCCGATCACGGCGATCTCCGCCCGCGCGGTCGGGTCGGCCAGGGGATCAGCGACAGGGTCAACCGTCGGGGCAGTCGGGTCAAGCGTCACAAGCGGCTCCCAGTGTTAAAAAGTCGAGTGTTCAGTGTGCCATCGAAACCTGCAAAACCCGCAGACGGATGCCCCGCCGACCGACCGGGCCCGGGCCCGGTCGCTGGGCCCACGATAGAACATGGGCCCGGTTGCCGGGCCCGGGCCCGGTCGAACCTTGTCGGCGCAACCGAAAGCAGAACCGGCCACCGCGAAAAGTGGATGCGGGCCCCCCTCACTCGGACGGGGCCCGGGCCCCGTCCCCCGGCCCAGGTTATAAACTGGGCCCCTGGACGGGGCCCAGGCCCCGTCCCTAAAGAGGGCTAGTGCGTGTAGACGCGGATCGCCGAGGCGAGCGGCCCGGGCGGGTTCAGCGCGAACGATGAGAGCACCCCGTCACCGGAGTAGTCCACGAGCGCCCAGAGTTCCGATCCGCCGCTCACGACGTAGACCGTTCCACCGGTCAGCGGCACGGTGGCGCTGGCCCCGGCCTCGACCTCAACAACCAGAGGGGTTTCCGCGGCGGGCGTGAGGGTGAGGGAGGTATCCGCTGCCCCACTGTTGACGAGGTGCAGCGTCGGTGACGGGCCGGCGGCCACGGCGACCGCAAACGATCCTGCGAGCGGCGCCGACGCCGAAAACCAGGCAAAGTCCTTGCCCCCGGCACTGTCGACGGCTGTGCGGGCGGCCGCCACGATCGGCTCGTCGGAGCGCAGCTGCACCGAGTAACTGCCCACGATCAGCGGCGCCAGCGGAATCTCCGTGGCGATCCCGGGCTCCACCTCCACCTGGGTCGAGGTACCCTCGGCGGTTCCATCGGCGCTCGTCACGCCGATCTGCACGGTCGCCGCGACCGCACCCGGCACGAACACCCGAATCGACGGGGTGTCGGCGTTGAAGCCCTCACCCGTCGTCACGGTCTCCTCCGAGACGGCCGCCATGACGCGCACCCCGGCGATGATCTGGTTGGTGCCGGGGGTCGCCGTCGTGCCGATGATCTCGACTCCGCCGGGTTCGATACCGCGGATGCTGCTCTGCTCGAGCGACGCCGCCACCTGCCCGCCGCGGGACTCCACGTGCAGCACCGGCGACTTCACGTTCGGGGCGAGTCCGGCGAGCGAGATGACCCGCTGCTCCCCCGGCTGCACCAGGATTCCGGTGGCGCCCGGCGCGTCGACGAGTCCGCTCTCGCCGGCGACCGTCACGTTCACGGTGGCGAGCACGGTGGTGGGGTTGCTCAGCAGCAGCAGGCTCGTGCGACCGATGTCGGTCGAGCCGCCCACGATCCAGCTGTCGCTGACCGCTTCGGCGCAGGCGGCGACGGCGAGTCCGCCGATGGTGTCGGTCGCGGCGACCTGCGACTGGCTGCCGGCCACAAGCGGCGGCAACGCAGCGCCGTCCTGCACGGGCACGGTCAGCAGCAACGGCGGCTGCCGACTGTTCGAATCGTCGACCGCGCTGATCTCGGTCACCTGCGGCCGAATCTGCGCAAAATCTGAAGCCGAGACCGCGCCGTACACAGCGGATGCCGCCCCGACGCTGGACGCCGCCTGCGCCTGGGTCGAATCCTCGGCCAGGGTCAGCACCGGCCCGGGGCAGACCCGCTGCTGTTCGCTCGGCAGCGGCTCGATCTCGCTCGCCTGCGGTTCGCGTTCCAGGGTCGGCAGCGTCACCAGGGTGGCTGCGCCGAGCGTGGCGACGACGACGGCGATGCCGACGAGGCCGAGCACACCGCGACCGGCCCGGCCGCCGATGCGGGCGAGTTGACTTCTATCGGGCATTGTCGTCCTCCACAGCCTGGGCAAGCGCATCATCGACGGCCGCGTCGTCGGCGAACCCGTCGTTCGACTGCAGCCCGGTTCCGACACCGGTCTCCCGGTCGATGGCGAGGTCGGCTTCCAGGTCGGTACCGAGCGGCACGTCCAGGTCGGCATCGAGGTCGGAGATCACCTTGCTTCGCCGCGCACGTTTCGTCTTCTGCTTCGCGTCGGCGCGGGCCGCCCGGCGAATCGCGTCGCGGTTGGCCTGGCGCACGGCTTCGCGTCCGGCGCCGATCGGCAGCGACAGCAACACGGCGCTGCCCACCACGGCGAGGGCGATCAGCAGGGTCACGAGACCGAAGACGCCGCCGGCGCGAGCCGGCAGGGGGGTCGAGGCGGCAGCATCCGTTTCGCCGAACTGCCACAGTCGACCGAACTCGGTGTCGCCGACCGGGGCCAGCGCGGCATTGCCGTCGAGGGCGGTTTCGGTGCGCAGGGCCGTTTCGGCAGCGTCGACGCTGTCGCCGGCCGGCTGCAGCACGATAAAGCGGATGCCGAACTCGGCCAGCTCCGCGCTGGTCTCGAGCCCGCTGCGTGACGCCAGGTTGCCGGCGAGTTCCGCGAGTGCTTTCTCCCGGGCGCTGAGCGTCTGGTCGGTGCTGTCCAGCGTGGATTGCTGGTTCAGGGTGGCGCCGACGCCGCGCTCGACCGTGGCCAGCAGGCCACCGTCGGCCTGCGGAACGAGTTGCAGCGTACCGACCCGAGGGTCGATCTCGGCTTCGGCGGCGACGAAAGCCGGCTGGGTCTGCCCGGTGCCCTCCCGCACGGCGGCAGTGCCGAGGTGCAGCGAGGCGACGAGCGGCAGCACGACCACGGCCAAGGTGAGCGCGGCGACCACGCCGGGCGTCGACGCGAAGCGGTGCAGGGAGCGCAGGCCGATCACCAGGGCGCCGACCAGGCCGAGCCAGTACAGGCTGAGGCCTGACCCGGTCCAGACGCGCACCGGTTCGGCGCCGATCGCGGCGAGCACGAGCTGGTTGGCGGCGAGGGCGGTGCCAAAGCCGAGCAACGCGACCAGCCAGGCGCCGCTGGCCAGCCGAGCGCCTGGCAGCAGCAGCGCCAGCAGGGCGAGCACGGCGAGCGGTGCGAGCAGAATGGGTACGAACAGCTGCGGGTCGAGGCCGACGACGCCGAACCGGTCGAGCACCCCGGCCCAGCCATCGGTGCCGGGCAGTCCGAGCAGCAGCTGCAGGGTGGGTGCGTGGGCGCTCGGCACGGGCAGGCCCGGGTCGGCGACGAGGTTCAGCCAGCTGCCGCGCAGACCCTGATCGGCAATGAGCGGCAGCGCGAGGGCGAGCGCCGGCAGCGGGATACCGATGAAGCGCATCACCCGGCGGCCGGCCACAAAAACGCTGAGCCCCCAGACCACGAGCAGGGCGGGGGCGAGCGACGGCGCGCAGGCGACGACCGCTGCGAACAGCAGGGCAGCGGATGCCGACGCCGACCAGGTGCGCGCGGCGGCGAACCAGGCGAAGAACAGCCACGGCAGCAGCAGGTGCACCAGAATGGCGGCCGGGCGACCGTCGGCGAGGGCGATCAGAAAGGTCGGGGCGAGCACCCAGAGTGCAGCGGCCAGGGCGCGCAGGCTGCCGCGGTCGGTCAGGCGCGTCGCGGCCATCCAGGCGCCGACGGCGGCGAGCGGGAAGGCGAGGGCGTAGACCAGCACGAGCGCGAACGACGGCGACCAGAACGCGACCCCGCCGAGCACGACGAGCACCGCGGCGAACGGGTCGGCCGCGCCGACGAAGCCGAGCCCCAGGTCGCGCCAGCCGTAGCCGACGCTCGCCCACAGCTCGGGCAGGCTCGGCGAGAGCGGCAGAAGCCCGCCGCCGGTGAGGGTGTCGGCGCCGAGCAGCGGCACCATCATGATGATGCCCGTGACGGCCGCGGCGAGCATGGTCCAGGCGCCGCCGCCGGAGAAGAACCGAATTTCGGGGCGTTCGCCGTGCAGCCCGAACAGGCTTGCCTCCCGCTTGAGGGAGTGGCGTCGGCGCACTTCGGCCGAGGGTACCCGCAGCGTGGAGATGGCATCCCAGCCGAGCGTGCGGGTCTTCGCGAACGAGCGGCGCGCGTTGCCGACGCGCATGCCGTTGAAGGCGGCGCCGAACGCGGCCGAGAATTCGCCGACGATGGCACCGGGTTCCTTGCGCAGCAGCTGGCCGATCGAGCGCACGAAGGCGAGCGGCAGCAGCGACAGCCAGTGAAAGATCAGGGCGCCGGCCGGTGCGTAGACCAGGCGGCGGTGCAGTTGCGCCGAACGTTCGGCCCGCACCCGGCGGCGACGCAGGCGGCCCCGGGACGACTGGTTCGGTCCGGCGACGCCGTCACCGGCCGAGGCGACGCGGGCGGCCGGAACCACCGATACGCGGTAGCCGGCCAGGCGCACGCGCACGCAGAAGTCGAGCGAGTCGTCAACGACCGGCAGGGCCGGGTCGAACCCGCCGAGCTGCTCCCAGACGGTATGGCGCACGAGCATGCCGCCGGCGCTGACGGCGAGCACGTCGCTCAGGCCGTCGTGCTGGCCCTGGTCGAGTTCACTCTCCACGAGGGTGACGGTGGCGCCGGTCGGCGTCATCGATTCACCGAAGTTGTGAATGTATTCGCCGGCGATCCACTCCATCACCTTCGGCCCTGCGACGGCCACCGAGGGGGCGATCTCAAGCGCGTCAACGAGGGCCTCGAGGGCGTTCGGTTCCGGTGCGCTGTCCTGGGCGAGCAGCCAGAGCAGCTCGCGGTCGTGCGTGGGCGGGGTGGTCACGCGCACGGCGGCGGCGATCGCCTGCCCGAAGTTCAAGTCGGCGTCGGCGGCGATGAACTGCGTCGGCCCGAATGCGGCGAGCATCGCGGCGGTCGCATCGCTCGAGCCGCAATCAACGGTGATGACAATGTCGGGTTTACGGGTCTGCAGCGACAACGCCTTGAGAGTTCGCTCAAGGTGTTTCGCGCCGTTTCGGGCGACAAGGATGGCGGTGACTCTCGGTTGCATAACAGCACCAGCCTAGGTCGGTATCGGCCGGGGGCCCTGAACCGAGAGGGCGCGCCCCCAATATTGACCCGGCAATAAGCGGATGCCGCGGCGCCTCTCCCGAGGCAACCCCGGGCGCAGCCGCGGTCACCGTCACCCGCTCAGCGGAGGCTCAGCACCAGCGGGCCCGAGCGCGGGCGCAGCGGCAAGCGAAAGCCGCGGCATCCGCTCACACCCGAGGTCTGGGTCAGGCGCGCTTACGCAGTTTGCGCCGCTCGCGCTCGGATAGGCCACCCCAGATGCCGAACCGCTCGTCGTTGCCGAGCGCGTATTCAAGGCACTGGTTGCGCACCTCGCAGCCGGAGCAGATTTTCTTGGCGTCGCGGGTTGAGCCACCCTTTTCGGGGAAGAACGCCTCGGGGTCGGTCTGCGCGCAGAGCGAGTCGGCCTGCCAGGCGAGAACGTTTTCGTCGCCGAGATCTTGTCGTACTCCCGGAACACCGAGGGTGACGGGGTCAACGAACCAGTCCTCTGGCACTCCGGAACGATAGTCGGGTATAGCCATATCGTCTCCCAGCGCTCGTTCCGCACCGAATAGTGCTGTACCTAATTACACCGGTGTAATTCAATAACGTCAAGTCGCGGATCGTAAACCCTCAATACGGGCTGGAGGGTTGCGACGCGCCGACGGCGCCAAAATCGGGCATTCGGGGGGTAGGCGGCGTGCGTGGCAACATTGCGAACGTAGCACGATGGTGGTCGGTGCCGGCGTGTCGCGCCGTCAGTGCGCGGCGGCGCGCGACGAATCCCAGGCGCTCTGCACCATCTGCTCGAGGGTGTGGCGCATACTCCAGCGCAGATCCCGGGCCGCGAGCGCGCCCGACGCCACGATGCGATCCGGGTCGCCGGCGCGGCGCGGCGCGATCTCGGGGGTGAAGTCGATTCCGGTGATCCGGCGCACGGTGGCCATGATCTCGCCGACCGAGACGCCGTCGCCGCTGCCGAGGTTATAGACCGGTTCGATCGGCTGGCCGTCAGAGAGGCGGCGGGCCGCCGCAACGTGCGAGAGCGCCAGGTCGGCCACGTGAATGTAGTCACGCACACAGGTTCCGTCGGGGGTGGCGTAGTCGTCGCCGTTGATGCGCGGCGTGCGCCCATCGAGCAGGGCGGCGAAGACCAGCGGAAACAGGTTGTGCGGGCTGGTGTCGCTCAGGGCGAGGTCGCCGGAACCGACGACGTTGAAGTAGCGCAGCGACGTGTGGCGCAGGCCGGTCGCAACGGCCTGGTCGCGCAGCAGCCACTCGCCGATCAGTTTGGATTCGCCGTAGGGCGACTCCGGGTTCTTCGCGGTCTCTTCGGTGACGAGGTCGGTGCGCGGGGTGCCGTAGACGGCGGCGCTCGACGAGAACACGATGCGGTCGATCTCGGCCGTATTCATGGCCGCGAGCAGGGTGGCCGTGGCGGTCACGTTCTGTTCGTAGGTGTGCAGCGGGCGCTGCATCGAGACGCCGGCGTACTTGAACCCGGCCACGTGCACGACGCCGTGCACCGCGTGTTCGTGGAACGTGTGCACCAGCAGGCCGCCATCGAGCACACTGCCGCGCACGAAGGGAACATTGGCCGGCACGAACGATTCGTGGCCGCTCGACAGGTCATCGAGCACGACCACGTCGAGGCCCTCGGCCTGAAATGCCCGCACCACATGGGAGCCGATGTAGCCCGCTCCGCCGGTAACCAACCACGCCATATGCCCCGCTCGTTCGCGCGGCGCGTTCTGCGCCACCGCTACAGGCTAGCGCCAGCGAATCAGTGCGTCGTAGTCGGAGGTGATCCGGGTGGGCTGGCGGCGGTAGCCGTCGCTCCGGGCGGAGCGAATCGTCGCGACCAGACCGGCCACGGCAAGAACGGTGAGGAAGAGAATGAGAAAGGTCATGGCAGAAACTCTATGTATTGTGCTTTTCTGCCGCGAGTGGCAGAATCGACAGTGTTCGACACATTCCTGCCATCGTCTGCAGAACGGATGCCCATGCTTCGCAAAATCGTCTGCGTCACCCTCCCGGGTCTGGCGCCGTTCGAGTTCGGCGTCATCTGCGAGGTGTTCGGCATCGACCGCAGTGCCCAGGGCGGGCCGGCGTTCGACTTTCACGTCGTCGCCGCCGAACCCGGCCCGATCCGCACCAAGATCGGCTTCGACATCGTCGTGCACGACAACCTGTCCGCCGCCGCCGACGCCGACCTCATCGCCATTCCCGGCTACGAATCCGGCGCGCCCATCGACCCGCGGGTGCTGCAGGTCGTGCGCGACGCCGAAGCCCGCGGCGCCTGGGTGCTCAGCGTCTGCAGCGGCGCGTTCGTGCTCGCCCACGCCGGAATCCTCGACGGACGCCGCAGCACCACCCACTGGATGTACACCGACGCCCTCGCTCGCTCGTTCCCGAACACGACCGTCGACCCCGACGTTTTGTTCGTCGACGACGACCACGTCGTCACCGGGGCCGGAACCGCCGCCGGCATCGACGCCGCGCTGCACATCGTGCGCACCGAACTCGGCGTGACCGCCGCCAACGTCATCGCCCGCCGCATGGTCGTGCCCCCGCAGCGCGACGGCGGCCAGTCGCAGTACATCGAGGCACCGGTCGTCGACTGCCAGGACGAGTCCTTCGCCGCTGTCACCGAGTGGATGCTGCGTCACCTCGACCAGGACCTCCCGGTAGACCTGCTCGCCCGCAAGTCGCTCATGTCACCGCGCACCTTCGCCCGCCGGTTTCGCGCCGAACTCGGCACCACTCCCACCCGCTGGCTCAACCGGCAGCGCCTGCTGCGCGCGCAGGAATTGCTCGAGGAGTCCTCGCGTAGCCTCGAGGAGATCGCCGCGGACACCGGCTTCGGCGCGGCCGCGGTGATGCGCCACCACTTCCTGCAGGTGCTGCAGACCACGCCCACCGCCTACCGTCGGGCCTTCGGTCCGCGCCAGGCCGGCTAGCCGGGGCATCCGCTCGGCTGCGCGCACGCTGCGCGGGGCAGCGAGCGACCGGCGACCGACCGGCGACCGACCGGCGAAACGGTCGGCCTCAGCCGAGCGGCGCGCTCGCGGATGCCACTGCCTCCTCGCGGTCAGCTTTCGGGCCGAGGGCCACCAGAATGCGTTTCAGGTCGATCACGATGGCGGCGGTGGGGCTCAAGGTCGCAGCCCCCGCGCCGATCTCGTGCTGCATCGCGCTCAGGATCGCCTCGACAGCTGCGTCGGCACGATCCAGGAGCTGCCTGTCGGCCTCAGCTGTGACGGCCGCCGCCACCGCGTGCAGGGCCTCGCTGAGCACCGGCCGTAATTTTGGCGGCAGGTCGAGCGGGATCGGCTTGCCCCAGACCATGCCGGCCAGAACCTCGGTGAGGTTACGAATGTGAAACGTCACGTTTTCGAGCGCCACCAGCGCGTCATAGTCGGTGTCGAGGTTCGCCCGGTGGAACCACGCTCGAGGGTTTCCCTTGCGGCTCTCGTCGGCGGTCTGCACGGCCGTACGCACCTGCCGGGCCGCCGCGTTGAGCGTGGTCCCCTGCGAGGCCCAGTCGTCGCTGCCCGGCGGCCAACTCGCCGTCAGGGCATTGCCGATCTCGGTGAGGTGCGCCGCCAGGGTTCTCCGAAATGAGGTCAGGCGTTTGCGCGCCGGGCCGATGGCCAGGGGCGGCAGAATCAGCAAATTGACGGCCAGGCCGACAACGATGCCCAGACACAGCTGGGTCGCGTAACCAATCGAATAGCCGTCGGCATCGGGCCCGCCGATGATCAGCACGAAGAGGGCCGTGATGGGCACGTATTCGCCGCCCACGCCCATCCACCTCATTCCCCCGATCAGGGTGCCCAGGCCGACGACGAACGAGAGGGTCCACACGTTGGGCTCACTCACAAGCAGAACGATGCCGGCCAGACCGACGCCGATGACCACACCGGCCAGCGTCTGGGCCGCGCTGCGAACCGAGCGCATAAGCGTGGGGTGCATGCTCAGCAGCGCGCCCAACGGTGCGTAGTACGGAAACTCCTTGGCGGTGCCCGGCATCAGCGGAGCGAGCGACCAGGCGATGGCCACGGCGATACAGATCTTGGCCACCTGCAGCGCTCGTGGCCGCATCAGCTGTTCGGTGACCCACTTTCGGGCCTGCCTGGTACGCGGCATCGTTTCTCGGTTCCCATCGCTTGCGGATGCCCTCCGGCGTCCGTCCCCGGCTGGAGGCTAGGCGAGGAGCCTGATGGGAATCTGGGAGGCAGCTACGCGCCGGGCATTGCCAGAAACACCTCTCCGGTGCCGGCAAAGGTCAGCGTGCCCTCGTCGGGCGTGACGTAGACGGCCTGACCTCGCTTCAACGGCCGCGACGACCCGGCGCCGGCCACGAGAAACCCGCCGGCCGTGCAGATGGCGATGGCCGGGCCGGTGAGGGTGATCTGTCGCATCGGAACGGGCGTCGCAGACGCCGCGTCAGCATCCGCTTCGATGTGCACGAGCTCGAACTCGGTCACTCCGGGCTGATACACCGACACCCCGGGGGCGAGCACGACCGGCACGAGGTACGGTTCGTGCTGCGGGGTGAAGTCGAGCACGGCGAGCAATTCGTCGATGTCGACGTGCTTGGGAGTGAGTCCCCCGCGCACCACGTTGTCGGAAGCGGCCATGAGCTCAACGCCGAGCCCCGACAGATAGGCGTGGATGTTGCCGGCCGGCAGATACTTCGCCTCGCCGCGCTTCAGCGAGATGCGGTTCAGCAGCAGGGCGAGCACGATTCCCGGGTCGCCCGGATACTCGGCGGCCAGGGCACGCACCGTCGCCAGCTCACGGGCATAGCCGATGGAGGCTCCCCCCTCCGCCAGAAACGCGGCGTGGTCGGCGAGCGCCACGACCCGTTCCACCAGCCATTCCACCTCGCCGGAGTCGCCGCCTCGACCGTCGCGCAGCAGCCAGTCCACGGTGTCGGACAGCCCGCGGGCCAGGTGGTTGTCGAGCAGATCGAGCACGGCGGCCTGCGGTTGCTCGGTCGCGAGGTCGAGCAGCCGCAGCTCGGCGATGATGCCGCGCACCTCGGCGAGCGGGCGAAAGCCGCAGAGCGCTTCGAAGGTGTCACTCAAAGCAAAGATCAGCTCGGGTTTGTGGAACGGGTCTCGGTAGTTGCGGTTGCCGGCGTCGACGGGGATGCCGGCTTCGTTTTCGAGTTCGAATCCGGCGCGGGCCTGCTCGGTCGTCGGGTGTGCCTGCAGCGACAGTGGGCGTCCGGCAGCCAGAATCTTCAGCAGGAACGGCAAGCGCGGGGCCACCGTTTTGCGACCAGCGGCCGGGCCGCCGGCATCCGCTTCGCGCGACGCCCAGTCGACGCCGAGCGCAGCCTCCGGCGCCGCCGCGATCCATTCGGCGAGGTTGGAAAACCCGCCCACCAGCGCCGGATCTTCGATCACCGACGGCGACCCGGCGTGGGCACCCAGCCACAGTTCGGCTTCTGGCCCGCCCGACGAAGTGCGTCCGAGCAGGTCGGCAATGGCATGCGTGGACCCCCAGGCGTAATTACGCGGCGTGTTGGCGATGCCCACAAACATTTTCGGCTCCTTCTCAAAGTGTTTAGACCAAACTACCAACCGACTTCGAGGGTTCAGCTGACGACCCTAAGCTGGCCGCCATCCCCCGCCCTACCTGCAACGGAGCATCCATGACCTTTGAGCTACTCGGCAGCGACTTCTTCGGCTACGAAAACCTTCTCACCGCGCCCGAGCGGGCGGCCATCGTGAAGCTCCGTGCTTACCTCGAAGCTGAGGTACGGCCCATTGCAAACGGATGCTGGGACCGCGCCGAATTTCCCACCCAGATCATCAAGCCGCTCGCCGAGCTGGGCCTGTATTCGTTCGGCTGGGACGAGACCAGGCCATTCGAAAATTCGGCCGTGTTCCGCGGGTTCGTGGCGCTGGAACTGGCGCGAGTGGACGCATCCGTTTCCACCTTCGTCGGCGTGCAGAACGGGTTGGCGGCCGGGTCGCTCGCGGCCTGTGGCTCGGCGAAGCAGCGCGCCGAGTGGATTCCGCGGCTCGCCTCGGGCGAGATTGTGGGAGCGTTCGGGCTGACCGAGCCGCTCAGTGGCTCCGACGCGGCGCAGGGCCTGCGCACCACGGCCACCCGCAGCGGCGACAGCTGGACCCTGAACGGCGCCAAGCGCTGGATCGGCAACGCCACCTTCAGCGACGTGACGATCATCTGGGCCAAGGACACCGCCGACAACCAGGTTAAGGGCTTCATCGTGCCCACCGACACCGCCGGCTACTCGGCCACCAAAATCGAGGGCAAGATCAGCCTGCGCGCGGTGCAGAACGCCGATATCACCCTGACCGACGTGGTCGTTCCCGAGAGTCTGCGGCTGCAGAACGCCAACTCCTTCAAGGACACCGCCAAGGTGCTGCGGGCCACGCGCGCCGAGGTGTCGTGGGCGGCCGTCGGCAACGCCATCGGCGCCTACGACGCGGCCGTGGCCTATTCGAAGCAGCGCGAGCAGTTCGGCAAAGCCATCGGCGGGCATCAGCTGGTGCAGGATCTGCTAGTGAAGAGCCTCGGCAATATCACCGCGAGCCTCGGCATGGTCGTGCGGGTGTCGCAGCTGCACGACGAGGGCGTGCAGCGCGACGAGCATTCCGCGCTGACCAAGGCCTACACGACCAGCCGCATGAGGGAGAGCGTGGCCTGGTGCCGCGAGCTGTTCGGCGGCAACGGTGTAACCCTCGAATACAACGTGGCCCGGCATTTCGCCGACGCCGAGGCCATCTACTCCTACGAGGGCACCCAGGAGATGAACACCCTCATCGTGGGCCGCACGATCACCGGCCAGGCCGCTTTCGTCTGAGCCGCGTATGGGCCCCGGCGGCCGTCTGCACCGCGCCGCCGGCTGCACCGGGCCCGGCTGCGCGTTATGCCGGTAGATTTTGCGACACGCCGGGCGGGGTATCCGTTTAGCACGGCGTGTCGCACATTTACCGGCACAACGTACACAAACGGATGCCCGCCCCCGCGCAATACCGCCGGCCCGCGCCCGAAACCACCCCGCGGACTGTGCGACCGCGCCGCCCCGGGCTACGGTGTCGGAATGAGAGCACACGAGAGCGGCCGGGAGTGACGACCGATCAGGGGCTCGACGCGATCGTCGTCGGATCCGGCCCGAACGGCCTCGCCGCCGCCGTCACCCTCGCCCGTGCCGGCCTCAGGGTGCGTGTGTACGAGCGCAACGGGCAGATCGGCGGTGGGGCGGCGACCGCCGAACTCACCCTGCCGGGATTTCACCACGACGTGGGATCCGCCGTGCATCCGCTCGCGCTCGCCTCCGAATTCTTCCAACGGTTCGGCCTCAAAGATCGCATCGAGCTGAAAGTGCCCGAGATCTCCTACGGGCATCCGCTGCCCGGCGGCCGCGCCGGCGTGGCCTGGCACGACCTCGAACGCACCGCGGCCGGGCTCGGCCACGACGGCGCCGCCTGGCTGCGGTTGCTGGGGCCGCTCGTGCGGAACATCAACGCCATCGCCGAACTCACCGGGGATGCGCTGCTGCGCGTGCCGCGGCATCCGCTCACCCTGGCCAGCTTCGGGCTGCGCACCCTCGAGCAGGGCGGCCCGGCCTGGAACTGGCGCTTCACCGGCGACACCGCTCCGGCGCTACTCACCGGCACCTTCGCCCACTCCATCGGCCGGCTGCCGAGCCCGTCCACCGCCGGTGCCGGCCTCACCCTCGCCGCGCACGCGCACGCCGGCGGCTGGCCCCTACCCACCGGCGGAAGCGGCGCCATCGTGCAGGCCCTCGCCGACGACCTGCTCGCGCACGGCGGTGAAATCGTAACGGATGCCGAGATCACCAACCTCAGAGAGCTGCCGCCGGCACGCGTCGTGCTGCTCGACGTGACGCCGCGCGCCCTCATCGACCTGGCCGACGGCGCCCTGCCAGCCCGCTACCTCAAAGCCATGAAACGGTTCCGCTACGGCAACGCGGTCGCCAAGGTGGACTTCGCACTGAACGGACCGGTGCCATGGACCGCAGACGACCTGCGGCGAGCGCCGACCCTGCACGTGGGAGGCACCCGCGCCGACCAGGCCCGCGCCGAGAACGCCGTCGCCCGCGGCCGCCACGCCGATTCCCCCTATGTGCTCGCCGCGCAGCCGAGCATTCTCGATGCAACCCGCGCTCCGGCCACAAAGCACACCCTCTGGACCTACACGCACGTGCCGGCCGGCTCCACCCGTGACCAGACCGAGCAGATCACCCGGCAGATCGAACGCTTCGCGCCGGGCTTTCGCGACATTATTCTCGCCTCGGCCGGCCAGACCGCCGCGCAGATGCAGAATCACAATCCCAACCACGTGGGCGGCGACATCGCGGCCGGAGCCATCAGCATGGCGCAGCTCGTTCGCCGCCCGGTGCCCTCGGGCGACCCGTGGCGCACCCCCCTCGACGGCGTCTACCTCTGCTCCTCGTCGACCTCACCCGGCCCCGGCGTGCACGGAATGTGCGGCTACCGCGCCGCCCTCAGCGCCCTGGCCCACGAATACAACATCACGACGCCCCCCGACCTGTCCTCCTAACCCTTTCGCACGAACACCAAGGAGCCCCCATGGCCGTGAACTATCGAAAATTCAGCTGCACCGCCGAGCAGGTCTTCGCGGTGCTCGAAAACGGATGGCTCTACCCCACCTGGGTCGTGGGCGCGAGCCGCATGCGCGACGTCGACGCGAACTGGCCCGCCGTCGGCAGCCGCCTCCACCACTCGGTCGGCGTCTGGCCGGCCCTGCTCGACGATTCCACCTCCGTGCTCGAATGGCAGGCGCCCCGCCACGCCATGCTGAAGGCCCGCGGCTGGCCGATCGGCGAGGCGCACGTGACGATCGACGTTCAAGATCGCGACAGCGGATGCCTCGTGCGCATCACCGAAGACGTCGTCGCCGGCCCAGCGCGCCTCGTCCCCACCCCGCTGAGCGATCTGGCCATCGGCTACCGCAACACGGAGACCCTGCGCCGCCTCGCCTACCTGGCCGAAGGCCACGCCGACTGAACGTCTCGCGAGACCGGGCGAAACGTTGCTTCAGCCACCCGAGGCAACACGTCACCCGCTCTCGGGTGAAACGGCGAAGCGCATGCACCCCAATCTCGCGAAACCCGGCGCACCAGGAACGGTAATCTGAACCCATGCCCACCGTGCAGAGCCGCCTCGTCATTCGACTCTTCGCGACCTTCGTCTGGTTCACCGTTCTGGCCGGCCAGTTCTGGCGCAACCTCGGCGGCTGGTGGGGCTTCGGCGCCATCGCCGTGATCGTAGTCGTCGGCAGCATCATCGGCCTGAGCACCCAACGCACCAACGCCCGCAACCGGGCCAACGCCGCCGCTGCAGTCCCCACCCCCAACAGCACACCGTTCGACGACACCCCCACAGCTCGTGATATCGCCCGCGGCCACACCTATCAGGCCGCCCTCGCCCCGCCGCTGAACTGGCGCAAATTTCCCAAGACCATCACCGCGTTCCTGCTGCTGGCCACCCTGTCGATCGCGTGGTCGTATTACCCGGGGGCATCCGCTCTGGGAATCACCCTGCAGCTGATCACCACCCTCGCCGCGCTCTTCTTAGCCGTCACCCTCACCTGGCCGGAGCTGCTGCGCACCCTGGGCGGCGCCCTGCGCTGGGTGCTCGCGCTCAGCCTCGGGTTCGAGCTGTTCGTGGCGGTCGTCGTGCAGGCACCGGTGCTGCCGTTCTTCGTTGACTACGGCACCGACAACGTGCCGAGCGCCTTCTACTGGAGCCGCGGCCTGCTGCTCACGGGCGGCCCGATCGAGGGCATCGTCGCCAACCGCAACCTGCTCGGCTTCATCGCGCTCACCGCCATCATCGTCTTCGTCGTGCAGCTCAGGGCCCACACCGTCAAGCGCAATGCCGGCCTCATCTGGCTTGCCCTCGCCGTGGGGATGCTGCTGCTCACCCGATCCGCCACGGTCACCGTGTCGCTCGTCGCGGTCGTCGCGGCCCTGCTCTTCGCGCTCTGGGCGCGCACCGTGCACGATCAGCACCGGCGGCCGCTATATGTCGTGGCGGCGGCATCCGTTCTGGCGGTGGCAGCAGCCCTTGCGCTGTTCTCCTCGCAGCTGTTCGGGCTGCTCGGCCGCAGCGACGACCTCACCGGCCGCTTCGACATTTGGGCCAGCGTCACCCAGCTCGCCCTCGAACGCCCCCTGTTCGGCTGGGGCTGGGTGAGCTATTGGGTGCCGTGGGTGGAACCGTTCAACGACCTTGCCGTGCGCAAGGGCGTCACCTACCTGCAGGCTCATAATGCCTGGCTCGACGTGTGGCTGCAGCTCGGTATCGTCGGCGTCATCCTGTTCGCCGCCCTGGTCTTCTCCACCCTGTGGCGGGCCTGGTTTCTCGCCGTGGACCGCCCCCGCGTCGGCATTCACGACACCGAACCGTTCGCCGTCTCGGCGCTGCTGCCGCTGCTGCTGCTCGCTGCCCTGATCGCGCAGAGCGTGGCCGAAAGTCGCCTGCTGATCGAAAGCGGCTGGGTGATTCTCATCGTGCTCGCCGTCGTCACGAAACGTCAGCAACACGCGCCCCGACCGATGCCGTAGATTGCGCGCGGTAACTTAGAGGATGCCCACCCTGCACGACGCCCTGCGCCGCGTGCTCGCGTCGCCGAAATTCGCGGCCGCGCTCACGCTCACCATTCTGGCCACCGCGTTCAGCACTCACCTGCTGCGCAGCGTCATGGGCTGGCCCGGCCTCATCGGCATTCTCGGCGGCCTCGTCGTGCTCGCCGTATTCTCGCTGCTGGCCCGCCGCCCCATTGTGGAATGGCACGGCCTGCTGCCCATCTCGATCATCGTATTCGTGGCCTGGTGCGCGCTCTCCGGTGTGTGGAGCGGTTATGTCACCGAGACCGTCATCGGCGTCAGTTACCAGATCACCGTCGGGTTTCTTGCCATCTATGTGGCCCTGGTGCGCGACACGTTCCAGGTGGTACGCGCCATCGGCGACGTGCTGCGGGTGCTGCTCGGCCTCTCGATCGTGCTCGAGGTGCTCTCGGGGCTGCTGCTCGATTTGCCCATCGCGTTTCTCGGCGTGGTCGGCGATATCGACCGGCTCGGCCCCATCCAGGGCGTGTTCGGCTCCCGCAACGTCTTCGGACTCATCGCCCTCATCGCCGCCGTCACCTTCTACGTGGAGTTGCGGGCGAGATCCATTCCGCGCAACCTCGGCATCGGATCCATGTGGCTGGCCGGCGTCTGCCTCGTGCTCACCCGCTCCCCGGTCATCGTGGTCGTCGCACTCTGCGTGGTCGTCGCCGCGCTGGCCCTCTATCGGTTGCGCAGCACGCCCGTCGAAGGCAGGTGGATGCTGCAGCTCGGCCTCCTGAGTGCGGCTCTCGTCGCCGCCGGCGCGGCCTGGCTCGGTCGCACGGCTATCATCGGCACCCTGAACGCCGGCAGCGAGTTCGAAGCGCGCTACTCGCTGTGGAGCGAAATGTGGCGGCTGGTGGAACTGCATCCGCTCGAGGGCTGGGGCTGGGCCGGATTCTGGCCGCAGGACGTGACTCCCTACGGCTGGCTGGAATTCACCACCGGACGCCTGCACGCCACCGGCCTCAACGCCTACCTCGACGTGTATTTTCAGGTGGGACTGATCGGCATTCTCGCGTTTCTCGCCCTCGTACTGCTGGCCTTCGTGCGCTCCTGGCTGCTCGCCTCGAACAAGCGCTCGCTGGTCTACGTCTGGGTGCCGCTCATTCTGGTCACCCTGCTCGTGACGAGCGCGGCGGAAAGCACCATTTTGTTCGAGTTCGGCTGGCTGCTGCTGGTGATCTGCTCGGTCAAGGCCGCGCAGGGCCTCAGCTGGCGCAGCGCCCTGCCGCACAAGCCGCACCCCGACGCCCCGTAGCGTGTGCCCACGGCACGCCTCCGGCCGGTCTCGAGCTCCCCATCCCGCTGGTCGAGGCCACCGCAACCGCCATACGACCAACGCTGGCGGTCCGCGGGCCGCAACAATCCCGCTGGTCGAGCTCGCCGAGACCGCCATACGACCAACGCTGGCAACCTGTGCGACCGTGCGTCAGCTGGCTTCGGCATCCTGCACCCGTTGGAGTTCGAGCATGAGCGGGCTCTTGCTGGCGAGCGGAATCAGCGTCTGCGTCGGGTCAATGGTCGCGGGCGGTTGCAGCCAGAACGCGCCAGACTCGCCAATCACTCGCCAACCTTCCTGGTGAAGTCGGCGGTGGCAGGGGCCGCAGAACAACAGTCCGCGATCAATATCGGTCTCGCCCGTGTCACGCACCCACTGGTCGGCGTGGTGCGCCTCCGTTCGGGAAGGCGGCAGGTCGCACCCCGGAAACATGCATCCGCCGTCGCGCACGCCCATAGCCACGCGTTGCGCCTCGCTAAAGGTACGCACGGTGCGGCCCAATTTCAGCGGATGCCCCGCCTCGTCTACCAGCAGCCGCAACTGGCCGGTGTCACAGAGGTACTTCTGCACCGTTTCGAGTGAAATCGGGGCCGGGTTTCCCTCGAGAAAGCCGTGCCCAACGCGTTGTGGTGATTGTGCAGGAACACATGCCGGCCGAGTCAGTTTCAATGGTTCGGTTGGAGCTGGCGATCCGGCCCCCGGTGTCGCGGCGGCGGCTCCCGAGCCCGGTCGAGCGTTGCCCGGTGCCGCACTTCCCGTGTGGTTTGAGGCCTCCGACGTCCGGCTGTGGGCGTCTGCACCAGTCACGGTCACTGTCACGCCACGGGGCACGGCCAGTCCGGCCCGCTGAAGATCGGCCTGGGTGACGACGATGCGCACGGCCGGCTGGCGTCCACCGTACATTTTGGTGGGGTCGGCATCCGTGCCGGTCTTGAGCAGCGCGGTGAAGCAGTCGGCGGCGATCTGATCCACGGTGCGCGGGTCATTGCGCACCCGGTCGGCCCAGGCTTCCTGATCCGGGTCGACGAACCGCACGCCGCCGCGCAGGCGCGGGCTGGTGAGGCACTCGTACGCGCTGATCCAGTGCTCGCCCTGCTCCGGTGCGAGCAATCCGCTGAGCACGACCATGCCGTCCTGGCGGCGGAACACCTTGAACCGGGTGTCATCGCGGGCCTGCTTCTCCCGCGCCCGGATACCGGCTTCGTCGAGCTGGTCCCGTAGACGGCGAGCCCGGCGGTACACCAGCTCCACGTTGAGCCCAGTAACCTCCGGCACCAGTTCGGTGAGGGCGTCCCGAAGAATTTGGGCCGACACGGCCTGGTCGATCTCGCCGAGGCCGCGTCGCAGGGCGTCGGCCTGGTCGACCGTGAGGCTTCCGTCAGCGACGGCGTGCACGATCGGCGCCTGCCACGGCACCTCCACGATCTCAGATTCCGCTTCGGAGAAATCAAGATCGTTCGGAGGGTTCAAGAGCAAATCCGCTGCTCGTTTCTCCGCTTGGTCCGCCGCCAGCTTTTCTGCAGCATCCGTTTCGCCCATCAAAACCCCCGAGGCGACCAGCTTGACGGCCTCACCCCGCGAGGAACCATTCACGTGCTGAATCATCGCCTCCGGAGTGGCGAACCCCTGCCGTGCCGCCAAACCCTCCCGGCCCAACTCCGGCCGCGAGCGGCGGGCGACGGTGCCGGCCATCCACGCCGCGAACACATCGAGCAGGCGCCGAGCCTCGGCCAACGAGTGCTGACCGGCCAACACGTCAGCCTCGGGCAGTGCGTCGAATGCCGCGCTGCAATCGCCCAGAGAAGCGACCCGATCGGCCGCCCGGCGAAGCTCATCAGCGAGGTTGTTCATACCTCAATTCTCCCAGCAAATCGCACGAACGCCGAATTATCCTCAATACCCGTGGATAATAAATCGAACTGGAATCTGTGGAGGAGCGGCGCCAGCTGGGGCGCGCCAGACCCCTTGGCCCATGACTGGCCATGCTGCACATGGACCGGAGCGTCTTCCGCGAGGCCGGGCTCCTCACGGGTGCCAGCTTGCGGAGCCTGGACGCCCTTCACATCGCCGCGGCACTCCAGGCAGAAGCGAACGAGTTCATCACATACGATGCTCGCCAGCAGGCGGCAGCCAAAGCCGTCGGCCTGCGGCTACGAGCCCCCGGACGAAGCTGAGCCGCAGTGAAACGCAGCCGTTCACGTTTTCTCCCCTCAGCAGCGGATGCCGTCAGCCCGTCTCGCCGGGCATGTTGACCATGCCCTCGAGCTCGGCTTCTCTCACCCGCACCATGCTGCCGAACAGGGTCCACTCGGGCGCACCCATGACGCCGCCGACGATGCAGTTGCTCGCTCCGACATCGACCAGGGCGGGCTCACGGTTGCCATCGCTCGCCTCGACGTACACGAAATGCTTGCCGTCGTCGCGCAGCACGACCATCGAGCTGGCAAAGTCAGCGAAGGTCACGAGCCCGGGATCCCCCACGTAGAACCCAATGGTCTGCGCCTTGCAGAGCGCGTAGGCATCAATCGGTTCCAGCGGGCTGTCGGCCGTTCGCGCCGACGGATCCGGCGTGACCGTGATGGTCGGAACCGGAACCGGCTCGGCGCTCTCAGTCGCGTCCGGCGGCGCGGTCGTTGGCACGCACCCCGTTAGCAGCAACGCGGCCGCGCTCAGCGCCCCGGCCAGCAGTATTCTCGTATATTTCACCGTGCCACCCTCTTTCAGCCACAGCCATGGAACATCAGTTGACGCCCGCCCACAAGGCAACAGATCAGACCGGCTGCACCAGATCGCGCAGCACGTCCTGCAGCCCCAGCCCGAACCGGGAGTAGTCCCCCGCACGCCAGCCGCGCATGATCGGCGCCACCCGCGACGGCCGTGCCGCCGGCAGTCCACTGCGGCGACGCTCGTGCGCGAGCTTCCCATCGATCAACGCCAAGACCGCAGCGGATGCAGCCGGCTCGAACCCCGCCGCCCGTTGCTGCAACGCTTCGGCTCGCGCCAACAGCCGCGCGTTCCGCGCCGTGCGCGGCGCCCGAAGCCGGCCAAGTTTGCCGGAGGCGTCGAGGCTGGTCACACCGATCTGGTTGCCGCCGTGCTGGCGATAGTCGGTGAGTGGCTCCTCGAGCAGGTCGACCAGGCCGGTCAAGGCAGCGACCATGGCAATCCACTCGTCGTGCACCCATGCAGCTGGGAACGGTCGTGATCGCTCAACCAGCTCGCGGCGCACCATCATCGTTGCGCCCGTCACGACGTTGCGGCGCAGGTACGCGTCGATGGCGTGCCCGGCGTGCACGGCGGCGCGATCGGCATCGGACACGCCCAATGTTTGCAGCAGGGTGAACCCGAGGGGATCCCCCGCGGCGTCGACCAGCCGTGCGTCGGCGTGCACCATCTGCAGCTCGGGCCGTCGGGTGAACTCGGCCACCATCCGTTCCACTCGCTCAGGCCACCAGATGTCGTCCTGATCGCAGAGCGCGATGAGGTCACCGGAGCAGGCCGCGAGCGCCTGCTCGAAGTTTGCCGTCACCCCGAGCGCGGCGGGGTTCCGCAGCACCACAACGTCGATGCCGCGCCAGTCAGCGATCACTCGCTCGAGCACGGCCAGGGTGTCGTCCGTCGACCCATCGTCCGACACGACGATCTCGGCTACGGGCAGTGACTGCCCCCGAATGCTGAGCAGCTGCTCTTCGAGATAGGCGGCGCCGTTGTAGGTGCACAACGCGACGGAGACGCGCATTGCCATTAGTTGCGCTTCACGCCAACCGACAGAACACCCAGGAACATGCCCGCCATGATCGTCTGCGAACCAAGCATCATCAGCAGCGCAGCCGGAATTGCTGCGCGGAGAGTGGCGCCGGCTTCAAGCGGGCCGAAGTCGTTCGCGGCCCAGCCGACAAACTGTGCAACAGCAACGCCCAGGCCGATGAGAAAGAGCAGAAGGCCCACAATGGCCCCACTCTCCAGGCTGATGCGTTTCTGCAGCCGGTCGAAGTTACGGCTGCGCGGAATTCGGAACCCCTCTTGCTGCGCATAGATCTTTGTAAGAATGGCAAATAGCACAGATTGATAGCCGACCACGGTGAGCGCCGCCAGGTAGAGCTGACTCGAGTAGGTGAATCCCACGGGTCCGACGACAACAGGACCAAAGCTCAGCAGAATGACTCCGACGAAGCCCAACACAAAGGCGGCCGTTCCAGGAATCAGAAACAGCCAGCGCGGGCTGAAGATGAGCAGAAAACGCAGGTGGCGCCAGCCGTCACGCCAGCTGCGCAGGTGCGGCGGCCGGCTGCGCCCGTCTTTCGCGAGTGTGGTGGGCACTTCGCTGACGCGCGAACCGCCGAGGGTCGACTTGACGACCATTTCGCTGGCGAATTCCATGCCGGTGGTCTGCAGGTGCAGGTCGAGCATCGACTGCCGGTTGAATCCGCGCAGGCCGCAGTGAAAGTCCTTGATCGGCGAGCGAAACAGCATGCGCCCGATCCACGAAAGCACCGGATTGCCAAGATATTTATGTAGCGGGGGCATGGCGCCGGGCTCGATGCCGCCACGAAAGCGATTGCCCATGACGAGTTCATCGCCGGCGCGCAGACGCTCGACAAAGCCGTCGAGGCTGCTGAAATCGTAGCTGTCATCGGCGTCGCCCATGATCACATAGGTACCGCGGGCGTGCTCGATGCCGCCGTTGAGAGCACTGCCGTAACCTTTCTCGGCGATGGCGACCACACGGGCGCCGAGCGACTCGGCGATTTGCTGCGACCCATCGGTGCTGCCGTTGTCAGCAATCAATACTTCGCCGACCACACCGCTGCGCTCGAGATAGCCGAGGGCCTTGTTGACGCACACCGCCAGCGTCTCAGCTTCGTTCAGACAGGGCATGAGGATCGTCAGTTCGATCGTCGAGGTTTGCTGCATGTGAGTGTGGGTCCTGTCTATGTTCTGCGGTGCGCCCCCAATCGTACAGACTTAGTGCACTATGAACATTGGCCTCGTCATCACCACGCTCGGCCGAGTGCCGGAATTGCGGCGACTTCTTCGCTCGCTGGAAGGCCAGCTCACGACTACGGACGTGGTTGTGATCGTCGCGCAGCGCAACCTCGAAGCAGTTCGAAAACTCGCCAGAGAGTTCACCGCCCTCACCTGCGAGATTGTCGTCACAACGTCACCGATGGGCGCATCACGAGGGCGAAACGCGGGTGTCGAGGCGCTCCCGGCTGGTGTCGACTACCTCCTGCACTTTCCCAATGACACGACCTGGTTTCCCCCCGGCACCATCGCTGGCATTCGTTCCACGCCGAGCACCGCTAGCGCAGGCGCACTCACCGTCACCGATGAAAACGGCCCGAAATTTCAGCTGCCGGCCCCCGGTACTCCGCTTGACCGTTGGAACGTTTGGACCGTCATCGAAATGGGCCTCGTCATTCGCCGCAGCGTGTTTACAATGATTGGCGGGTTCGCGGAGTCGATCGGCACCGGGGCCTCCACACCGTGGCAGTCCGGCGAGGCCACCGATCTTCTGCTGCGCCTGATCAGGTCTGGCCAGGCTGATTCGTTTGTGTGGTTGCCCGCAGAGACGTCAATCGGCGGCATTTCCGACCCGCACGGACTCTCCAACGTCGAGCGCCGACGCAAGCTGCGCACCTATGCCCGTGGTTTCGGCCGCCTACTCACCAACTGGAAGTACCCGCTCTATTGGCGTGCCGCAGCCCTCGCTGGCGGTCTGCTCTTCGGTGTGCGAAATCGCTCTTCTTTTCAAGCGGCGGATGGCTGGTGGGTATTTGTGGGTCGTTTCGAGGGCCTCACCGGTCACTGCTTCGGCACCACGCTGTCGACAGCGGTCGATCGATGAGTCTCGCTCTGCCCCCGCAAATGCGCTTGCGCGGTGCAGCGATGTCGCTGATCACACTGCTCGGCGGTGTGTCGTTGGCTGTGATTCCCGCCGCTACTGTGGCGATTTCAGCTCGTCAGTTCACCCTCGCTGAGCAGGGTGCCATTGCTGTCGCAGTGATGCTCGCCACGTTCGTTGGCCAAGTCACGTTCGCGGTAGTCGTTGAATCCCGGTTGAGTTCGGCAGCGACGGCTCGACGGGTGACCTTCCCCCTCTGGCTGGCCGCGCTTTCGGTCTTGACGGCCGTCATGGTGGGGTTCAACTCGACCAACGCCATCGCGCTGTGTGTCGCCCTACCCATTCTGCTGGCCTCGCTTGAGGTAGGTCGTGGGGTGTCCGTTGCTGAACGTCTGGATACTCGCGAAGTCTGGGCATCCGTGCTCGTCGGGTCGGGGGCCCTCGCTGGAGTACTGGTGGCCTTCACCGCTCAGACCTGGGGAATGATTCCCTTGGTCGCTGGCATCGCGCTCGCCACCTGTGTGCGGTCGCTGCCGGTGTCCCACCAGCCCAGTCGCCCCGACCCGGCAGTGATGGGATGGGTGGTCGCAGACACCTCCATCACCGGCGTCATCTACCCCCTGCTGAACGTGATGATTCTCGCCTTCATCGGTCCGGCCCAGGCCATTATCTTCACCGCCCTCTCAACGGTGTCGGGGTTGCTGGCCATTCCGCTCAACTTTTTGCGACTTCGGCTGCTGAAGGAGCACTCCAGACTCGATATCGGGGTGTCCGGGCTCGCCTTGCTGGGGGCAATCGTTGCACTCGGCATTCTCGAAGCCACCGGCGCCTTCGGTTTCATCTTCGGTTCTGCCTGGTCGCTCAGCGACACGGCCCTGCCGCTCGCCGTTGCCTGCGCCTGGCGAGCCACATCGATTCTCACCACAATCCCATTTGCTGCCCTGCGACGAATGGGGGCGGTTCGCCTGCTGACCGGGCTGCGCGCTATCGTCGCCGCCGTCACCTTTGCCCTCGCCGGGCTGGGTCTCGTCACGCAAAACATCGTCTGGGTATTTGCGGGAATGCTTGTGGCCGAACTCATCTCCGCGGTGATCTACGAGGCTGCCCGACGTTCCCGAACCGCTCGCGCAAGCAAGGACTGACTCGATGCCGCTCCCGCTCATAATGGTCGACCTGTTGTTCTTCACCGGCAAGAAGGGCGGCATGGAATCGTATGTGCGCGAGGTGTACAGCCGAATGCCTCGCGACAACGACGAGGTGCGGTTCATCGCCCTCGCGTCAAGTGAACTCGCCGCCGGCGACACCTCCTGGTTTCCCGGCGACGTGATCGATTCCGGTATCAGCGGCGAGAACCGGGTGGCGTGGGCGCGTGGTGAATTGTTCAGTGTCGCCGGGTTCGCACGTCGCCGTCGCGCCACGCTCATCCACTGTCCGGCCAACCTCGGTCCGCTCATTTCGCGGGTTCCGGTCGTCATGACCATCCACGACCTGCTGCCCTTTCGGCATCCGGAATATGTCCCCGGCGCCTACTCTGTGATCCTCCGCACGCTCATTCGCCTCGGTGCGCGCACAGCCCGCCGTATTCTCACAGTGAGCGCCGCCTCCCGCACCGACATTCGACGCTTCCTTCACATCAGGCGCACCCCAGTCGACGTAATCCCCCTGGCGGGCGAAATGCGTGACGCGAGAATCGGTTCGACCACTGTTCGCCGCACCGACCAATTGCTGGCCGTTGGTAACCGGATGCCGCACAAAAACTTCTCGACGCTGCTGACAGCGCTCGCGCTCCTGCCTGAACAGACGCGACCACACCTGGTGATTACCGGCAGTCACGGCGACGACCCGCTCACCCCGCTCGTAAGTGAACTCGGACTTCAGAAGTGGGTGTCGTTGCGTGGCTGGCTCACGCCCGAGGAACTCGACACGCTGTATGCCGAGTCAACCCTGTTTGTGTTCCCCACGTTCTTCGAGGGCTTCGGACTGCCGGTTCTCGAAGCGATGGCGCACGGCTGCCCCGTGCTTTGCTCCGACATTCCAGTGCTGCGTGAGGTCGCCGGTGATGCGGCCGGGTATGTCGACCCTCATAACGCCGCGCGGCTCGCCGACGGTATCGGCGAGCTCTTGTCATCGCCCACCAAGTTGGCGCGTCTTGCGACGACTGGGCTCGCTCGGGCCGCAGAGTTCACCTGGGACCGCACCGCGCAGCAGACGCTCGAATCGTTTCAGCTGGTCCTGGCAGAACGATAGGCCTGCAAGATCTGGTCGATGGATCGACTGAGACCACCAGCCGTGCGTTCCTGCTCGAACCAAGCCTGCGTGGAACGTCGCAACGGCTCACCGGCGGTCACCACCTTCACCATGGCCTCGGCGAGGTCGCGAGGTCGCACCGACGGTGCGACGAAGCCGTTGACCCCATTGTGAACCAGCTCGGCCGCCGCATTGTCGGGGCCGGCCACCACCACGCTCGGCGTAGCTACCGCAGCCGCCTCGGCGACAACCAGCCCAAACCCCTCACGGCGCGACGGGTTGACCAGTGCCCGGGCCCCGGCCAGCAGGGTGTGCAGTTCGTCATCGCTGACCCGACCGGCGAGAGTGACGACGTCGTCGAGACCCAGCTCGGTGCTACGCGCGGCCACGGCGACCGTTTCGGGCCCGGACCCCACGATCACCAGGCGTAGGTTGTGAATGTGTGTGCGCGCCTCCCGCAGGGCTGGCAGCAGGTCGATGAGTTGCTTGTCGGCGATGTGCCGGCCGACGAAAATCAGGTACGGTTCGTCGCCGCGTTTGGTCGTCACATCGGGAGCGGCACCGACGAGGTCGATCAGCCCCAACGTGACCGGAGCTGCTCCCCGGCGATAGCCCCGAATGCGCGAGCCGGTGAAGTGACTGTTTACGGTGTGCAGGTTGCCGAGGCGAATGGCGACAAACTGAAGCAGCGAGGCGACGGTGCCCATCAGCGCGCCCGAATACGCGCGCCACTGGCGCCAGCCCCACACCTCGAGCCAGTCACTGACCACGAAGGTTTTGCTTCCGGCCAATGCCAGTTGAACTGCGAAGACGTTGAGCACGGGCAGCGCGCTGACGATGACCACGTCATAGTTAGCGCGCTGCGCTCGAAAGTGGCGAAAAAGCGCCAATGCAAACTTCACGGCGCTCACGGGCGTGCGCGTGCCCTCGCTGTTGTAGATCGCCCCGTGCCACACCGGTACGACCGAAAAGCGCGCTTCGGGAGCTGGGCCATCCCACTGGCTGCGCGTTACATAGTCAACCGGGCTTCCCCGTTCGGTGAGCAACTCGGCGATGCGCCGATACACCCGCTCGCCGCCGCCCGAGTTGATTGGAAAGAAGCAGTCGTAGGCGATCGCGACCCGTGGTTCAGCCACGAAGAACGCGCTCGGGTGATGAATCTGCCGCTGTACCGCTCACAGTCGAGTCACCGGCATCGTCGAGTCGGGCCGCGCGGCCGGCCAGCCACCCCGTCCAGACAACGAAGACAATTGAGACCAGAGCATAGAGCGCGACCAAAGTGGGCCAGCCGAGCGGCGGCTGCCAGGCCGGGTTCTTCCACATCTCACTGATCGGCGCAGCACTGCCAACTACGTAACGCCACATCACAGCGACGAAGGCCAGCAGCCCATACGACGCGATCATTGCTGCGCCAATCCAGGTGAGTCGTGTCGACAGGAACGCAGCGCGATCCCCGTCTTTGGCGCAAAGCACCCACGCGGCCAGAATTGTTATGCCGAGATAAAGGAAGAGACCATATCGCCCCTGCCAGATAATTCCCGTTTGGCTCACGCTGTAGCCCTGCACCAACGCCGGTACAAAGATCGCCGCGGCCACCATCACAGCGACGGTGATCAAACCGCGTCGCCTCGAAGCGGTGAATGCCAGAATAATGAGCGTGCCCAGCGGGATGACAAACAACCAATACGCGGTTGTCGGGAGTGGGGCATCAAACCAGCCAAAGTAGCCAATGGCCTGCTGAATGAACCCCGGGGTAGTGCGCAGCACGTGAACAAAGCCCTGCATGAATGAGGCGCCGACGAGCGGTGCGTCCGACTTGTCGGCTTGGCTTGAAAGACTGCCGCCGCTCAAAGTCCACACGATCGAGAAGATGCCTCCGGCAGCGACAAACCCGAGCGGTATATACGAGCGCCCGGTTGTGAACAGCGCCTTGACCGGCTTCCAGCCGGTCGCGATGAAACAGATGCCAACAACGACAATCAGCCAGAGAGGTCCCGTTGCTCGAGCTGTCGCGAGCGCAACGGAGGCGATGGCCACAATCATCCAGAGATACCAGCGCGGAAGCACCGACACATCTCCAACCATTTTTCGCGAGTCGAATTGTTCGAGAAGACGAGGAAGGGCCGTCCAGAGTGCAACCGCTGAAGCAATTTCGATGCCATTGGGGTTCATCGAGCCGAAGAAATAGACGACCATTGGGGCCGCCACAAACGCCAGGCCCAACGGCATCCAGCGCGACCTGCGCACAGACATTGCGGCTTGAAAACCCCACGCAACGAACACAGCGGCTAACAAGCCACTCACAATGCGCATCCCGTAGATGCCGGCTGCCCCGTCAAGAATCAGGCTCGGCCAGCCGACCGCGTAGTAGTACAGCGGGTTGTAGGCGCCCACCCAAGTATTGAACCAATCAGTCCCGCTGGCATCACCCAATTCAACGCCACAGTTCGCAGGCTGATCAGGGTGAAAAGCAAAGCAAAGAATGTGCGGATCGTAAAGGTATCCATCCGGAAGATCAACCACCGTGTGTTTGATACCCGGCACCTGATAGCCGATGACCTGCCCGTGCACCTGGGCAACCGCCTTTGTCGCATGTGCATTCTCGTCCGGCACCGAAAAGATCGGACTCGCCAACGACCACAAAGTCGACAGCGCGGCCAAAATCAGAAAGGCAATCCAGAATACTGAGCGCGGTTTCACGTCCCTGCGCCGACCGGCAATCGCGTTCGTGTTGGCGTTCGCCGATGAGGCAGCTTCGTGCACGTGTTCATCTCCGTATCTGTCTAATCTCGACGACCGCACGCTGACAGTGAGCCCCAGGCGGAGCAAGTCGCCATTCCCTGGACGCGGGCCCGACGCGGTCGACCGTTGGGCCGTCGTCAGCTTTTCAACAGCAAGTGAGAATCCCATGCTGAATTAACTATTTCCGCGAGACCACGTTTGGCGACCCACCCGGTTGCCGCCGAGATAGCGCGTGGGTCGGCAACGACCACAGCAGGATCTCCCAGCCGCCGATCACGCACCTCGGGAATGACCACTGAACCAGACCGCGCAATGATTTGATTGATCATGTCGCGAACAGAAGATCCAATTCCCGTCCCGACGTTATAGATATCGTTTCTCGCCGGACCAATTTTCAAGCTGTCCAACGCAACCAGATGCGCCTCTGCGAGGTCCAAAACATGAATATAGTCCCGCACACACGTTCCATCTTCGGTGTCATAGTCGTCACCAAAGATGAGGGGGGACAACCCCTGATCTAGACGTTCCAGGACCATAGGTACCAAGTTCAGAGCAGCCGTGTCGCCCAACTCTGGCCAGCCAGAACCTGCAACATTGAAGTAGCGCAGACTTGAGGCTCGAAGCGCTTGAGAGACAACCGCATCCGAAATTAACCATTCGCCAATGAGTTTGGACTCACCATAGGGGTTCACTGGGTGCTGCGGTGTGCCCTCACTCAGCGACGGGCCCTCGGAAGTTCCATAGACTGCGGCAGACGAGGAGAAGACGACGCGCGACACATCAGCCTTCTCCATCGCCATCAAAAGGTTTGCCAACGAGCCCACGTTCTGTTGAAAGTACCAGGCAGGACGCAGGACTGACTCCGCTACCTGCTTCCGCCCCGCAAAATGCACGACTTGCTTCACGTCGTAGTCCCGCATGACGGATTCGAGCATGGCCGGCGCGCTTGAGCGAGCGAGATCCATTTCGACGAGCGGGACGGAACCTATCCTGCCGCGGATACCCGTCAGCACGTCGTCCACGACGACAACGTCACCCCCGCGCTCACGCAAGAGCCTCACTACATGGGCGCCTATGTACCCGGTCCCACCGGTGACGAGGGTGGTCATCGGTGCATCGAGCCGGGCTCGACGGCTCGCGCTAGTGCCTGCGCACGAGCGAGCTCTGTGACCTGTATGTCGACTCGAGAATGGTGCGCTCGCGTAGCAATCACGTATCCGACGAAACACACGACCAGCCCATAAAGGAGAAGGTCTGCCCCCCGACCAACCCCAAACAGGGTTGCAACGGCATTCGAAAGCTGGGGAAAGACCACTGCGACGGCCGCACAAGCGACGAGGAAGAGGAGTGAAATCCTCCTTAGTGCCAGTCGCCGGGCGCCACGGCCGGGCCACAGGATCAACAATGCAATGGCCCCGAGCCCTAGGAGCAGAACAAGTTTGATGAGCAGTTGGGGATCCATGAGGCCTCTACTTGAGTATCAATTCGACAAGAATATTTACGGAGTTCCACAGCGATTGCCCCTTCGACCGGGAGTAATCCGTGTAAACGATGTGCACCGGTTCTTCGGCGTATCGGAGGCGAGTCCGTCCGATTTGCGCCACAATCTCAGACGCATGAGCCATGCGGTTCTGGCGAACACGAATTTTGGCCAGTCCTTCGACCGTAAATGCGCGCAATCCATTGTGAGCATCTGACAGTCGAACACCGGTCGTCACGTTCGTGAATTTGACCGCCAGTTTAAGCACGGCGCGCTTCATCGGACTCGCATTCGTTCGATTATCCAAGAATCGAGATCCGAGAATAACGTCTAGTTCTTCGTGTCTCAATCGCTCAACCATTCGAGCGGCGTCCGCAGCCAGATGCTGGCCATCGGAGTCAAAAGTTACTGCAAAGCGAGCCGCCGAATCACGAGCGACGTAGTCAAAACCTGTTTGAAGCGCAGCGCCCTGTCCGAGATTGATCGGATGCCTCACGACATACGCGCCGGCCTGTTCCGCTCGCTCAGCCGACGAGTCTGTACTCCCATCGTCCACACAAACGATCTTCGGAAAAGTTAGGAGCGCTTCCGAAATGACATCAAAAATCACGCTCGACTCGTTGTAGAGCGGGACAACGAGCCACGTATCGGTGTTTTCCAGAGCAGGCTCGCGCGGTTCGATCACTTTCCAGTACCTGCCGTAGAAGCGGTGGCGATCTTTCCGGCGCGGTAGGAGACAACGTTACCGGCGACCCGTGTGGCCCACGAAATGGGGCCAAGCCATGCAACGCTTAGGCTCCGCACTGCCGCGGGTAGATACGAGCGTTTTACGTCAAGAGCTTCCGCAGCAGATTTCCTCCGGTCGGCAACGGTCAGCGAATCTGCGTGCCAGCGAAAAGCCGAAACGGCATCCGGCACGAATACAAATCTGCCGACCTTCTTTAGTTGAAGAAATGCATCAAGATCCATTGTGTACGGACGATTCAGTGCAAATCCTCCAATACCCTGAAGCGCGTCGAGGTCGACGAGTGCGCCCGGGTGAGGAATCAAGTTCGGCCCCCACGAGAGGATTAGCGTCGCGAGTTTTCCGACACGGTTGGTTCCGATAACGCGCGATTCGGCGTTAATATAGTCGCAGGCGCCGTAAGCCACCACCACGTCTTGGTGCTCTTCCGCCCGGTGAAAAAGAGCTCGAATACCAGTCGGCCGTAGCAGGTCGTCATCGCCCAGCCCAACATAATACTTCTCACCTGCTCGCGCGGCGATTCCGGCGTTCATTGCTCCCGCAAGTCCTTGTCGCGGGTCGTCGATGATTTCGGCGCCGTGTTCAGCAGCGAGCAAACGAGCCTCCTGAGCGATCACCGGCAACACCACGATCAGCCTTAAGTTCACGACCTTCGCAGTAGCACTTACACTCGCGAGTGCTTCCTTTAACGAATCGATTCTCTCGCCGAGAGTCGGCAGGACGACCAACAGGCTGTTAGCCATGCTTGACTACCTTGTCGATCCACGTTCCACCGCCGGCGGCAAGCGCTGCAACGTCGTTGTCGACCATGATCCGCGCCAGCTCGGGTGTCTTCACTTGCGGCACCCATCCAAGCTCCGACGCGGCCAGGCTCGGATCGCCCACGAGCGCGTCAACCTCGGTCGGGCGGAGGTAGCGCTCGTCAAACTTGACGTACTTTTCCCAGTCGAGCCCGACATGCTCAAAAGAAAGTTCCAGGAAGTCTCGGACGGTATACGCAGCACCCGTCGCGACGGCGTAGTCCTGGGGAGTGTCGTGTTGCAGCATTCTCCACATGGCCTCGACATACTCCGGTGCGTAGCCCCAGTCACGAACAGAGTCGAGGTTTCCCATGTAGAGCTCAGTCTCTAACCCTGCTGCGATGCGCGCCACGGCACGGGTGATCTTGCGCGTGACAAAAGTCTCGCCTCGACGCGGCGATTCGTGGTTGAAGAGAATTCCATTGACCGTGAAAAGACCATAGGCTTCGCGATAGTTCTTCGTGATCCAGTAGGAGTAGACCTTGGCGACACCGTACGGTGACCGTGGATAGAAGGGAGTCTTCTCGTTCTGCGGAGGCGGCGTAGCACCGAACATTTCTGAACTACTCGCCTGATAGAACCGGCATTCCAGCCCGGTCACGCGTACGGCCTCGAGCAACCTGACCGTTCCGAGTCCGGTCGTGTCGCCAGTGAACTCAGGCTCATCGAAGCTGACCCGAACATGCGACTGGGCGGCCAAGTTGTAGACCTCATCGGGACGAATTGCCCCGAGAAGGGTGACAAGGCGTGAACCGTCAGTCAAGTCACCATAATGAAGGGTCAGATTGCCGCCTTCAACGTGCGGGTCGACAAAAAGATGATCAATTCGGGAGGTATTGAACGTGGATGCACGGCGAATGAGGCCGTGAACTTCGTAGCCTTTGGACAGCAAGAGCTCCGCCAGGTAGCTGCCGTCTTGTCCCGTAATTCCTGTGATGAACGCGCGCTTTTTTCGAATCTCACTCATGGGATATCTGAATACCGTTTTTCATTGTTCGTCGGTCATGAAGACCGCTCTAAGAACTCTGGTCCCTCCCATGATACTCAAAGGTCTGTCACGACCGCCGTCCACGCGTCCTCGGGGGACCAGCCAGAGCACGAATATGCAGAATCGCGCCGAGGACCGGACCGAGGACCAACGATAGAAGAACCCGTTCCGGAAGGGGAAGGGGAAGAAACAGAGCGGCGCAAGTTGTTAGAGCTGCAACGAGCCAACCGACCGTATATATGAGGTGTCGCCCTCGTGCTAGCAAGGCAGCGCCACTAATGCTGATGACGCCAATGAGGCCGGCAGCAACCGTCGCCCCGCCGATAAACGGGCCGCCGGCTTCATACTCATCACCAAAGAAAAACACGAGTAGGGGCGGGCCGACGACGGTCGCGAGTGCTCCGAGAACAGCCGCGAAGCCAAGAACCGCGCCCATCGCCCGAAAGACGACCGACAGGCCATGGGCGCTCTTGTCGACAAAACTTGCCACAATCATTCCCATGAAAGCATTGAGCGGGAGCATCACTGGCGCCCTGGTCAAAGTGACGATGAGAATAATGATGGCCAGTTCAGTGGCGTCCTCATTTCTTGCGATGCCCGCGAGGACCAGGGGAAAGCCGGTCACAATGACGGCACTCGCGCCGGACGCCAAGACAGCTTGCAGGGAGTTTGCAACGGATCGCCAGAGAGGCGCATCCAACCGTGTCGTTGCGGCAGCGCGAAACCTGGAGCGTAGCAAAAACATCACCCAGGTGACCATTCCCAGAGTGCCCGCAGCGGCTAACCCGGCGACGGACAGCGCAAGAAAAGCAACGATGCAAATGAGGAGTAAACGGACAGCCGCCTCAGCGATGAGAAGCCCGGAATATGAGTTCCAGGTCCCGAATCCGGCAAGCACGCCGGCGAGTGTCGCGTGTCCCGCATAAAGCACCGTTCCCGCCGCGATCATGGCCACGAATAGTGCCGACTGTTGTCCGAAAATCGACGGTGCCCAGCCGAGTGATGAGATCGCGACCACTGCCGCGACAAGGAAGCCGACAATTATCCCGGGATATATTGCGCGGGCGCCGCGCACTCGCGGCGCCGACCCTGACAGCATGACTGTCTTGACGCTTCGCGTTGTTTCCTGCTGAACACCAAATATTGCGCCAACAGCAAGGTAAAGTCCCGACCAGAATACTGAGAAGCTCAGGTACTGCTCGGGCCCGAGCGCACGGGCCGCGACCACGAGTATCGCGTAACCCCCAGCAGCCACGAAAACAGAAGCGACTGCCACTGACGCTATCGAACGCCTCGCACTCACCCGAGCACCTTCAAAGTCGTCCCGCATTTTAGACAGGCGGTCAGGAGATCCCCTCAATGGTATCGAGCAGAAGATCCAGTTCGTTGGGAATAGGAAAATGGTGGTTGCCGACGAAGAGGCCGTCAACGTGAATTTTGTCGGCTGCTGGGAGCGATGGGGGAACGACGGCATTCAGCTGAGACATGACCGGGTTTCTCGCAAAATTCCCGGCCACAACGGGACGTGACTCAATTCCAGCCGCTGTCAGCGCCTCAACTACTTCCGCTCGTCGTCCCGCAAGTTTGTCCTCAAGAATGAGCGAAAAACCAAACCAGCTACTTTCTGCTGCCACGAATTGCGTACGGACATCCGAACGCCCAGCAAACCGCTCAGCAAACAAGTTTGCATTCGTCTGACGCCCGGCAATAAGTCCTGGCACCTTCTTGAGCTGTTCCCGGCCCAAGGCGCCGGACATCTCTAGCGGCCGAACGTTGTATCCGGGTAGAACAAAACGAAAGTGGTCCTCGAAGGCAACACCCGTTTTCGGAAAAATTAGGTTATCTGCAGGTAGGTCCCGGGTCCAGCCATGCGCCCTCAGCGACAGCATCGCCTGATACATGTAGAGATCGTCAGTCAGGATCAGTCCTCCTTCCATCGTCGAGATGTGATGAGAGAAGAACGAGCTAAATGTTCCGGCCAGGCCGAACGTCCCCGTATAACGGTCCTCTATTTTCGACCCCAGCGATTCACAGTTGTCTTCGAGAAGAACGAGTTTGTTGTCGGATGCGATGGACGCCAGGCGAGTCAGATCCGCGGGGTTGCCGAGCAAACTGACAGCCAGGATTGCTTTTGTCCGTGGTCCGATAGCCTCTTCAACTAACTGCGGATCCATATTCAACGTGTCGATGTTCACATCGACGAACCGAAGCGTCAAGCCGAGCTGGTGAACCGGAAAATAGGTAGTGGCCCAGGACACAGCGGGCACAATCACCTCGTCGCCGGGATTGAGATCGACATTGGGATTAGCGACCGCTGCAGCAAGCGCAATGAGGTTCGCACTACTGCCCGAATTCACCATCACGGCGTGCTCCGACCCAAAAAAAGCAGCAAACTCTTCTTCGAATGATTTGACTTCTGGACCCATAGTAAATCGACCGCCAGCTATCACCCGCTGGAGCGCGTCGTATTCGGCCTCGTCCCAGGTCGTGGTTGCGAGCGGAAAGCTAGATGCAGTCATTGCGTTTCATTTTCTTTCTATCGGGAACTGGCAAGTCAATGTCCGGTTCAGGAAATCGTTTCGACGTAACGTGCATAGGCCCGTCGCATTCCGTCAACAACCTCCGTTTGCGGGTTCCACCCGAATTGCGCTGCCACGGCGGAGGACATCAATTTCTGATGCATCCCCGCTGGCTTGCTTGGATCCGTGACAAGATTTCCCTGATAGCCGACAACGTCCATGGCTGCTTGGTAGTACTCAAGAACGGAATGGTCTCGCCCAAACCCTACATTCATCATTTCGGGCCAGGAACCCATTTCATCGAGATGGGAAACCAGCCAATCCGCCAGGTCGCCAACGTAGGTGAACTCACGCCGCGCTGTTCCGTCCCCCCACACGTCGATCGATTGAACCCCCGATTGTTTGGCTGCGTGCACTTTCGCCAGTGCAGCCGCGACGAGATGCCCCTCGCCGAGAGAATAATCGTCGTCTGGACCATAGAGATTGGAGGGAATGACCACTCGATACTCCAGGCCGAACTGCGAGGAAACGTAGGCGCAGTACTTGGATGCGGCAATCTTCGATAGTGCGTAGCCTTCGTTTGTCGGCTCAAGGGGCGCGGCAAGTACATCGCCCTCGACGAGGGGCTGCCGGTAGTCCCTCGGGTACATGCATGAGCTCCCGAAGTATACGAAACGTTTGACTCCAAGGTCTACGGCGGACTTGAGCACGCTGGCGTCAATGAGAATATTGTCCATCAGGTAGCCCGCCGGGTCTGCGATGTTAGCCGCTATGCCCCCAACTCGGGCCGCGGTGTGAAGAATCACGTCGGGTCGAAGTCGTTCTATCATCGAACGGGTCGCAACCGAATCCGTGAGATCGGCATCCAGCCGCGTCACGGATGTCAGCTCCCCCTGGATATTCTGAGAAGTCCACGCCGCTCGGATGCTGCCCGCCAGCATGCCATTGCCCCCAGTAAGTAGAGCCCGCATGGATTTCTCCCATTCCATTGAGTCCTCGTCCAGGGTAGAGAAGACCAGACCAAGTTTAGTCTGCGCGCTTCGTAGCGGAGGACACTCATCCTGCAACGGCGCGCTGGCCTGACGCACGCGTGATAGCGCAATTCAGGCTTTGCCGTATTCATCCCGCGGGGATACGGAGGACTGCAATGTAGCTGACGATGGCGATCACGGGCATCAGATAGCCCAGCCAAGCTTTTCGCGCGAAAAGGAGGGCTAGGCAAGCCAGGAAAAACGGAAGCAAAGAAATACCGTATCGCGCCGGCATCGTGAAATAGAAACCATTGGTTATTACTAGGGCAATGGCCAGGATCGGTCCGGCCACGAGCGCAACCGCAACCGACGCCAGTGCAAGTGCTTCAGCATGCGATCCCTTCCGGGCTCCTAAGAGGAGTCCAAATACTCCCCCAACGATTGCCCAAGTCATAATGACCGCGGCGAGCCAGGCCCCAAACCCAAACCCATTTGGATCCAACGCACCAGTTCCAACTCCCGGAATGTACTTAAAGAATTCACCCACGAGTGACTTGATGGATATCGGAGTCGAAATCCCCTGATCTGGCGCCGGCCCAACTGCTATCAGGTCTCGGATAATCATCCAAAGCACCTGAGCAACGACGGCGCCAATGAGCGCTACCGCCGCAGTTCGGGTCCAAGCGTCTATTAAGAAACCTTTGACCCGCGATCTCATACTCGAGCTCGTGCGGAATGCATTCACGCCCGCCGCGATGAGGAGGAACAGTGCGGCAGCGCCAACAGCCATAATATTCTGAAGCTTGAAAAGCGGGAGCAAGATTGCGGAAGCGGTAAACAAGAAAATACTAAACTTCTTGCGCTCCACGACGAGCGTTGCGGCGAAGAGCATGAGCGCCCCACTGAACAGCCCCGTTGCATCGGTGCTCACATATGTATTTGACCAGTAGGCAGGAAGAGACCCGACCATCAGGAGGGACACACCCGACGCCACAACGATCGGGACCTTCCACCTTCGCAGGGATAGGTAGAGGAGGATCGCAGCGGCAGCAAGCCACACCCATCCCGAAATGCGACCTGCATCGGTAAGATCGACCACGCCAAGTGAAACAAGGGGCTGGGCCATTGCTCGCGTTGCAACAAAGTAGAGCGGCGTGTAGAGATCAGCCGACGTCATCCCGGAGTTTGGTAGGCGCGGATCGTCGTTCAGTGCAGGGGTGGTGCACATGTCTGGGGGAAAGCTGCCCAACACGCGCACCCCGTTGCAAGCCAAGTAGCTGCGAGCATACGCGCCAACGTCTTCACCGCGATGGACGACAAGCTGATCCGGTACTTTTGCAAGATAGTCGATGTAGACGTATTCGTCGACGGGAGACACAGTCGAATGTTGTGGGACCTGCCAGAGGACCATGCCTAGGCTAGCTAGGGCCATGACAACACAGACGAGCCTTTCGATATATCTGATCCTATTCTTGGTGCCTGAAGGCTGACTTATCTGCTGGTCAATAATTGAAGTCACTTAGTTCTAACTACCCAACAACTACTTGACTACGATTGTTGAGCAACCGAGCGGAGCACTCTCACCGGGGCCAGTATTAATTGCATACGTGCAGACCGTGTGTGACCCGGCAGACGCGGGGACCGCATAAGCGAATCCGTGACCGGCACCATATTGCGGGAAGGCACGTGCGATATCCTCACGTTCCAGTGACGCGGAAGCCCCCCCTACTGTCGAATCAACGTACACGTGAACCGCTATGGGATCTCGTGTATCTGGATCCAAGGCCCAACCTGCAACGGAAATCACGCCGCTCGATACGGAAACCGCGTCGACGGACCCAATCGGAGATCCACTCATCGGTGTGATCAGGCGGCATCCAAGCGTGCTGTTTGATTGCGGGGTCCCTGAATCTATGCCGTAAACGCAAACAGTTTGTGAACCCGGGGTAGCTGGCATGGTCGTTGAGTAGCCGTGATTGTCGCCGTACCCAGGAAACGCGCGACCAATGTCACTCCTTGGCTGGTCTGCCATCCGCGCCACACCGGTTGTTCCCGCATAAACATGCACTTCAGATGATGCAACGGAGTCCGGGTCAAGTGCCCAACCAGACACTGTGATGGCGCCCGGGCTCATGACCACTGAATCAAGAGAACCTAAAGGCAGACCTCCAACAGAAATCGACTTGCACCCAAGTTGCGCGTTCGTTCCTGAACCAGATATATCTATTGCGTACGCACAAATTGTGTGCGCGCCCGTCCCCAGTGAAAACGTGCTGGAGAACCCGTGGGCATCCCCATACGCCGGGTAGATTCGACCAATGTCGGAACGGGCCGCATTCGCAGTAATACCTGAAACTGCAGAATCAGCATAGACATGCACTGGAATCGATGCGGAGGAGTCCGGGTCTAAAGCCCATCCTCTCACCGTCACCTCACCGGCCAGAACGTTGACCGAGTCAAGCGAACCGAAGGCAGAACCGGTCATTCCGACGACATTTCGACAATCAAATTGAACGATGGCGCCCGGCCCTTGATTTATGCCGTAAACGCATACTTGCTGCGGGCCGATTCCTTGTGCCGCAACAGTCACATCGAACCCATGCGCTGATCCTACCGAGGGCCAGGTTGCGCCCACGTCGGGTCTGTCATTGCTCGCGGTGATATTAGTACCGACACCGTTGACATATATGTGGACCTGAATGGAATTTGCAGTGTCAGGGTCGAGCGCCCAGCCCGCGAGTCGTATCCCACCAGGGACGGCCGAGAACACATCGAGGCTAGCAAGAGGATTGCCTTCACGATTCGGGGACCCGAACCAATTGTTGTAATACACCCAGAAATTTCGATTCCCGTATGAAGAACACGCGTCACCAACGCCGCCCAGGTTCGCCAACGCCGCAGCGTTCGGCTGATACGGCGTGTAGTAGTAAAGAGATGCGGTGGCACGATTCTGGATCACGACATTGCTTGATCCACAGGCATTGTTGGGGTGGAAACGCACGGCATTGGTCTGTCCCACCTTGATCGATGTGTGTGATCCGGCCGGGTTACCATACCAAGCAAACTGTCGGGCTGCGGAGTAGACCTGCATGAAAAAGCCGTAGTACGCGGAGTCGCATTGAGCGGTGTCCGGGCAGCCTTGACCAAGGGCTTTACGCAAGGTCGCCTCGGTCGGAGCCTTGCTGGTCACCAGACCCTGCTCCTTTTGCAGAGTAACGAGTAGGACTTTGGCGCTGATGCTACATGCTTGCTGGACCTTGTAGATCATACGAGCAGCGGATTCATTGGCTTCACCCGGATATGTGGCACACGTTCCGAAAGACAAAGTGGTCGTCGTCGTATTGATACGGAGAACATTCAAACAGAGCGAGTTCTTGCAGGTCCCGATCTGCGCGTCTAAGAAGGCCTGAATTTGGTCCTGGGACATCGCGTCAGGCGCATAAAACTGCGCATCCGAGATGATGTATCCTGGGTCAAATTCGGCGCCGCTTAGCGCCTCGGCCTTCTGAGGGACAGCCACCACTGCGACTGCGACAAGGCTTGTCAGGACAGCGACTGCGGCAACGCGCATCAACTTGGCCAGCATATTTGTTACTCCGTTACTGGCAATGTACTGAATACAAAGCTCTCGTTCAGGCTACGCGAAAAAAAGTCCGCACGTGGGACTTCTTGCAAAACTAGAGCGAACTCAAGCCAAATACGGGTCGCGCTGCGGGCCAGCCCAGCGGTCGATGATCATCTTCTCTTCGAAGGAATGCACCAAGGGATTCCGCGATCGTGATTCGAAGTGAAAGAGTTCGACCTGCGCCAGCCAGACCAGACGATAGCCCGCCTGTGTCACCTTCTTTGAGAGATCTACATCGTTGAAATTCCCGGGGAACATCTCAGAGAACCCTCCGACTTCCTGGAACACAGTCCGCGGCATGGCTATACAAGCAGCCGTTAATCCCGATGCTTCGCGGTTGATCAGGAGTGACGAAAAGGCACCATAGGTACCCTTGGGCTCGCCAAGGTAGGCGTGAGAAAACTGACCCATGTGGTGAAGGTGTCCTGCGTGTTGAATGCCGCCGTCTTCAAAATAAAGCATAGCTCCAGTCATCCCCACGTCTGGTTCGTTCAGGGGTGCGATCAGATTTCCGACCATCTCGTCGCTGAGCGCTTGTACATCGTCGTTGAGAAAAAGGAGCACTTCCCCCCGAGCAGCCAGGAAGCCTTCGTTACATTTACGACTGAAGTTGAATGTCCCGAAGAATGGAACGAGCGTCAATCGATCCCCCGCCAATTCCGCAAGGTCAGCCAACGCCTCCGCAGGCGTATCGGCGTCGAAGACGACTACGATCTCGAGATCCCGATGGTTGGTTGTTTGGAGGACAGACCGAACCGCATCGACTAGGAAAACACGGTTTTCACCCCACACCTCGCCGGCCGTGCCTCGCGTAGGAATAATAATACTGACGGATTTGTCGAGATCCGGCTCCCGCTCGATCCGATAAGTGCCAGGAACGGGGCCGTGCGTCGCGTGACCGGCGATGCCGACTCTTTCTAAATGAGCGTCAACCGCCCGAACGCCAGCATCCCAAGCGTAGGGTTTGTTCTCCGCCAATTCAGCTGTTGACCCGGGGACAACCCGCCAGTGATAGAGCACCTCTCGAATATGGACGATGTGACGTGCATTTTCGGTGACTCGCAGCACCAGATCATGATCTTGTGACCCCTCAAAATCGGCGCGAAAATTGCCAACTTTCCGCACGAGATCGGCTCGGAGAACAGAAAAATGCCCAGTGTACATTTGGCCGCGCAACCGCTCCGGCGACCAATCCGGCTTGTCGAACTGATCGAAAAACTTTCCATCCGGAGACACCTTGTCTTCGTCGGAATAGACGTAGTCAACATCGAATCCCGACTCAATAGCAGTGGCAACAGTTTGAAGTGCATTGGCTGCGAGGAGGTCGTCATGGTCAAGCAATGCAAGAAACTCGCCCTGAGCGACCTCAATAGCGTCGTTTGATGCCACAACAATTCCGCCGTTCGTTTCGCGCGCTAGTACGCGAATGCGTGCGTCGCGTTCAGATGCCGCTAGCAATGCTTGCACGACAAGTGGATTGGGCGATTTATCGTCGACCAATATCAACTCCCACTCGCTAAATGTCTGCGCGAGCACCGATTCGATGGTGTCGTGAAGTACGTCGAGTGGCGTGTTGTAGACCGGTGTGATGATCGAGAAAAGCGGTTCGGATCTCTGGATTTTCATTTGGTGATTCGTCTGAGCACACGACGCCCGAATACGACTGGTTTCATTACCAATCGGCCGACTCGCCAGGTTGTTGATCGTCGCGTCATGTACAGGTCGTGCACTCCTCGATCGCGAACGTGCCCAAGGTCGATCTTGGCTTGCATAAGTTCGGCACGAAGGCCCAATTCCAAATCGCGGCCGATGAGCTGCGAGTGTGTAAGGTCCCGAATCGACGCGACCAAGACATCATGCTCCGCTCTGAGTCGCGCTACTTCGTCGGCTAAGAAGTCGGGGCCAACGTTGTCGTCCGCGTTCATATCTTGATCCTCATTGTTCGTACCGCGCTGGTAATAAAGTCATTGGTGAGCTCCCCTTACTCGGCGGGCGGCCGATTTCGATCCTGGCGTGCGCGGATCCGCTCCACGACAGCAGTTGGACCGCCTTGTTGAAAATAGTACGCGGCGCGCTCTATGTCGCGGCGAAGCCCTGTGCTGCGAGACGACTTGGCTTTGGGAATACCGTTGGGAATTCCCTTCAAACTCTTGCTCTTGCCACCCTTCTTGGCGCCTTGCTTATCAGCGGCCTGTTGTGGGTTGCGGCAGAATTCTACCAGAGGCGCCAACGCCTTGTCCCAGGTGAACGATTGGCGTACCCGACTCACATTTTCGCGGGCCGTTGCGATCGCCTCAACATCAAACAGGAATCGTTCGAGGGCCGACTCTAGTGCGGCTTGGTCACGTTCCGGGACCGATGCCCCGAGGGATTCCTTCTCGACGAGACTACCGAAAGAATCACCTTCGGTAGTGACGATGGGCAGCCCCGCCCAGAGGTAATCAAGAATTCGCGTGCGAAACGAGAAAGTAGTTTCAACATGCTGAAAGTGAGTCGACACTCCGACATCAGCCTCAAGAAGATAGTCCTGCCGGTCGCTGTAGGGCACCCACGACTCGTTGAAGAAGACATTCTTGCCGGTGAGTCCGAGCTGCTCGGAGAGAACGCGTGCTGCAGCTACGGCTTCCATCTCGGGAACGGCTGGATTCGGGTGCTTGACGCCCATGAAGAACAAACGAATTGTCGGGTGACGCACTGTCAAGTGAGCCACGGCGCGAATGAGTGTCTCGGGATCGAACCAGTTGTAGATTCCACCGCCCCAGATGATGATCTTGTCGCCCTCACTGATGCCTGGCACCACTCCGCGCAGTGCGGGCTTGCGTTGCACCGGGTCCACACTGGGAATTCCGAATGGAGCCTCGGCAATAAGCGAATCCAGATCATTGTCACGCGAATACGTGTAGGGGTTCACACGGCCAAGCGCTGATAGCTGGCCCAACCAAAAGTGGCGCTGGCGTTCGCTCGCGCACAGGAAGAAGTCACCGAGAAGCAGCTGATGGTTCAAGGCATCCGTCGCCTCGGTCACCTGCTTGTTCCAGACCTTCAGGGTTTGGCCCTTGCCTTGCTCCAGCTGTTCGAGGTGCAGAGGATCATAGACGTCGACGACGAGAATCTTGCTTGACGTCTCCAGGCTCGGGAACAGCGCCAGCGCGTGGCCCTGAACAATAATGACGTCAGCCCATTTCTCATGCTCAACGACTGAGTTCGGGTGATGATGGTCAATCACGCCAACTTCGACTTCATCGTCGAGAGCGACGGCTTTCGTCATACTCAGCAGGCGAACGTCGTGCTCATCAGATAGCAGCTTTGCGATGTTCCATGCGCGAATCGCTGGGCCCGCCATCTGGCGACCAACCGGATCCCCGGTAATGACGAGAATGTGCCGGCGACCCTCGATCGAGAGCTGACCTAGGTTGTCGACGATTTTCTCGTAACCGCGAAGGTACTTCTCAATGGGATAAGCAGGCTCGTCAGTATTTCCGAACAGCCGCTTAAGCTGGCGATCCGTCACCTTTCGCGAGGCCTGCACTTCGGCTCGAGACTGTGACATCTCTGGAAGAAGCTCAACGAATTGATCGACCGCGTATATACCGGCCATTGTCTGCTTTGAAATCGGTAGCGTCGGCTCGGCATCGTTGCCGGGGACTCGAAGGTCTAGGGACGCAGAATCATGCTCACCGCGGGCAACGGCGCGTCGGGTTGCAAGTAATAGCGCGCCTGGCAAAACCTGCGCCAGGGACTCATCGTCGAGGTTCTTGTAAAGGGCGTAAAGGGCGTTGCGCTCGAGCAAATACGTCTCGCGAAAGTTGCCGAACTTGTTCATGGAAGCATGGTGCTTATGAAAGGCCAATGACTTCGGTTGAAAACGAAACCTGTAGCCCAACAAGTTCAGGCGCCAACCGAGATCCACATCGTCGTAGAACATAAAGAAGCTGTCGTCGAAACCGCCGAGCTCCTCGAACACAGATGCACGGATAAACATGGCAGCACCCGTACCAAACAGAACATCCCGTTCATCGTTCCAAGCGCCACGGTCTGTCTCGCCCGCATGAGGTTTGTATCCCATGCCGTACCAAGTGATCGAGGCGCCGACATAGTCGACGCGGTCACCCTCCCAATCGAGAACTTTGCTGGCGACGGCGCCGATATTGTTTCCGGTAGCGAAAGTGGCGATCGCTTCCCTGATCCAGCCCGAGTCGGGTTTGGCGTCGTTGTTGAGAAAAGCGATGAACTCGCCGGTAGCCCTCGAGACGCCCAAGTTGCATCCACCAGTGAAGCCGAGGTTTTCGGCGGATTCGATCAGGGTTATTTGCTCGCCAATGACTTGGAGCTTTGCCAGGCTGTCATCACCGGAACCATTTTCAACGACGATGATTTCGAGCAGCTCCGACGGCCAATCCAATGTCAACAGACCCTGTACACACTCGATCGTGTCTTCAGCACCCCGAAAATTGACGAGGACGACCGTTACAACACCTGTACGTCGCTTTTTCACAGTGATACCTCACAAATAGATGACTAAAAATGGCGTCGATGCCTGTGCTGCGCTAGCGCAGCACACCCGCACGATTAAGCTGCGGACGCACCCGGCAATGATTTGAGGTAGGCGTCAATTATTTCGTCAGCCGGACCGACCTTGACGAGCTCGCCGTGGCTGAGCCACGCTGCACTGTCACACATTTCCCGCACGGATTCCATAGAGTGGCTGACGAGGATTACGGTTCGTCCCTCATTCTTGAAATCAACGAATTTCTGCGCACACTTCGCCTGAAATTCTGTGTCGCCCACGGCCAGAACTTCGTCTACTACGAGAATGTCGGGGTTTACGTTGATGGCCACGGAAAAACCGAGCCGCACGTACATTCCCGACGAATAGTTCTTGACGGGCTGGTCGATGAACTGTTCAACTCCTGAGAAATCGACGATTTCGTCGAATTTTCCGGTGATCTCTTTCTTGGACATTCCCAAAATCGAACCGTTCAAAAAGATGTTCTCTCGGCCCGACAATTCGGGGTGAAAACCAGAGCCGACTTCAAGAAGCGCAGCGATCTTGCCGTTGTAGGTGATGTTTCCGGTCTCGGGGTAGTAGATCTTGGCGAGGCATTTCAACAGAGTCGACTTACCCGACCCGTTGCTACCGATCAGGCCAAAGGTCGAACCGACCGGGACCTCAAAGCCGACATCTTTCAAAGCCCAAAAGTCTTCGTGCACGGACCGCCGACCGCGCATGATCGCAGATTTGATCGATTGATTCCGCTCGTGATAGAGGCGGAATTTCTTACTGACGTGTTCAATTTCTACGGCGATTTCGCTCACAGTGCTTCAGCCAGTCCTCTCTCGCTCCGTCGGAAGATCCACAGTCCCACGGTGAACGCGGCCAATGCCCAGATCGCGCAGAGTAGAAAGTCCTGCGGATCTGGCCACCGGTTGTCATACAAAAGCTGACGGAACACCGCAACAAATCGCTCGAGAGGGTTGATGCGGTATACATCGAGGATCGTTACCGAGGTGCCGAAGAGACCGCCAAATTTGTCGGATTGGACCGTGACGAGGCTGATGGGGTAAATGATCGGAGTCAAGTACATCCAGATTTGCATGATGATCGAGACAAAATACTGAGTATCTCGGAAATGCACGTTTGCCACGGCAAGCATGAGTGCGATCCCTGCCGCGAAGATGGCCAGCAGAACCATCGTCAGGACGACAAGAGGGAGCCACGGCCAGACGAAAGCTCCGCAGATGACGAGCACGACGACGAGTACGCCCATCTCAAATAGCCAGTTATATCCGACCGAGCCGACCTTAGACAGGGGCAGCACGATTCGCGCGAAGTAGACCTTCTGCACAAGGCCAACGTTCCCCAAAATGGATCCCATGCCTTGCTGCACCACATTTGAGAAGAATGCGAACGGGAGAAGCCCGCAGAGCAACCAAACGGCAAAAATATCCAGCCCGCTTGGGTCGCCAGCTTCCGGTTCCACTCGAAGGATGAACGCAAAGACGAGGGTGTAAACCAACATCGAGGCCAGTGGGTTCACCAGCGACCAGAGTTGACCGAAAATCGTCCGTTTGTACTGACCGCGAATCTCACGAAGGGTGAGATTGGCCAGGAGCTCTCTCGACTCGAGAACTTCCTTTAGGTATCGCATGTAACCTCACTGAATATCAGACCGGAGTGGCCGCATGTCAATCTAGCCTAGAACTATGATTGGGAGTCGTATGGCCATTCCACCGAACTCGCGCCTAGAATCCAGCAGACTCGCCGTCGTCACCGTCAGCTACGGGTCTGACGATGTCATTGGTGCTTTCCTAGCCTCCCTGGCTGACGCGTCCGTCGAACAGCTCGTCGTGGTGATTGCCGACAATAAATGTCAGCGTGAGCCCAATACCATCTCCGGCCTTGCATCAGACATCGGCGCACTGTATCTGCCGTTGGGATCCAATCAAGGATACGGACACGCAATCAACGAGGCCGTGCGGACCCTGCCTTCTACCATTGAATGGATTGTTGTCAGCAATCCTGACGTAATGCTCACGCCCGGAGCAATCGACACTCTCCTTGAGAGTGCTGGCAATGACCTCTCCATTGCTGCCGTGGGCCCTCGAATACTCTCGTCGACAGGCGACGTGTATCCTTCAGCCAGGACGATTCCCTCCCTGCGTTCTGGTGTCGGGCACGCTCTCTTCTCGGGACTTTGGCCCCGGAATCCGTGGACTCGCACCTACCGCCGCGAGCTCAGCACCGCACTCGCGCGCCGCGACGCGGGTTGGCTATCCGGAGCGTTTCTCATGGTGCGCCGGTCTGTGTTCGAACAACTCGCTGGCTTCGACGAGAGCTACTTCATGTATTTCGAGGACGTTGATCTGGGCTATCGAATTAGTCAACTAGGGCTGAGAAACGTCTACGAACCAAATTCCGTGGTCGTGCATACTGGCGCTCACTCCACCCAAGGTGACGAATCTACCCGCATGATTCGTGCGCATCATGACAGCGCAAGGAGGTTCCTGTTCAAGAAATATTCAGGACCACTACTTTTCCCCCTTCGAGTGGTACTTTCTCTAGGGCTCGGTACACGAGCGCGGATAGAAGAGTTTCGTACGAACCGACGGTGAATTTGCCGAGAAAAGACTTAATCATGTCACCACGCCGGGCCAGCCTTCTTTTCGACTCTGTCAGCGTGAACACCGGGGACATAGCGATAGGTCTAGCATCGGCGCAGGCGCTGAATGATCGCGGAATAGGTTCGCAAGTGGTCGACCCGTTCCATCCGAAATTTCCTCGTCAGCTAATTGTTGGCGGGGGCGACCTCATCCGAGTCAAAGGCGACCCGTATTACGATCTCTTCCGCCCACACGGGCAAAATATATTGAATGCGGCCGGAGTGTGGTCGGAGGCCGACGACCTGGGGTACTTGACCGATTACGCCTTTGTCTCTGCTCGAACCAACCGTGAAGCTGAGTACCTGCGCAAGTGGGTACCTGAGGCCGCGGTCGTCCCTTGTACCACAACAGTTCTGCGCAGCGATCATTTCTCAATTCCAGGTATCACGCCAGGCGAACCTGTTATCGGCATCCAATTGGTTCCGCATTCCATGCGGCTCATCGAGGATCTCGTTCCAATCATCAATGCGATCCCGCACAAGAAAGTCTTCATCCCGTTCACGCATTACAACGCGGACGCGTCGTTCATGAAATCGTTGCCATTTGACCGAGACAACTGCATCTTTCTCGACCGATTAAGTGCGTTGGAACTTCATTCTGTGGTGGGGCAGATGACTCAGGTTCTGGCCTCGTCACTGCACATATCAATTTTTGCGTATAGCCAAAACGTTCCTTTTGTTTCGATCCACCAGGAAAAGATCAACAACTATTTTGACGACCGTGGACTCGATGAGCATGTCGTTCAAACGAGTTCCGGTCTTAGGCAAATGCTTGAACGCCTCAACATGGAGACTTTTGATTTCCGGGACGGAATTGACGCTGATCGTGCCAGTGTTGAACGCGCCTTCGACCTGTATGCTGATTGGTTGTCCACCGATGACGGTGGCACATTGAAAATGGGTCCATCCATCCCGCCTGACGTTCGACGCGAGAATCTGCGGCATAGCCAATCCTCAGATGTAGTTGCAGATCGCGACAACGCCATCGGACTTGTGGAGGGCCGGCGACTATCCGCACTCGCGAGGCAGACTGCTCAGTCGACTGAAAATGAAAGACTAGCTGACGAGATAGACCGACTGGCCGATGAAGTTGACGACCTTCGCGGCGAGAATGAAATCCTTCAGCACACTTGGAACCAGCGCTTAGCGAGGCTGCTGCGCAATCCACTGCAGACTGTTCGCAACGGGATATCCGCGCGCCGAGCACGCTAGTCCGGGTGCCGCTTACACCTATTCAACAGCGATTAGACCGGACAGGTACCGACCGTAACCGCTCTTGATTAGTGGAGCAGCCAGAACGGCGAGCTGCGCATCCGTGATCCAGCCGGCGCGCCAGGCAATCTCCTCGATGCAGCCCACCTTGAAGCCCTGACGGTCCTCAATGACGCGCACGTACTCGGAGGCCTGCATCATCGAGTCGAACGTGCCAGTGTCCAGCCATGCGGTTCCACGGTCGAGTACCTGCACGTGCAGGGTCCCCTGCTCCAAGTAGCGCTCGTTTACCGTGCTGATTTCCAACTCACCGCGCGCGCTGGGCTCGATGGTCTTCGCGATCGCGACGACGGAGTTGTCGTAGAAGTACAAACCGGGAACGGCATAGTTGCTCTTGGGCTTCGGGGGCTTCTCTTCAATCGAGATTGCTGTTCCGGACTCATCAAACTCGACTACACCGTACGATGTCGGGTTGCTGACGTGATAGGCGAAAATGCGCGCGCCCTCGATTTCGGCGTTGCCGCGTAAGGCCGAGCCGAGGCCCGCTCCGTGGAAGATGTTGTCGCCGAGCACGAGCGCAACACTCTCGTCACCGATGAACTCCTCGCCGATGATAAATGCCTGGGCGAGGCCGTCGGGAGACGGCTGAATTGCGTACTCAATGCGGATACCGAGATCGGAGCCGTCGCCGAGCAGCGCCCGAAACTGCTCGTTGTACTCCGGAGTGGTGATAATCAGGATCTCTTTGATGTCCGCCATCATGAGCGTCGAGAGGGGGTAGTAGATCATCGGCTTGTCCCAGATGGGCATGAGCTGCTTGGAAATGCCTTTGGTGATCGGCCACAGGCGCGTGCCCGAGCCGCCGGCGAGAATGATTCCGCGCATGAGAGTTAGTTCCTGTCGTTCAAGGTGGCGTAAAAGGCGCGCGCGGCATCCCAAGTGGGGAGCAGGCCGGAGGCAGCCGCGGCCGCGAGGGTGGGGGCTTCCGTATCTTTGGGAGAAAGTAGCAGCTCCCCGGCTTCTGGCGGGAACACGAGGCCGATCTCTTCGTCGAGTGGGCTGATACCGTGCTCGCGGCCGGGGCTGAAAGTGCTGTTGACGAGATAGCTCACCGTGGCGTTATCGGTCAGCGCGACAAAGCAGTGCCCGAGTCCCTCAGCCAGGTAGACCGCACGACGATCCGTGTCGTCGAGCAGGACGCTGTCCCACTGGCCGTACGTCGGCGAACCAACGCGAATGTCGATGATGTAGTCGAGAACGGCCCCGTGAACTGCGGTGACGTACTTGGCCTGGCTGGGTGGGACATCAGCGAAGTGAATACCGCGCACCGAACCACGCTTCGACACGGAAGTGTTCGCTTGGGCAAGGTCGAGTTTGTGGCCGACCCTCTCCTCGAGCTTGTCAAACCGGTACCACTCGAGAAAGACTCCCCGGTCGTCACCAAACTGCTTGGGGGTGATTTCGAATGAGTCGGGGATAGAAAGTTCGCGAATCTGCACATTCGGAGTCTAGCAATGGCCGCTCCCTGGGGCTGCTAGAGCTCTGCTGCCCACCACGTGACTATGATTTGAGCCGCGCACTGATGGCCCGGAGCGGGCGAGTGATAGTCCAGCTGGTGCTGGATTGAAGCGCAACGAGTTGCTGACGTAGACCTGTGACTTCGGCCTCCGCCGCCAGTAATCGTGCACGCGCGTTGTAAAGCTCCGTCCGGACCTCACGGAGAACCCCCTCGCGCGCTGCGACCGTGCTGACCAAGGACTCGGTTTGCCGAGCGCGATCGTGGAGGTCGGCGAGTTCTTCGATTTCGACACCCAGGCGCTCGTAATCCGCTCGCACCTGACCAGGCGACTCGGCCGAAGCGGCAAAGAATGCTTGCATCGTAAGCGGCAGATCTGGCCCGACCCCCAAGACACCCAGCCCGTGGGCGTGCTCAAACTCAAACGACGGATACTGCTTGCTAACGTCCTCCCAAAACTGCCAGACTCCGAATCCCTCTTGGTGTTCGGCGATGTCATGAAAAATAACTACCCCGCGATTCGACATTTTGGGCAGCCACGCCGCGAAATCATGTGTGACGTCTTCATAGCCGTGCCGACCGTCAATGTGCAGGAGGTCGACGCTGCCGTCGGGGATAGCAGCGAGCGAATCGTCGAAATAGCCGCGCAGCAACGTCGAGAAGGTCGAGAACTCCGCGCTATTGGTAGCGCTCACGGACTGGAAGACTTCCTCACCGTAAATACCGGCTTGATCGTCGCCCTGCCATGTATCGAGGGCGTATGCACGGGTATCCAACCCGAGCCGCACCGCGGCTTCACAGAACACGAAGTATGAAAAGCCGAAGTGCGTGCCCAACTCGACGATGGAACGCGGCCGAATCGCATCGACGAGCCAAAAGGCAAAGGGAGCGTGCCCGAGCCATGCGGAGATCGTGATGTGGGTCGGCTTCCAATAGGAGCTCGCCCTCAACCAGGCGTCACGCGAATCTGTCGAAGACATCATCTCGGCCACATCGTTCAAGTCGATCTCCCTTGCACCGCTGGTTGTAAGGACGACATTGTCCTATTTGGTGGATTTCATCGTAATGGTTACACGTGCACTCACCCAATGCCTGAGCAGGCCGCTGCCGGGGCTCTCAGGAACCAAGGGCCGGCCACGGTAGAATCGCGGAGGCCATGCAAGCGAACGGAACGGTTACTCCTATATGAAGATCCTCGTCACCGGCGGCGCCGGTTTTATCGGCTCCAACTTTGTTCGACGCACGATTGAAGACAAGTACCCGGGGCTGGAAGGCGCCGAGGTTGTCGTGCTCGACGCCCTCACCTACTCGGGCAACCTCGAAAACCTCGCCCCGATCGCCGACTCCCCGCGCTACTCCTTTGTGCACGGCGACATTCGCGACGGCAAGCTGCTCGACACCCTGTTTCCCGGGCTCGACGCGGTGGTGCACTTCGCTGCCGAAAGCCACGTGGACCGTTCCGTGATGGACTCGACGATCTTCGTCGAGACCAACGTGCTCGGCACCCAGCAGCTGCTCGACGCGGCGCTTCGCCACAAGCTGGCCCGGTTCGTGCATGTCTCCACCGACGAGGTCTACGGTTCGATCGCCGAAGGCTCCTGGAACGAGGAGCGGGCGCTCGAGCCCAACTCGCCCTACAGCGCATCGAAGGCCGGCAGCGACCTGCTCGCCCGCAGCTACCACCGCACCCACGGCCTCAACGTGTCGATCACCCGCTGCTCGAACAACTACGGCCCGTACCACTTTCCCGAAAAGGTCATTCCACTGTTCGTCAGCAACCTGATCGACGACCTGCACGTTCCCCTCTACGGCGAGGGCAACAACATTCGCGATTGGCTGCACGTAGACGACCACACCCGCGCCATCGCCATGGTGCTCGTTGGCGGCCGCGCCGGAGAAATCTACAACATCGGCGGCGGCACCGAGCTCACCAACAAGGAACTCACCCAGCTGCTGCTCGACTCGACCGGCAAGGACTGGTCCTACGTGGACCGCGTCGCCGACCGGCTCGGCCACGACCTGCGCTACTCGGTGGATATCAGCAAGATTCAGGCCGAACTGGGCTACGCCCCCGAGGTTCCGTTCGAACAGGGTCTCGCCGACGTGGTGCAGTGGTACCGCGACAACCGCCAGTGGTGGGAACCGCTCAAGGCTCGTGCGGCTCTGATCTAATATGACCCGTTATCTGATCACCGGCGCCACGGGCATGCTGGGCCGCGACCTGCGCATTGCCCTGGCCGGCCGCGACGTGACGGCTCTCGGCCGTGCCGACCTCGACGTGACCGACCTTGACGCGGTCACAGCCGCTGTCGCCGGGTACGACGTCATCATCAACTGCGCCGCATATACCAAGGTCGACGACGCCGAAACGAATGAAGACGAGGCCTACGCCGTGAACGCGGTGGGGCCGTGGAACCTGGCGGTGGCGGCATCCGCTATGCAAGCGAAGCTCGTGCAGATCTCGACGGACTACGTCTTCGACGGCAGTGCCACCGCGCCCTACGCCGAGAACACGCCGCACAGCCCGATCTCGGCCTACGGCCGCACCAAGGCGGCCGGCGAAGACTTCGTGCAGGTGGAGAACGGGCCGCGCAGCTACATCGTGCGCACCGCGTGGCTGTATGGCAAGAACGGCCCGAACTTCGCCAAAACCATGCTCAAGGCCGCTGCCACGCGCGACACGCTGAACGTCGTCAACGATCAGGTGGGCCAGCCCACCTGGACGGTGGACCTGGCCGCGCAGATCGTGCTGCTGCTCGACTCCAACGCGCCCGCCGGCATCTATCACGGCACGAACTCCGGCCTGGCGTCGAAGTTCGACCAGGCCCGCGACGTGTTCGCGTTGGCCGGGCTCGACCCGGAACGCGTGCTGCCGACCGACAGCTCGGCCTTTGTGCTGCCCGCACCGCGGCCGGCTTACTCGGTGCTCGGCCACGCCCACTGGGCCGCCGCCGGGATTGCGCCGATGCGCAGCTGGCAGGACGCCCAGGCTGAGGCTTTCGCTGCGGGAGTTTTCGAGACTGCATGATCACTCTGCGGGTAGTCGTCGACCAGATGGTCGCCCCGGTTCCGGGCGGAATCGGGCGGTACACCGAGGAACTCACCCGCGCGCTGATCGCGAGTGCGCCGGCCGGGTGCGACGTTGAGGGCATCGTCTCGTCGTCGACCCCCGCAGAGTACGAATTGATCGAGGCCGCGCTGCCCGGCCTGGGCAACCTGCACAAGACGTCGCTGGCCCGACGCGAGCTCGCTGCGGCCTGGGCGCTCGGCGTGACCGCGTCGTCGGGCACCGGACTGATTCACGCGCCGGGACTGCTCGCACCGCTGCGCCGCCACAACCGGGCCGAGGACGGCACCCAGATTGCGGTGACGCTGCATGACGTGCTGGCGTGGACGCATCCGTCGTCGCTGACCCCGGCAACCGTGGCCTGGACCAAGGGCATGCTCAAGCGTGCCCGCAAGCACGCCGACGCCATCGTCGTGCCCAGCCACGCCGTGGCACGCCAGCTGACCGAGATCATGAACCTCGGCGACCGGGTGCGCGTGATCGGCGGCGCCGTGGGGCGGGGCCTCGTGCTGCCGGCCATCCCCCTCGTAGAAGAGCGCCTGCAGGCGCTGGACCTCCCGTCGCAGTACCTGCTGACCTCCGGCTCGCTCGACCCGCGCAAGGGCGTGACAGCGCTGATCACGGCGCTCGGGCTGCCGGGAGCACCCGACCTGCCGCTGATCGTGCTCGGACCGGACACCTGGGGCGAACTCGACCTCGCCTCGGTCGCCGATGAAGCCGGGCTGGCGCCGGGCCGCGTACGTGCCCTGTCGGGGCTGAGCGACTCCGATCTGGCCGTGGTGATTGCCCGGGCCAGCGTGTTCGTCTACCCGAGCCTCGAAGAAGGCTTTGCCCTGCCGATCATTGAGGCATTTCACCTGGGCACACCGGTTGTGCACTCCGACGCCCCGGCCCTGCTCGAAGCGGCCGGCGACGCCGGCGTTGCGGTCGAACGCTCCGACCCGAAGGAATACCCCGGCCGGCTGCTCGAAGCCATCAACCGGGTGCTCGGCGACAGCGTACTGCGCAACCGCATGAGCATCTTCGGCGGCGACCGGTCGCGCGCGTTCAGCTGGCGCGACTCGGCCGAACGGGTCTGGCAGCTGCACGCGGACCTGTAGTTCGTGAGCTTTCTGGGGTTTCTGCGGGACCAGCGGGTGCGGTTTCTCGCGGTCGGCGCCACGAACACGGCGGTCGGGTATCTGGTCTTCTCGTTTTTCACCCTGTGGGTGTTCGCGGATGTCTACCTCGGCTACCTGATCAGCCTCGCGCTCTCCTACGTGGTCGGCATCACCCTCGCCTTCGTGCTGTACCGGCGGTTTGTGTTCGTGGTGCACGGGCACGTACTGCGCGACTTCGCCCGGTTCGTGAGCGTCTACCTGGTGGCGATCGGCATCAATGCGGCCGCGCTGCCGCTGCTGGTGGAGATCGTGCGCGTGCCGCCGCTGCTCGCCCAGCTGATCATCCTTCTGGTGACGACACTGCTGAGCTTCTTCGGGCACAAGAAGTTCTCGTTTCGCCGCGGTGGTGAGCACAGCGAGGGTGAGCCGCCGATCGCCGACGGGTGACCCACTCCTCGGTGTCCGCTCCACGATGTGGGGTCACTGTGCCGGGCCACATGTGCACGATCATCCACAGTGGAGGCTGAAATGTATACACGTTCCGCACAGGATCTTGGCGCGGTGGCGCGCGAGAAACGCGAGGCTTTGGGACTGACCCAACAGCAAGTAGCCGACCGCGCACGAGTCTCTCGGGAATGGCTCGTCAACTTCGAATCCGCGAAGGTGGGCGTGTCACTCTTTCGCGTTTTCGACGTGCTTCAGGTGCTGCAGCTCGCCCTGGATGTCAGCGATCGAGCCCCGGACCCGCACAATGTGCTTGACGATGTCTTTGCCGATCTGGAGCGATGACCGGGCATTATCTAGCCCGGGGGTGATATTGCGTTCTATCCGGGGCTAGATTACTATCATGCCAAGAGCGCAGAAATACCGAGATGTGGTTCGGTTCCTGCGATCCCAAGGTTGGGTATTACTCCGACAAGGCAAGGGAAGCCACGAGCTTTGGGGGCTTCCTGACGAATCTGTCAAGGAATCGATTCCGGCACATGGTGACGTTTCCGCAGGAGTAGTGGGCCAGCTTATGAAGAAGCTCCCAGCGTTTCCACCAAGCTGGCGATAGGAAGGAACGACCATGATTCGCAAGCTTGAAGCCACCGCCATTCGTGACGGAAAGTGGTGGTTCATTCAGATTCCCGAGCTTGACACCGTAGGCCAGGCGCGCCGGATCTCCGAAATTGACGATGCCGCGCACGAGGTCGCCGCTCTGTGGCTCAACGTAGACCCCAGCGAGGTAGAGGTCTCCGTGACGGTTCTGATTCCCGACGACGTCAAATCACTGTGGTCCGTCGCCAACGAGCAAGAATCGACGGCGCGCGAGGCTGTGAAGGAGGCCGCTCGGCTACGCCGCGAGGCAGTTCGAATGCTCGCCGATCGCGGGATCACTCAGCGCGACAGCGCACGTCTACTCGGGCTCTCGACGCAGCGAGTGAACCAGTTGACGCACTCGTAGGCATCCGCTTGCGCGATGCGGGCCTTTATCAGGCGGGTTGCGGTGCCGGGATTGCGGTCTCGGCTCGGGTGTCGAGCCTGTCCCGACACGACCAGCGGGTTGAGACTGGCGGCGTGAGGGCTACGGGGTGGGGGTGGCGGTGGGCGCGGGAGCGAGAGCCGCGGCGACCATGGCTTGGATCGCGGCGTAGTCGGGGTCTTCGGGGTCGACACCGTTCTCGGGAATCATCGGCAGCGACACGACCGGCAGTTCCTTGGTCTTCGACGCGAGGTTCACGAAGTAGCCGAGCATGCCCTGCGGCACGTCGGTCTTGACAACGCGCGTGCCGGCGGCGGCGACACCCTGAAATTTGGTGAGCACGTTCGCCGGGCTGGCCTGCGCGAGCAGGGCCTCCTGCATCTGGGTCTGACGCTGCATGCGGTCGTAGTCGCTCGTGCCGTGCCGGGAGCGGGCGAACCAGAGGGCGTGGTAGCCGTCCATGTGCTGCATGCCGGGCTCAAACCAGAACAACACCTCACTGAAGGTCTCGTCGGTGTGCACCGGCACGCGGTTCTGCACGTCGATGTCGACGCCGCCGAGGGCGTCGATGAGGTCGGAGAAGCCCTGCATGTCGATGAGCACGAAGTACTGAATCGTGAGCCCGGTGATGCCCTGCGCCGCCTCGAGCGTGGCCTGAATGCCCGGGGAGCTGCCCTCGGCCGTGGCGTTGGGATAATACTCGGGGCGTTTCAGCTCGGCTTCGGTGAAGATGGAGTTGAGCATGCAGGCCGACACGTCGCATCCGTCGATGGAACCGTAGCCCTCGGGGTAGAGCGCGCCAAGCGAGGAGCCGGCCGAGAACGGCACGTTTTCCAAGTTGCGCGGCAGGCTGATGGTTGTGGCCTGGCCGGTCGTGGCGTCGATGCTGACCACCGAGATGCTGTCGGGGCGCAGACCGTCACGGTCGGCTCCGGCGTCACCGCCGAGCAGCAGAATGTTGTACCGGCCATCGACCGGCGGTTCGCTCGGCCCGCCGACGAAGACGGAGGAGAGGAAGCCGCTCGCCGAGGTGGCGACGAACGCACCGTAACCGGCGGTGCCGCACACCACGACCATGAGCGCAGCCGAGAACGCGGCGATGATCGGGCGGGCGCCGGGAGCGGCCTTCACCAGGTTGATCAGGCCGAGGGTGTTGACGGTGAGCACAAGCCAGGTCAGCGCGTAAAACGCGAGTACAGCGGCGGCGACCCACAGGCCGACGGTGCTCGTGAAGACGGTGAGCACCACCTCGGGCCAGAGCAGGTAGACCGCGCCGGCGACGATGGCGGTGGTGACCAGCGTGAGCGTGGCGCGAAGACCGAACCGACCGAGCCGGCGGTTGCCGGCGAGCACCTGCGCCGAGCCGGGCAGCACAAGATTGAGTACGACAAGCCACCACGCACGCGTCGTCATGATGCGCGTGGAGCCGGAATTCGGGTGCCGGATCGGGTCGGAGACACTACTCATAATCGCGTTTGGAGGTCCCGGTTCTTTTGCTCGACCAGCTCTTGGAGCTGCACAGAATAGTCTTCAAGCTTCAGGCGCAACGCGTCGTCACTCGTGGCGAGAATCTTGATCGCGATGAGCGCGGCGTTCTTCGCCCCGCCGATCGACACCGTGGCGACCGGCACGCCGGCCGGCATCTGCACGATCGACAGCAGCGAGTCGAGGCCGTCGAGCAGCCCGAGCGGAACGGGCACCCCCACCACCGGCAGGGTGGTCATGGCGGCGAGCATGCCGGGCAGGTGCGCGGCTCCCCCGGCTCCGGCGATGATCACCTTGAGGCCGCGAGCGTGTGCGCTGCGGCCGTAGTCGAGCATCCGTTCGGGGGTGCGGTGCGCCGAAACCACCTGTACTTCGTGCGCCACCCCGAAGTCCTTGAGGGTTTGCGCAGCAGCGCTCATGACGGTGAAGTCGGAGTCGCTGCCCATGACCAGGCCGACGAGCGGCTTGAGCACAGTGGATGTCTCGGTGTTATCTGGCACGCAGATGATCCTATGGCTCAGTCCTGAAAGATTTGTGCAGTGGCACGCGCCTGGTAGACAACTTCGTCGAGATCGTCGCCGCCCGCGGTGACGTGGCCCACCTTGCGGCCGGGCCGGGAGGCCTTGCCGTAGTTGTGCACTTTCACGTGCGGATGCTGCGCTAGAGCCGCCCCATACCGGTCACCGAGTGAGCCCGAGGCCGGTCCGCCGAAGATGTTCACCATGACCGTCCACGGGTCCCTGGCACCGGTCGCACCGAGCGGCAGGTCAAGCACCGCCCGCAGGTGTTGCTCGAACTGGCTGGTCGTGGACCCGTCGATCGACCAGTGACCGCTGTTATGCGGGCGCATCGCCAGCTCGTTGATGAGGAGGCGCTCATCCGTGGTTTGGAACAGTTCGACGGCGAGCACCCCGGTGACGCCGATGCCCTCGGCCACGGCCACGGCGATGTCGGTGGCGACGTCGGCCAGTCGCCCCGCGGACTGGGGGGCCGGCGCAATGACCTCGGCGCAGACGCCGCCCTTCTGCACGGTCTCCACGACCGGCCAGACTGCGATCTCGCCGCTCGGGCGGCGGGCCACCACCTGGGCCAGTTCGCGGCTGAAGTGCACGAGCTCTTCGACCAGCAGGGCACCGTCGTTGCCGTCTTCGGCGAGCGCCTGAAACCAGTCGTCGACGTCGTGTTCGTGGCTGACCACGCGCACGCCCTTGCCGTCGTAGCCGCCGCGAGCGGTCTTCACCACGGCGCGGCCGCCGTGCTGCTGCAAAAAGTCGGCGAGGCCCGACGGCTCCGTTATGCGGGCCCAGTCCGGTACGGGAAGGCCCAGCTCGGCGAGTTTCTCGCGCATGAGCAGTTTGTCTTGCGCGTAGAGCAGGGCGTCGGGGCCGGGATGCACGGTGACGCCCTCACGTACGAGCTCGCGCAGAATCTGCTGCGGCACGTGCTCGTGGTCGAAGGTGATCACGTCGACGGTTTTCGCGAAGGCGAGCACGGTGGGCAGGTCACGGTAATCGCCGACGCGCACGGCGGCGAGCTCGGCGGACATGCCGTCGGCTTCGGCGAGAACCCTCAGGTCGATGCCGAGGTTCACGGCCGCGGGAATCATCATGCGGGCCAGCTGGCCTGCGCCAATCACACCGACGGTCAAAGCCATCTGTTCACCATTTTCTATGCCAGCGTTCAGCTAAACGCGCGTGGATACCCAGCCCGGGGGTTTTGAACCGCCGTAGACTGCGAGACTTCAGTGCTTTTCTACTTTACCGAACGTCGGACGGACGCATGTCGATCACCCTGAAGCAGCGCCTGCTCAGCTTTCTGAGTCAGGGCCTCAAGTTCGGCGCCGTCGGTGCGCTCGGCTTCGTGGTGGACTTCACGGTGTTCAACCTGCTGCGCACCACCGTGCTGGATTCCGCCGAGGTGCACGCCGGCCCGATCTACGCCAAGGTCATCTCGACCGTGCTGGCCATCCTGGTGAACTGGCTGGGCAACCGCTTCTGGACCTTCAGCAAGAACCGGCAGAACCACACCATGCGCGAGGGCCTGGAGTTTCTCGCGGTGAGCCTGGTGGGCATGGGCATCGGCATCGCCTGCCTCTGGTTCAGCCACTACGTGCTCGGCTACACGAGCGTTCTCGCCGACAACATCGCCGGCAACGTCGTGGGGCTGCTGCTCGGCGCGGTGTTCCGCTTCACGCTGTACCGCTACTGGGTGTTTGCGCCGAGCCGGAGCGGGGCTCCGGCTGTTTCTGCTGCTGGGGGTGCTTCTGGGGTCGGGGCTGTTTCTGGGGCTGGCGCTGCGGCATCCGCTGGTATCGGGTCGGTCAGCACGCGCACCGGAGCGATTCGGCTAACGGCGACCCCAGAACGCTGACTCGGCGGCGAGGGCCGACTGTTCCTGCCGGCGGGATCCCATGACGGTGGTCGCCTGCTCCATGAGGTCGTGCAGGGTGCTCTGCACGAGGTCGACGTTGGGAACGTCTTTCAACACGAGTGGATGCTCCAGCCCCGAATTGATCAGCACCGTACCCGAGTGGAACCCGGCCTGCACCCAGTTCTGCCGCACGCTCACGTCGTAGCCGCGGCTGTGCAGCAGCTCCTGCCGGGTGCGCACGAAGAAGCCGTGCCGAAAGATGATGCGGCGGGTGGTGATCGTGTAACGCTTGGTGAGCCAGGCGGCGAGCGGCAGCAGCCAGCCGAGCACGGCGAACACGATGGCGCCGGCCAGCAGGGCCGCGTTCTGCCAGGGCTCGGGCAGGTTGCCGAAGAAGTAGCCGGTGGCGCCGGCCAGAACGAACAGAAGCAGGGTGGGCCAGGCGAGCACCCGGGCGTGCGGGCGCAGGCGGGCGACGACCTTCTCGGGCCGACTCTCACGGGCGTAGCCGGAGGGTTCGGTCTCGTTCGTCTCGGTCTTCTTCGGTTTCATTACTTCTATTAATACCTCAGGTGGGTGACATCGCCGGCGGCGACAGACCATTGCTCGCCATCGGCCTGGCTGACGACCTGCAATCGGCCCTCACTGTCGATGCCGGTGGCGGTGCCGACCAGGTCGGTGCCGCCGGGCAGCTCGACCCGCACGACGCTGCCGAGGGTGCCGCAGAGTTGGGTGACGGCGGCGTGCAGATCGTGTTGGGCGTCGCCGTTGGCCTGCACGAAAGCGTCGTAGAGCGTGACGAGCTCGTGCAGGTAGGCGGCGAGCACCTGGTCGGGGTCGGGCGCGGTGCGGGTGACCAGCAGCAGCGAGGTGGAGGTGAGGGTGGGCAGGTCGTGCTCGTCGAGCGACAGGTTGAGGCCGGCGCCGATGATGATGCCCTCGCCGTCGGGCAGCAGCTCGCAGAGGATTCCGCACACCTTGTACCCGTCGATGAGCACATCGTTGGGCCATTTGAGAGTCGTGTCGTGGCGGGGCGTCTCGGCCTCTTTCACGTCTTTGACCGGCTGCATGCTGGCTTCGACGGTTTTTCTGACGGCCCGGGTCATGGCGGCGCCAGCCAGCAGCGGGAACCAGCCGAGGCTCGCCGGGGGAAGTTGCGGGCGCACGAGCACCGAAATGGCCAGGGCTTTGCCGGTCGGGGCCAACCACACGCGGCCGAGCCGGCCACGCCCCTGAGTCTGGTTGTCGGTGACGATCACCGAGAGGTCGGGCCAGGCTGCGGCATCCGCTGTGGCGAGTTCTTTGAGCACATCGTTGGTCGAGGCGGCCTCAGACCGGTACTCGAACCGGGTCACCTCGGCGCGGCTGAGCGAAAACTCCATGGTGACAACCCTCTCGTGCCCGCGCACCGGGTTTCTGCCGGTGGTCACCGGCCTGCGCTGTGGCTAATTCAGGATATTCGCTCGATTCGGCCCGCAAACACCCCGTTCTGACCGATATCCCGACGGATTTCCTGAATTAGCCACGAAGAGGCGGGAGAGACAGGAACTTGGGGCTGGCTTGGGTGGCTGCAGGGGGAAACGTGCAGTGTTGCGCGGCAAAGTTGTGGAACATCATCAACGGGGAGCGGTCGGGGGGTGCCGGTAGAGTGAAATGGTGACTGACAAGACGCCCGCTGCGGCACCCGACCTGTATACGACGGCGGGAAAACTCGCTGACCTCAAGCTGCGCTATCACGAAGCCGTGACCGCCAGCGGGGCCACCGCAACCTCGAAGCAGCACGCCAAGGGCAAGATGACCGCCCGCGAGCGCGTCGACCTGCTGCTCGACCAAGGCTCCTTCGTAGAGCTCGACGAGTTCGTGCGGCACCGCACCGTGGCCTTCGGCATGGAGAAGAAGCGGCCCTACGGCGACGCCGTCGTCACCGGAACCGGCACCATCCACGGCCGCCAGGTGGCCGTGTATTCGCAGGACTTCACCATCTTCGGCGGTTCGCTCGGCGAGGTGGCCGGCGAGAAGATCATCAAGGTGATGGATCTCGCCCTCAAGACCGGGGTGCCGATCATCGGCATTCTCGATTCCGGCGGAGCGCGCATTCAGGAGGGCGTCGTGGCCCTCGGCAAGTACGGCGAGATCTTTCGCCGCAACACGGCAGCATCCGGTGTCATTCCGCAGATCTCCATCATCTGCGGTCCGGCGGCCGGCGGCGCGGTCTACTCGCCCGCGCTGACCGACTTCGTGATCATGGTCGACAAGACCAGCCAGATGTTCGTCACCGGCCCCGACGTGATCAAGACCGTCACCGGCGAAGACGTGGGCATGGAAGAGCTCGGCGGCGCCCTCACCCACAACAAGATCTCGGGCGTCTCGCACTACCTCGCGAGCGACGAGCCCGACGCGCTCGACTTCGCCCGCGCCCTACTCAGCTACCTGCCCGACAACAACCTGGCCGAGCTGCCGGTGTTCGACAGCGAGGTCGAGCTCGAAACAACGGATGCCGACCGTCGCCTCAACACGATCATCCCCGATTCGCCCAACCAGCCCTACGACGTGAAAACGGTCATCGAGCACATCGTGGACCACGGCGAGTTCCTTGAGACGCAGCCGCTGTACGCGCCGAACATCGTCGTAGGGTTCGCTCGGGTTGAGGGCCGCTCGATCGGCATCGTCGCCAACCAGCCCAACGCCATGGCCGGCACGCTCAACATCGAGGCCGGGGAGAAGGCGTCACGTTTCGTGCGGTTCTGCGATGCGTTCTCGATTCCGATTCTCACCCTCGTCGACGTGCCCGGCTTTCTGCCCGGCACCGACCAGGAATGGACCGGCATCATCCGTCGCGGGGCCAAGCTGCTCTACGCCTACGCGGAGGCCACCGTGCCGCTCGTCACGGTCATTCTGCGCAAGGCCTACGGCGGCGCGTACATCGTGATGGGCTCCAAGCAGCTCGGCGCCGACACCAACCTGGCCTGGCCGACCGCGGAGATCGCCGTGATGGGTGGCCAGGGCGCCGTGAACATTCTCTACCGTGCCGAGATCAAGGCGGCCGAGCAGGCCGGCGAAGACGTCGCCGCGGTGCGCACCCGCCTGGCCAACGAATACACCTACAACGTGGCGAGCCCGTTTCTCGCTGCGGAACGCGGAGAACTCGACGGCATCATCGAACCGGCCGCCACGCGCGTGTCGGTCGTCAAGGCGTTGCGGGCGCTGCGCACCAAGCGGGCTTCGCTGCCGGCCAAGAAGCACGGGAACATTCCGCTCTGATGCCTTCTTCTGTGAAGCCCTCAGAGTTTGATCCGTCGGAGCTGGTTTTCGTGACCACGCACGTGAGTGACGCCGAGGTGTCGGCGGTGAGTGCCGTCATCCGTGGGCTGTTGCGGGAGGAATCCGACGAGCGTCGGGCCGCCCCGGAACCCGGTCAGAGCGCCTGGCAGCAGAGCCAGCGCCCGCTTCGCAAGCCCGTGCACCCCGGCCCCGGCCGCTGGCGCGGCTTCACCGGCTAACGCTCCCGCTTTCACCCCGCTTTTTTTTGGACGGGGCCCGGGCCCCGTCCACAGGCCCAGTTTATAAACTGGGCCCAGGGACGGGGCCCGGGCCCCGTCCACGTGTTGGGTGGGGCTGGGGTGGGGCGGGGCGCAACCACCGGTATGTCTGTCCTCCTAAATGCCGACTGTGCAGGCGCATTCGTTCGGTCAGAATAGAAGTGCTCGGTGACGCTCCTGGAGTTTCACCACCAATCATTCGCTGACTAGGGTAAGCGAGCGAATGTGTTGGGGGCGAGAACGGATGGCATTCGGGTTGTCGTCCTTTCTCGAATAGTCGTTAGGGGATCAGCTTCGGCTGGTCCCCTTTCGCGTTCCTGCCGCCAGCTGAGCGCACACGGCTCTCGCCAGCTGAGCACGCCCCTCTCGCCAGGGGGATGCCGGTGCTCGCTGCGCCCCGCCCGATGCGCGGCACGCGCAGTTTTAGGCAGAGACGGCGGGCTCAGCCTGCCGGGGGATTTCCAACCACAGGTCGACCTCTTCGTTGGAGGAGTCCGGCCCGAGGGCACTCTCCGCCGGGTCGGGACTGCTCAGGCCAACCACGGTCACCGCGACGGTCGCACTGTCCGCCGACGTGCGGGCGATGATCTTGTCGGCACTCGTGCGGCCGATAGCGGTCGCGAGGGTGTTGAGTACAATCTCCAGGTCGGCACCGTTGAGGTCGTCGATGCCGCCCTCATCGAGCAGGGTCACACTGGCACCGCGTCGTCTGGCGGCCATCACCTGCTCCCGCACCGCGTGGTTGAGCAGCCGGCGCCCGCGAATTTCATCGCGAATGGCCGCTTCGAGCAGCCGGCATTCCTGGCGGTCCGCCTCACTGAGATTGCCGTTGCTGTCGCTGATGCGGCGCAGCATGGGCATGGCCAGGCGCATGGTCTGGGTGAGTCGCACCTGGCGCTCGTAGAGGTGGGCCTCCTGGGCGGCGTGCCATCCGCTGGCCTCCCGCTCGGCTCGAGCGTACTGGCGGGCGTCCCGGCCGGCTTTCACCAGCGCTTTGGAGAGCACGGCGGCGGCCATCACCCAGACCACGCTGCCGATGACGCCCATGTGCCCCAGCTCGCCGATTCCGGCCCAGACCACGCTGCCGAGGATGCCTCCCCTCCCCACGTCGCTGAGCCCCGCCCAGAGCACGCTGTGCACGACGAGAGTCCCCACACCCAGCAGCGCCAGCTGTGGGCGCTTGCGGGTGGCCGTGATCGTCATCAGGGTGCCGATCGCCGCGACATACCAGGTGGCATAGCCGAGAGTGGTGGAGGAACCGTCAAGCTGGCTGCCGACGATCAGCGGAATCGCGATGGCGACCGCCACGTTGAACAGGGCCAGCGGCAGCGACATGCGCATCGGGCTGGTGGGCCAGAGGCTCGCAATGGTCGCCACTATGTACAGCCCCATCGCCGCCAAAATCGGCATCGAGGAGGCCGGTTCGTTGATCGAATACAGGCCGAGCAGCACGTGGTAACCGGAAAAGCAGGTCGCCACTATAAGAGTCAGCGTTCGAGAGACCACCACGACACCGGTCATGATCGGATACCCCCGTCCGGCGAGTTCACGTTCAACGCGGCGCCCTCGTCGTCGGGCCGGGGCCAGGTGATGGTGATGGTGGTGCCGAGGCCGGGGCTCGTGCGCAACACGGCCACGCCTCCGGCGCTCAGCACCCGGTCGTGGATCGACACGCGCAGGCCCAGTCGGGCGCTGTCAACGCTGGCAACGTCGAAACCGCGGCCGGTGTCACTGATGCTGATGGTGCATCCGTTCTGATCGTTGCCGCCGATGATGAGCCGGCGCGACTGGGCGGGGCCGGCATGCTGCACGCTGTTGACCATGGCCTGCACGCTCGCCGAGTAGAGCGCCTCGGCGGCGTGCTCCGGAATGCTGATCGCGTCGACGCATTGCTCGGTCACGGTGAACACTCCGGTCTCGATTGCCGCCGTACGCAGGCGAGCGACCAGCTTGCTGACGGCGACCGACGCATCGTCGAGGTTGCGTTCACCGCTGGCCTCCTGCAAGCGGATGATGGCGCTGCGAGCCATCGCCGCCGCCAGTTCCGCGCCCTTCTCGTTGCGCACGCCGGCGGCTGACAGCAGGGTGGCGAGCACACTGTCGTGCACGATGGAGTCGACCTCGACCCGTTCCACCTCGGTGGCGTGATGGCGCACTGCCACGGCATATTTGGACAGCGCGTTCGACTGGGCGGTGTCGACCTTGGCCGTGGCCTCGCGCAGCACGTAGATGATGATGAGCACCACACCGCCGAGGAGCATGGCGTAGCAGGTGTCGAGCACGGCGAGCAGGCTCTCTGCTTCGCCGCCGGAGGGCAGCAGCCGCACCAGTCCGAAGGCCACCGGGGTGACAACGGTGTACACGGCGGCCCAAAACAGTGGAAAAGCGATCGCCGCACAGGAGGTGGCGACTGTGCACAAATACCACAACCACGGTTTGCTCGCGAGCACCAGGGTGGGATCGATCATGACCAGCGGCCAGACGAGCAGCGCGAACAGATAGATGCCGCTCACCACGGCCGCCGACGTGCGAATGCCGCGCCGCAGCAGCGTGGCGACGACGAACACCAGAATCGACAGGCCGAGCAGGCCGGCGAGCGGGATCGCCGCCTCGGTTTTGCGGGTCGACAGCTGCTCGAGCATGAGCGGCAGGGTCTGCACGGCGAAGATCACCGCGACTCCGGCCACCGAACGGGAGAGCGCAATCTCGATCTGCGCGTGACTGATCGGGTTGCGCGGCTGCCGGGACCGACCGAACAGGCTGCCCTCGGTGCCGCCTGACTCGCCGCGGACCGCCGCGAACGGCTGGGTGGCGGTGGACACCAGGGTGCCGGTGGTGCCGTGGTCGCCCACACGGGCGGCCCGTTTAGACACCGCGGTCAGCTTCGGTCACGTCGAGCCCGGGCAGAATCCCGTCTTCGACGGCGCGGCGCAGCAGATCAACCTTGGTCGGCGCCGGGCGCCCGACCTCGACGTACTTCACGCGAATGCGGTCGAGGTATTCCCGGGCGGTGGAGTGCGCGATACCCAGCTGCATGGCGACCATCTTGAGCGGCAGGCCCGAGGCGTAGAGGTGCAGCACGTCGCGTTCGCGGCGACCGAGCTGCGCCTTGGCGAAGTCCCGGTCGGCGTCGATGGCGGTGGCCCACTCGAGGTTGTTGAGCACGTCGCCACGGGCGACCGACGCGACGGCGGCCATCACCGTGGTGGTCGGCGACGATTTGGGAATGACCCCGGCCGCACCGGCCGCGAGGGCCTCCCGTACCGAGGCGACCCGGTCGGCGATGCTGTGCACCAAAACGGCGGAGCCGGTGGACTGCACCAGGTGCACGTTGTCGGTGACGAGAGATCCGTCGCCGAGGGAGAGGTCGAGCACAATCACGTCACACTTGCGACCGGCGAGGCCGTCGACGAGGGCTTGCGCCGTCGCTGCAGCGAACAACACCTCGTAGCCGGCGTTCTCGCAGGCGGCCTGCAAGCCCAGTCGCACCGACTCGTGGTCGTCGACGATGCCGACGCGCACGGGTGCCGACGTGGGGGTGGATGGTGCGGGATCGGTTGCTGCGTAGCTCACGGTGTGGCTGCTTTCGGATTGTCTAGTGTCAACGATAGCTATTTGCAGAGCAGGGCGACGGCTTCGACGTGGTGGGTGTTGGGGAACAGGTCGAAAGCGCGCAGGGTTTTTAGCTGGTAGCCCTGCTTCGCGAACAGTGCCACATCGCGGGCGAGCGCCACCGGGTCGCAGGCCACGTACACGATCTGCTGCGGGGCGAGGGTCACAAGCTGGTCGACGACGGCCGCTCCGGCGCCGGACCTCGGCGGGTCGAGCACGACGGTGGCGGCGGCGAGGCGGGCACGCTCCGCGGCATCCGCTTCGCGCAGCAGACGCTGCAGAAAACGGTCGACGCGGTCGGCTTCCGCGGTTGCTCCGGCCCATTCCTTAAGGTTGCGGGCGGCGAAGGCGACCGCGTCAGGGTCGCTTTCCACCGAGGTGATGCGGGTCGTCGAACCGAACCGGTCGCCGACGGCTGCGGCCAGCAGGCCGACGCCGCCGTAGAGGTCGAGGTTGGAGGCGCGCGGGTCGAAGATGTTCGGATCGATGATGTTCTGCACGGCGTGGTACAGGGTGTCGGCGGCCATCGAGTGCACCTGCCAGAATCCGGAACGGTCCAGTTCAAACTCCCGGTCGGCGACGATCTCGTGGATCAGCCCGTGCGGCACCCGCTTGGGCTTACCGGTGGCGTCTTTGGCCGAGACGAGCACCTGCACGTCGCCCTTGCTCGGCGCGACCAGATCGATCTTCGCCGCGTTGTGAAAGAGAGTGTCGAGCGGGGCGCGCAGTTCGAGCTCGTGCTCGGCGAGCGGCAGGTCGTCGACCGGGATGACCCGGTGGCTGCGCGCGGCGTACGGGCCGATGGTTCCGTCGTCGGCCACGTGCAGGCTCACCCTGGTGCGCCATCCGGTGCCGTCCATCGCGTCACCCGGGCTGGCTTTCGCGCTGACCGCGACCGGCTCCACGACCACATCGGTGACGATCCCGGCCATGCGCTGCAGCGCGTCGGCGAGCACCTGACGTTTGAGTTCGCGTTGGAAGCCGAGCTCGATGTGACCGAATTCGGCCCCGCCGGCGCGGTCTTCGGGAGCACGCTCCACGGAGGCCGCACTCCAGATGTGCGGCTGACGTTCGGTTGCCGCGTCGATGACAGCGACGGTCTCGGCCCGCCAGAAGCTCTTGTGGTTGGCCTCGGTGAGGCGGGCGCGCACCCGCTCCCCCGGCAGGGTGTCGCTCACGAAGATGACGCGGCCCTCGTGCCGGGCGATGAAAATTCCGCCGTGGGCGACGTTGGTGATGTCGAGCTCAAGCTCGTCGCCGACCGTCGCAGACGACGTCGGGGCGGGGGTGGCGGGCTGGCTACTCGTGTTGCTCATCTAACGATGATCCCACACCGCCTGGCCGGCTGCCGGTTGCCGCCTGCTTGAATGGATGCCCACGCCTCGTTTGAAAAGGATCATCATGCGCCTCTATCTGGCCTCCACGTCTCCGGCCCGTCTCGCCCTGCTGCGCGCAGCCGGCATCGAGCCGGTGCTGATCAACCCCGACGTGGACGAGGCGCGGGTCGTCGCCGAGACCGAGACCGTGCGCGGCTCAGCGCTTGAGCCGCGAGTGCTCGTGGAGCTGCTGGCGCGCGCCAAAGCGGAGGCTGCGGCATCCGCTCGGCTGGCCGAACCGCTAAACGGGCTGCTGCTCGGCGGTGACTCGGTGTTCGTGCTGGACGACGTGATCTACGGCAAGCCGCACACAGCGGATGCCGCGCGCGAACGCTGGGAACGCCAGCGCGGGCGCACCGGCACCCTGTACTCCGGGCATTGGCTGATCGAGCTCGCCGATGGTGTGCCCGGCCGGGCGATCGGCGCGGTTGCGGTGGCCGAGGTGACCTTCGCCGACGACCTCGACGATGCCGAACTCGACGCCTATATCGCCACCGGTGAGCCCCTCTTCGTGGCTGGCGCGTTCACCATCGACAGCCTTGGCGCTCCCTTCATCACGAGCATCGTCGGCGACCCGTCAACGGTGGTGGGGCTGTCACTGCCCACGCTGCGGCGCCTGGTGCGGGCCCTCGGACACGAGTGGCCGACCCTGTGGAATCGCCCGGGAGCGCTGTAATTGTAGGCATCCGCAAGAATCTGCCGAGTCTTTTTGTGGGACAGAACCAAAAGGGATGTGGCACGGGGCAATAGGCTAGGTGATTGTGTCACTCATAACGAAGGTCCTCATCGCCAACCGAGGCGAGATCGCCGTTCGGGTCATCCGTGCCGCGAAAGACAGTGGAATTCTCTCTGTCGCCGTCTACGCCGACCAGGATCGCGATTCCCTGCACGCCCGTCTCGCTGACGAGGCGTACGGTCTCGACGGCACCAGCGGCGCCGAAACCTACCTCGTCATCGACAAGATTTTGTCGATCGCCCGGCGGAGCGGCGCTGACGCCGTGCACCCCGGCTACGGCTTTCTGGCCGAGAACGCCGACTTCGCCCGCGCCGTGATCAGTGCCGGGCTCATCTGGATCGGGCCGTCGCCCGAAGCCATCGAGCAGCTCGGCGACAAGGTCTCGGCCCGCAAGATCGCCGAGAAGGTCAACGCGCCGATGGCACCCGGCACCCTGAACCCCTGCACCGACGCAGCCGAGGTGCTCGCCTTCGTCGACGTGCACGGCCTTCCCGTGGCGATCAAGGCCGCTTTCGGTGGCGGCGGGCGTGGCCTCAAGGTGGCCCGCACCCGCGACGAGGTCGCCGAGATGTTCGACTCGGCCACCCGCGAGGCCATCACCGCCTTCGGTCGCGGCGAATGCTTCGTCGAGAAGTACCTCGATTCCCCCCGCCACGTGGAAACCCAATGCCTGGCCGACGCGTTCGGCAACGTCGTCGTCGTATCGACCCGCGACTGCTCGCTGCAGCGCCGGCACCAGAAGCTCGTCGAAGAAGCTCCGGCCCCGTTCCTCACCGACGCGCAGACGACCGAGATGTATCGAGCCTCCAAGGCCATTCTGAAAGAGGTCGGCTACCTGGGCGCCGGCACCTGCGAGTTTCTCATCGGCCAGGACGGAACGGTGTCGTTCCTCGAGGTCAACACCCGCCTGCAGGTCGAGCACACCGTCTCCGAAGAGGTCACCGGCATCGACCTGGTGCGCGAACAGTTCCGTCTCGCCGAGGGTGGGGAACTCACCTACGGCGACCCCGTCGCATCCGCTCACTCGTTTGAATTTCGCATCAATGGAGAGGATGCCGGCCGCGGCTTTCTGCCCGCGCCCGGCCCGGTGCACGTGTTCAGGCCGGCCGGCGGCCCCGGCGTGCGTGTCGACACCGGCGTGCAGTCCGGCGATGTGATCAGCGGATCGTTCGACTCGCTCATCGCCAAGCTCATCGTCACCGGCGCGACCCGCGAAGAGGCGCTGGAGCGTTCGCGCCGCGCCCTCGACGAGTTCGAAGTGGCCGGCCTTCCCACCGTGCTGCCCTTTCACCGCAAGGTCGTGCGCGATCCCGCCTTCGCACCGACCGACGGCCAACCCTTCACCGTCTTCACCCGCTGGATCGAGACCGAGTTCGAGAACGACATCGAACCGTGGAGCGGCAGCTGGGAAGACGCCCCCGGACCGCAGAAACGCCACAGTATCGTCGTGGAGGTGGAGGGACGCCGCATCGAGGTGACCCTGCCCACCCGGCTGCTGCCCGGCGGCGCGAGCGCCCGCTCGGTCGGACCGGCACCCAAGCGTCGCGGCGGCCTGCACGCCGTCGACACCGCCACCGGAGACGCCATCAAGGCACCGATGCAGGCGACCATCGTCAAGCTGCTCGTTGCCGAGGGTGACACGGTCGTCAAGGGCGACCTGCTGCTCGTGCTCGAGGCCATGAAGATGGAGCAGCCGCTCGTCGCGCACCGCGACGGCACCGTCGGCAACGTCACTGCGGTCGTCGGCGAGACGGTCTCCTCCGGCAGCGTCCTGCTGACCGTCTCCGACGCCGCCTAGCCCCTTCGTTTTCCCGTCGGCCGTGCGTTTCGGAGGCTGGCGCATGCTTTCGAGGTAGGCCCCGGAAACCGGGTCATCCGCTCCCCGCTCAAACATTGCGATGTTCCAGGGCCCTGCGCGAAAAGCGTGCGCAGAGCCCTGAAACACCGCAAAACTCGCAACTCCGCGAATAACCCGGCCCCCGAGGCCGGTCACATGCGTTTGTCCGACGCGAGAGTATCTGCGGGACCGGGCGGGGGCGGGGTATTCGCGGGGTGACGAGTTATGCCGGTTTTCAGGAAGGGATCCGAACGCTTTTCTCGGATCTCTTCCTGGAAACCGGCATTGTTTGAGCTGAGGAGCGGATGCCCTGCCCCCAACCCCGTCGACGGAAGCATGCGCAGGGCGTCGGGAACTAGAGGACTACGTGCATCGCTCGCGCGGCATCCGTTATGGAGCCGGTGAGCGAGGGGTAGACCGGGAAGGTGCGGGCGACCTCGTCGACGGTGAGTCGGTGTTCGACGGCCAGGGCGAGCGGAAAGATGAGCTCGCTGGCCTTGGGGGCCACGATGACGCCGCCGATGACAGTGCCGCTGCCGGTGCGGGCGAACAGCTTAACGAAGCCGTCCTTGATTCCCATCATCTTGGCCCGCGGGTTTTGCGACAGGGGCAGCTTGTAGATCTCGCCCTGGGCGAGTCCGTCTTCGATCTGCTTCTGGGTGTAGCCGACGGTGGCGATCTCGGGCTGGGTGAAGATGTTCGCGGCCACGTTGCGAATCTCGATGGGGTTGACGGTGTCGCCCATGGCGTGGAACACCGCGGTGCGGCCCATCATGGAAGCCACGGAGGCCAGCGGGATCTCGGTCGTGCAGTCGCCGGCCGCGTAGATGTTCGGAATCGAGGTGCGGGCGACCCGGTTGACCTGGATGTGCCCGGAGTCGGTGATCTGCACCCCGGCCTGCTCGAGGCCGATGTTGGCGGTGTTCGGAATGGAGCCGACGGCGATGAGGCAGTGGCTGCCTTCGACCGTGCGTCCGTCGGCGAGGGTGGCGACGACGCCGGTCGGGGTGCGTTCAACCGAGGAGGCTCGCGACTTGGAAAGCACGGTCATGCCGTTGCGCTTGAAGACGTTCTCGATGACGTTGGCGGCGTCGGCGTCTTCACCGGGCAGAACCTGGTCACGGCTGGAAATGAGGGTGACCTTCGCGCCGAGGGCGCGGTAGGCGGAGGCGAACTCGGCGCCGGTCACACCGGAGCCGACCACGATGAGGTGTTCGGGAATGGCCTTGAGGTTGTAGAGCTGGGTCCAGGTGAGGATGCGCTCACCGTCGGGCATGGCCGAGGCCAGCACGCGCGGGCTGGCTCCTACCGAGACGACGAGGGTGTCGGCGTCGATGCGGTCGAAGTCGGTGGCCGTTGCGTCGCCCGAGGTGGCGACGATGATGCCGGTGGTGCCGTCGAGACGTCCGTGGCCCTGCACGTAGCGCACGCCGGCGCGAATGAGCGTGGCCTTCATGTCTTCGGACTGCTGGCGGGCGAGAGCGAGCAGTCGCTTGTTCACGGCGGCCAGGTTGATGGCCACTTCGGGGCGCAGCGGTTTGCCGGTCTCGCCGCGTACGAAGAACTGCACGCCCAGGTCGGTGGCCTCGCCGATCGAGTTCGAAGCCTCGGCCGTGGCGATGAGCGACTTGGAAGGGACGACGTCGGTGATCACGGCTGAACCGCCGACACCGACGCTTTCAATGAGGGTGACGTCGGCACCCTGTTGTGCTCCGGCGATGGCCGCTTCGTATCCGCCGGGCCCACCGCCTAATACTGCGATGCGCTGCTTGCGTTCGAACTCATAGGCCATGTAGTCCATTCTCGTGGCCCGCGCACCCCTCACAAAACCGTCTGCGGGCCGACGCCGCCTGCTTTGTCCCCCGAAATGGGCGAAAACGCACCGAATGGGCGTCTCGGCGCCCGTTCGGCGCGCCGATGAGCAGAATTCGCGCAGAATCTCCATGCCCGCGATGGGGGTTCTAGAGTAGTGAAATGTTCACGAACGAGATCAACCCGTTAGACCTGCCCGAAACAGATCCGTTCGAGGCAGCACGGTCAGCCGCCGCGGAGATCGCCGGCATCACGGGAGTCCCCCGGCACGACATCGCTCTCACGCTCGGCAGCGGCTGGGCCAAGGCCGCCGACCTGATCGGTGAGACCACGCACACCGTGGCCGCTGCGGACATCACCGGGTTCAGCGCCCCCGCGCTGGCCGGTCACGCCGGCACGCTGCGCTCCATTCTGTTGCCCGGCGGCAAGCGCGCACTCGTGATCGGCGCCCGCACCCACTACTACGAGGGCCACGGTGTGCGCCGGGTCGTGCACAGTGTGCGCACGGCGGCGGCGACCGGAGCGACGACGATGATTTTGACCAACGGGGCCGGCGGCATCCGTGAATCGTGGACGCCGGGAACCCCGGTGCTGATCAGCGACCACATCAACCTCACCTGTGATTCGCCGCTCGAGGGCGCAACCTTCGTCGACCTGACCGACCTGTACTCGCAGCGGCTGCGCGACCTGGCCCGCAGCATCGACCCAACCCTCGACGAGGGTGTGTACTGCCAGTTTCGCGGGCCGCACTACGAGACCCCGGCCGAGGTGCAGATGGCCAAGGCCATCGGCGGCCACATCGTGGGCATGTCGACCGCGCTCGAAGCCATCGCGGCCCGACAGGCCGGCATGGAGGTGCTGGGCCTCTCGCTCATCACCAACCTCGCGGCCGGCATTCAGAAGACTCCGCTCAGCCACGGTGAAGTGATCGAGGCCGGTGCGCTCGCTGAACCGGTGATCAGCGCGCTGCTCGCGCGGATCGTGGCCGCACTGTGACCGGCCAGGGCGAGCCCGGTTCGGAGGTCGACCGTCCGGCAGAGCGCACCGGCGGCCGCCACTCCGGCCCGCCGGCTTCGGCAACGGATGCCGCGTCGCCCGCTTCCGTCCCCGTCACGCCGCCCAATGCTGCGCCCGTTGCGGCTGCGCCCGTTGCTGCTGCGCCCGTTGCGGCGCCTGCTGCTGCGCCTGCGACGGCAGCGGATGCCGCGCCCCGCGTCACCGACTCTGATGACGCCGACGAGGACCCGACGCCGACCCGCGCCCTGCCGATCATTCCCGACGATTCCCGCTCGGATGCCGGTGCGCCCCTCACACAGAATACCGACGATGATTTCGAACCGACGGTCGCCATTTCGACGATCACCCCGGGCAGCACCGGGGACGACGACCTCGCCACCGCTCCGCTCGCCCAGGAGACCCCGCCGGCCTCGACCGACCGCACCGCGGCGCTGCTGCAGGCGGCCAGGGCCTGGCTCAACCAGGATCCCGACCCGGAGACCCAGGCGCAGTTGCGCACGCTGATCAACGCCGTCGACGACGGCGACACCGTGGCTCTGTCGAACCTGCACTCCCGCTTCGACACCCGGCTCGCCTTCGGCACGGCCGGGCTGCGCGGCGAGATCTCCGCCGGCCCGAACCGGATGAACCGCGTGCTCGTCTCGCAGGCCGCGGCCGGCCTCGCCACCTACCTGCGGCGGCGTGCCGCCCCGGGAGTGACACCGTCGGTCGTCATCGGCTACGACGGACGCAAGAATTCCCACGTTTTCGCGACCGACACGGCGGCGATCATGGCGGGCGCGGGGGTGCGCGCCATCCTCTTGCCGCGGTTACTGCCGACGCCCGTGCTGGCCTTCGCGGTGCGCCACCTCGACACCAGTTGCGGTGTGATGGTGACCGCGTCGCACAACCCGCCGAACGACAACGGCTACAAGGTGTACCTCGGCGGTGCGAACAACGGCGCGCAGATCGTCTCCCCCGACGACAAGGCCATCTCGGACGAAATTCTGCGCGTTGCCGCCGACGAACAGGTGTTGAAGCTTCCGCGCGGCGCGTATGAGACCGCCGAGGAAGACGTGGTGCTCGCCTACATCGCTGCCACGGCGTCACTCGCGCACACACCGCGCGCGCAGGTGAACGCGGTGTACACGGCCATGCACGGGGTCGGCTGGGACACCACCCGCCGAGTGCTGGAGAAGGCCGGTTTCGACCTGCCAACCCTCGTCGACGCGCAGATCGCCCCCGACGCCGCTTTTCCGACCGTGGCGTTTCCGAACCCGGAAGAGCCCGGCGCGATGGACCTCGCCTACGAGACCGCGCGCGAGGTGGGCGCCGAACTCATCATCGCCAACGATCCGGATGCTGACCGTCTCGCCGTCGCCATCCCCGACCTGTCGAGCGCGAGCGGTTTTCGGCGGTTGAGCGGCAACGAGGTCGGGGCCGTTCTCGGCTGGCGCGCCGCCGCGCTCACCTCCCCCGATCCCGACGCTGTTGCCGCTGACAACACGGGCACGCTGGCCTGCTCGATCGTGTCGACGCCGGCGCTGCACGCGGTAGCGGATGCCTACGGCCTGCGTTTCGTCGAGACCCTCACCGGCTTCAAATGGGTATCCCGCGTGCCGGGGCTGGTCTACGGCTTCGAGGAGGCGCTGGGCTACCTGGTGAACCCGGAGACCGTGCGCGACAAGGACGGTATTTCGGCCGCCGTCGCGCTGCTCTCGCTGGTGAGTGACCTCAAGGCGGAGGGGACGACCCTCGCCGGGTATCTCGACCGCTTCAGTGAGAAATTCGGACACTACGCCTCGGGCCAGATCTCGGTGCGGGTCAGCGAGCTGTCGACGATTGCGCTCGTGATGACGCGGCTGCGGGAGTCCCCGCCGACCCACGTGGGCCGCATTCGCGTCGACGAGATCGACGACTTTCGGTGGGGGTTCGGCGACCTGCCGCCGAGTGACGTGCTGCGCATCCGCTTGACCGATGGGTCCCGTGTGATGGTGCGCCCGAGCGGTACCGAGCCGAAGCTCAAGGTGTACATCGACACCCGCAGCACGGTCGGCACCCTGGTGGAGCGGCGCTCGGCCGCTCAGGCGGCGCTCGACGAACTCGAGCGGGGCATGCACGCGCTGATCGCGTAGGCGGAGTGGGTGGAGGCCATCCGCTTGCTGGGCCCACCTTAGGAAACCGGGCCCATGATCGAAAGTGGGAGGAGCTAGGAACCCAGCGCGATCTCGAGCTTGGCGACGAGTTCGTCGACGTCGAAGTAGTTGTTAATGACGATCACGTCGGCGTTGGTCTTGCCGATCGCATCAACGAGCTCGGATGAGGTCAGAATGACCTGCGCATCGGCCGCGGCGACCCGCACTCCGGCGACATCCGTGGCCTGCACGCTTGCCTCGATGTCAAGACGGTCGAGGGCGCGCTCGGCGTTGACCTTGAGGATCGCCGAGGTGCCGAGCCCGACGCCGCACATCACGACGATCTTCATTCGGGTGCCACGGTCTGCCCGAACACGCTCTGCACGAACTCGGCGGTGGTCGCACCGGCGAGGGCCGGGATCACCTTCGGGTCGTTGAACACGTTGGCGAGTTCGGCGACGAACTGCAGGTGGTCGTCAGCGCCGGTCACGGCCAGGCCGACGATCACGCTGACCGGGTCGTTGTGCGGGTGCCCGAAGGCGACCGGCTCGGCGAGGGTGACGACGCAGAGCCCGTCGGCGAGAACATCCGCTCCCGGGCGGGCATGCGCGAGCGCCAGACCGGGCGCGATCACGATATAGGCACCGAATTCGCGGATCACCTCGATCATGCGATCGGTGTAATTGGATGTCGCGGCGCCGGAACGCACGAGGGCGTCACCGGCCGCCGTGATGGCGGCCGGCCAGTCGTCAGCGTGCGCGCCGATCGTGATGGCGTCAAGCGGGAGGTGCGGCAGTGGCATTTTTTCTTTCGACTATTCAGGAGTGAGTCGGCTCAGCCAACTCGGCGAGCCAGACCGGTGTCAGGCCTCGCCGAAGCCGGTTTCGATGGCTTCGACGAGTTCTTCGCGGTCTTCGAGCGGCAGGAACGCGGCGTGGGCGGCGTTCAGCTGGAAGGTCTCGAGGTCGCCCAGGTCGTAGCCGAACGCGTCGGAGAGCAGGGCAAGTTCCTGGGTGAGGGTGGTGTCGCTCATCAGGCGGTTGTCGGTGTTGACGGTGACCTTGAAACCGAGCTGGTAGAGCAGGTCGAACGGGTGGTCGAACAGTTCCTCGCCCCAGGCGGCGACCGCTCCGGTCTGCAGGTTCGAGGACGGGCTCAGTTCGAGCGTGAGTTCGCGGTCGCGAACCCACTGGGCTACCGGGCCGAGGGTGACGAAGGTGTTGTCGTCGTCCTGGCGTTCAATGGTGACATCTTCGGCGAGGCGCACACCGTGGCCGAGGCGCAGCGCGCGGCCGTCGAACAGGGCACCGCGAATGCTGTCCAGGCCGTCGGCCTCGCCGGCATGCACGGTGACCGGCATGAATTCGCGGGCCAGCAGGTCGAAGGCGGCGCGGTGGGTGCCGGCCGGGAAGCCGGCTTCAGCGCCGGCGATGTCGAAGCCGACGACGCCGTCGAAGCGGTAGCGCACGGCGAGTTCGGCGATTTCGAGTGAGCGGTTGGCGTGGCGCATCGCGGTGATGAGCTGGCCGATGCGAATGCTCCGGCCAGACTTTTCGACGTTCTCGATGCCGGCTTCGATGCCGTCCTGCACGGCTTCGACGACCTCGTTGAGGGTGAGTCCGCGGGCCAGGTGCTGTTCGGGAGCCCAGCGAATCTCCCCGTAGATGACGCCGTCGTCGGCGAGGTCTTCGACGAATTCGCGGGCAACCCGGCTGAGGCCCTCCCTGGTCTGCATCACGGCGGTCGTGACGTCGAAGGTTTTGAGGTATTCCACGAGCGAGCCCGCGTTGGACTGGTCGGCGAACCATTCGCCGAGCGCGTCGGCATCCGTTGTGGGAAGCACGAATCCGATGGAGTCGGCCAGTTCGATGATGGACTGCGGGCGCAGGCCGCCGTCGAGGTGGTCGTGCAGCGAAACCTTGGGCAGGGTGTTGATGCTCGTGCCGCCGCCGGGCATGAGGAATTCCTCGATCAAAGTCATACGAACAAGCTCCTCGGTACGGGGGCGGAAGTGAACTACAACCGCGCGCCCAGCTTATCGGAGCGGCTCTGGACGGACCATGAGAAAGCGGCAAGCGGATGCCGCGCGGGCGGCTGGCTGCGTGGCCGAGCGGATGCCTGCGGCAGCGCCCCAACCGGGCGGCCCGGCGACACCACCCGTGCCGGGCTACTCCAGGGAGTCGCGGCGCCAAAGGCGCGCGCAGGCCGCGAATTCGGCTGCGGTCGTGGAAAACCGCAGCGCCCGGGTGGTCAACTCGGAGGAACGGTGAGGCTCGGTCAACTCGAGGTCATCGGCGATACTCGTCGCGCCGATTGCTGTGACCCGGCAGTAGGCCGCGCCGCGATCCAGTGCCACGGCGAAGTCTCCGGTGAACAAGCCGCGCAGAATTTCATCGGCCAGCACCATGATCTCGGCCGGACCGGTGGGCACCGCGGCGCCCGCGACGAGCGGGTCGATCGTGGCGGCAGCATCCGTTCCCCGTTGGTACAAGAACGCGCACCCCTCGGGATCCTGCCGAATCAGCATGCGAATGAGGTAGATGCGCCAGAGCGCGCCCGGCAGGCTGCGCGGCGCGGCCCGCGACCACAGCTCGGCGACCGCGTCGATACCGTTCTCGTCGGTGTAGGCGACCAGGCGTTCGACCGTCTCCGGATCGGGGTCGCTGCGCACCCGGTTGAGCAGAGCTTGCGCGGTCTCGTGCGCGACGCGGCTGATGTAAGCCGGATCGTCGCCGCCCTGGAAGGCCTCGAATTTGTTCGCGGAGAACAGGGTGGGCTTGTGAAAGTTCTCGGCCACGGCGGGTTCTCCTTCGGTTCAGGCAGCTGGTTTTTGCTGCCCTCCACGCTACCCAGAAAAGCTGAGCGCGAATCCACGGTAGATTAGAACCTACGGGCCTCTAGCTCAGTTGGTAGAGCAAAGGACTTTTAATCCTTGGGTCGTCGGTTCGAGCCCGACGGGGCCCACCATGATCGCGCACGTGGCGCGGTAAATGCGCACCGAATCCACTGGATTCGGTGCGCATTTCTGTTCCAGGGCCGGTGCCCCAGGGCTCTTCAGGCCGGTGCCCCCATGGCGCTCGGTGACTTGCTGCGGCGGTGGCTAATTCAGGAAATCCCCGGCCCGATCGTGCCGCCGCCCGGCGTAGCCGCGGCCAGTCGAAAACCTGGGCCCGGATTTCCTGAATTAGCCACCAAAACCCGGGCAGAGCCGGGCAGCGGATGCCGCGGGGCGCGGTTTAGAGCACGTAGCGGTGCCGAATGTGGTGGCGATCGCCGCTCGCCTGCCAGAATTCGACCTCGGTGGGGTGCAGCGCGTACAGCTGCCACTGGGGGTTGGCCTGACCGTCAGCTCCCGGGCGTTCCTCCCAGTCCGCAGCGGATGCCTCCGCCGACAACACCGAAACCTCACCAACCACGCGCACCTGCCTCCCGAGGGCCGCCCAGTAGAAGTTCAGGGCCGCGTGCGGGTTCGCGGTGAGTTCGCGCCCCTTGCGGGATGTGCGTGTGCTCGCGAACTGCCAGACTCCGAAGTCGACGCCCGCTGTCGCGCCCGAGGAAGCCGGCTCGAGGTTCTTCAGAATGAGCATGCGCGACGACACCAGCCCGGTTGCGGTGGCCGTGGCCAGGCTGAAGGCGTGGGGCTGGGGCACGCCGGCGTCGAGCGCGTGCTCGAACCAGTCCAGAAAGAGGGCGACCGGATCGGCTGGAGCCGTGGCCGGATCAAACGACGGCAGGTCGGCGGGAAAATCGGGCAGGGCGCGCAGGCGCCGACGCAGGGAATCGCTCACGCCGCGAGCCTACCCGCCGAGCATCGAGCATCGAACACCGAGGCACCAGGCACCGAACACCGAGCACCAATCACCGAACATCAGCTGGCAGACACCTGGCACCGGCAGCTACCGCGCCTTCCGCCCCACCCGCAGCTCGCGCTGCACCAGCAGGGCGAGCTCCCGCAGCAACACCTGGTCGACGTCGGCCGCCGAACGCGGTTTCGGATCGAACACACACAGGGCGCCGATGCGCTCACCCGACGGCGATTCGATGGGAAACCCGGCGTAGAAGCGGATGCGCGGATCACCCTGCACGAGCGGGTTCTCGTTGAATCGGGCGTCGCTGCGGGCATCCTCGACGATGAGCGGGCCGTCGTCAGTAATCGTGATCGCGCAGAACGAGTCGGAACGCGGCACTTCGGTTGCCGCCAGCCCGACCCGGGCTTTATGCCACTGCCGGTCGCGATCGATGATGGTGATCAATGCCGATTCGGTGTCGAACAGACGCTGCGCGAGCAGCACCAGCCGGTCGAACCGGGCCTCCGACGGGGTGTCGACAATGGCGAGGCCGTCGACGGCCGCCTGCCGGGTGCGTTCCCGGCCGGCGACATCCGTTTGGCGTGCTGATTCGGGGCCGGTGAGGCCCAGGCGCGCCGCGTCGAGGCTGTCGGACATGGCATTGGCCAGAAGCACCGCCCAGCCGCGATAGTCATCAGCGGTGCGATGCCGATCGACGTCGACGGTCGCCGCCGGCGAGAACGGCACAAACGTCGTGCGCGGTGCCTCGTGGGCCAGGCGGGTGCCGACCGTGTTGAGGTCGGTGGCCGACCAGTCGGCGATGCCTACCAGCGGGCGTCGGAAGATTTCAATGCTGCGAATGGGCGGAATGCCGAGCACGAAGATTTGGGTGCTGCGCGAGGTCTCGTGCTCCAGCACCGCGAGCAGGGCCGCCAACCGGTCGCGCCATTCGCTGACGCTGGTCAGGTCGAGGGCTTCGTTGAGGCCCAGAATGACGACGACGGCGTCAAACCGACCGAGCCGGGTGCCGTTCAGCGCCACGAGAGCATTCGCGGCGGTCATGCTGCGGCTGGCCACGAGGTCGATGTCAACGCCGCGACCAGTGCGCGCGGCCAGTTCGCGGGCGAGCGAGCCGGGCAGGGCCACCTGGTGGCTGAGCACACCCCAGCCGACAGCGGGTCCGGAGCCGAGAATGAGCACACGATCGCTGTCGATGCCGGCGGCATGGGCCTGCGGGGCGTCGCTCGGACGGGGCAGATGGCGGTCCTGACGTTCGGCGGACGCCGTCCAAGCGCGCATCAGCGGGCGGAGCGCCCACCGGGTGAGGTCGTGCATTTAAGCCTTTCGGGGACAGCAGAAAAACTCAGTCTGCCCCTTATGGGGGAAACCCCGTGAATAGACCTCCAATTCCCAGCAAGTTTGCGGTTCAGAGCAGCGCGGCCACCGCGTGCGCGAGGGTGAAAATGACCAGGCCGGCCAGGGCGCCGACCACCGTTCCGTTGATGCGGATGAACTGCAGGTCACGCCCCACCTGCAGCTCGATCTTCGCGGCGGTCTCGGCCGCAGGCCAGCGCTCGACCGTCTCGGTGATGACCCCGGCGATTTCGTGGCGATAATTGGCCACGATGTAGCTGGCCGTGTCGGCGAGCCAGCGGTCGATGCGGGAGCCGAGCGCGGCATCCGTGGTGAGGCGTTTGCCAATGTCTTCGAGGGTCGAACGGATGCCGACCCGCAGCGCGCTCGTCGGCTCGCCGAGGGCCTGGGTGAGCGATGATTTGATGGCTTCCCAGGTGTCGCCGGCGAACTCGCGCAGTTTGGCGTTGTCGAGCACCTCGGCCTTGAGGTTCTCGACCCGGTCGATCATGGCCGGCTCGTACTGCAGGTCATGCATGACCTCGTTGAGATAGTCGTCGAGGGCGGTACGCACCGGATGCTGCCGGTTCTGCCGCGCGGACGCGACGAAGGCGAGCACCTCGCGGTACGCCTTGTCGTCGACGAGTTTGTCGACGAATCCGGGCAGCCAGGTGGGCAGCCGCTGCGAGACGACCCGGCCGAACGCTTCGGGATGGTCGCGCAGCCAGCCGTCGGCGCGGTCGAGCAGCAGGTCGACGGCAGCGTGCTGCTGCCCACTCGTGACGAGGCGCTCCCCGACCCGGCCGAGGCTCGGGCCCCACTCTGGCTTGATCAAATGTTCGCGGGCGACGGATTCGATGAGGTTCTTGATGGCGTCGTCGCCGAGCAGGTTGAGCAGCCCCTGGCCGGCGACGGCGAGTTCATCGGTGAGTCTCTCGGCGTTCGTGTCGTCGCTGAGCCAGGCTCCGAGTCGGCGGGCCGGTTTCATCGACTCGAGCTTGCCGCGGATGACCGCCTCGGAGAGAAAGTTGGTCTCGACGAATTCGCCCAGGCTCGCGCCGATCTCGTCCTTGCGATGAGCGATGATATTGGTGTGCGGAATGCGCAGGCCCAGCGGGTAACGGAACAGGGCGGTCACGGCGAACCAGTCGGCGATCGCGCCGACCATGCCGCCCTCGGCCGCGGCGCGCACGTATTCGAGCCAGGGATAGCGGCTTTGCAGGGCGAACGACACCGTGAAGATGACAGCCATGAGGGCGAGCAGGCCGGCCGCGAGCCGTTTCATGCGTTTCAGCGCGGTGCGGCGGGCTGTCTCGTTCGGGGACTCGACGGGTCGGGCTTCACCGAATGTCGTGGGGGTCGCCGTTTCGGGTTGGGGGGCTTCGCTTAGCGCCATGGTTCAAGCCTGCCCGATCGCGGTGCTGCGCGCGTGCACATTTACGCGCGGTGTGCCAGCGGGTTGCGCCCATCCGCTACTTTCGGGTGCCGAGCCGTGAGTCTCGACGCGATTTAATCGATTCAACGGCCTGAAACTCACGGCTCGGCGCAGGTCACCGGGTGAAACTCACGGCTCGGCGCAGGTCGCCGGGTGAAACTCACGGCTCGGCGCGTAGGCAGCACGGAACGTTCAACTTTGCGCAGGGATGGCAGGACGGATACTCTAGGGGGGTATGCGGCATACTCGCGCCGCCAGGCACGCGTCGACGGAGGTGGCATGAGCCCGAGAACGGTCGCGGCCGCATCCGCTTCGAAGGGTGCGCTACTGAACCCGCGCACCGCGTTACGCACGATCTGCCCCTGCCACATTCTCGGCATGAGGATGCCGGCATGGGCGTCGTTCACGCCCCCTGGCGGGCGCGATCAACCCCTTTTTGGTATACCCTTGGGGGGTATTACTCTTGAGAGAACCGGCTTTGAGGAATGACATGACGCAGCCCGACCTAAACCAAACCGATCACGCAATGATGGACCACACCGCGACGAACCATGGCGCGATGAACCACGCCGGTCACGGCGATCACGTGGGGCAGTTTCGGCGCCTGTTCTGGACCATGCTCGTCATCGCGCTGCCGGTCGTGGGGTTCAGCCACATGTTCTCGAGGCTTGTCGGGTACGCCCTGCCCGACATTGTCGGCATCGGCTGGGTCTCCCCCGTGCTCGGTACCGTCATGTATGTCTGGGGCGGCCGGCCGTTCCTCACGGGAGCGGTCAGTGAGCTGAAGGCTCGAAAGCCCGGCATGATGCTGCTGATCGCCCTGGCAATCACGGTCGCCTTCCTCGCGTCGTGGGGCGCGAGCCTCGGCCTCATCGATGCTGAGCTCGACTTCTGGTGGGAACTCGCGCTGCTGATCGTGATCATGCTGCTCGGCCACTGGATCGAAATGCGGTCGCTGGCGCAGACTTCCACCGCCCTGGAGTCGCTCGCCGCGCTGCTGCCGGATGAGGCCGAACGGGTCGAGGGCGACGCTGTCGTCATCGTCTCGCCGAACGATCTGGTGCTCGGCGACCTCGTCGTGGTGCGTCCCGGCGGGCGGGTGCCGGCAGACGGGCAGGTCGTCGAGGGCACGGCCGACGTCGACGAATCGATGATCACCGGCGAATCGCGTCCGGTGCAGCGCACAGTCGGCGACCAGGTCGTGGCGGGCACCGTCGCGACCGATTCCGCCCTGCGGGTGCGGGTCACGGCGGTCGGCGATGACACCGCGCTGGCCGGCATCCAACGGCTGGTCAGCGAGGCGCAGAGTTCGTCGTCGCGGGCGCAGCGCATCGCCGACCGGGCGGCCGGCTGGCTGTTCTGGTTCGCGCTCGGTGCCGGAATGCTCACCGCGATCGTCTGGACCCTGCTCGGCCAGCCTCAGGATGCCGTCGTGCGCACGATCACCGTGCTCGTCATCGCCTGCCCGCACGCACTTGGGCTCGCCATTCCGCTCGTCGTGTCGATCGCCACCGAACGCGCGGCGAAGGGCGGCGTACTGATCAAGGACCGCCTCGCCCTCGAGAGCATGCGCCAGGTGACCTCGGTACTGTTCGACAAGACCGGCACGCTCACCAAGGGCGAGCCCACGGTGAGTCACGTTGCTGTGGCGGTCTCCAGCAGCGAAGCGGATGCCGCGGCGCGCTCGGCTCAGGCCGGCGCAGCTCAGGACGGCGCAGCTCAGGACGGCGCAGCTCAGGACGGCGCGAGTTTCAGCAGCGACGAGGTGCTCGCCTGGGCGGCGGCGGTAGAAGGAGACAGTGAGCATCCGCTTGCCCGAGCCATTGTGACGGCGGCGCGGGCGCGCGAGTTGACCGTGCCGCGGGCGAGCGAGTTTCAGACGGCCGCGGCGGTCGGCGTGACCGGCCTCGTCGACGGGCACAGCGTGAGTGTGGGTGGGCCGAGCATGCTCGACGAACACGGGGCAAGGCCGCTGGCCGAGACCGCGGCGTGGCAAAGCCAGGGCGCGATCATTCTGCACGTGCTGCGGGACGGCGTGGTCATCGGCGCGATCGGTCTAGCCGATGAGATTCGTGAAGAGTCCCGGCAGGCCGTTGACGCCCTGCACCGGCAGGGCATCGAGGTGGTCATGATCACCGGCGACGCCGAAGCGGTGGCCCAGTCGGTCGCCGCCCAGCTTGGCATCGACCGGGTGTTCGCGGGAGTGCACCCCGAGGACAAGGCGCGCAAGGTTCTTGAGCTGCAGCATGAAGGCCGCCGCGTGGCGATGGTCGGCGACGGCGTCAATGACGCTCCGGCGCTGGCCCAGGCCGATGTCGGCATCGCGATCGGCGCCGGAACCGACGTGGCGATCGCGTCGGCCGGGGTGATTCTCGCGAGCGACGACCCGCGCTCGGTGCTTTCGGTGATCGAGCTTTCGCGGGCGAGCTACCGCAAGATGAAGCAGAACCTGTGGTGGGCGGCGGGCTACAACCTATTGTCGGTTCCGCTCGCCGCCGGGGTGCTCGCCCCGATCGGATTCGTGCTGCCGATGGAGATCGGGGCGCTGCTCATGTCGGTCTCGACGGTGGTCGTCGCCCTCAATGCGCAGCTGCTGCGTCGCCTCGACCTGCGCCCGGAGGCGAGTGTGCGCGCGGGCTGAATCGATCCGGTCAGGCCCCCAAACGGGGAAAGCCCACCGTCATCGGATAGTGTCGATCTGCGAGGGGCACACGTCGATTGGCGCAACAGCACAGGAACAGGGGAATCATGTCGCAGTCGTGGTCGATTGATTTACCCGAAACTCGACGCATTTTTGGTGCTGTCGCGGCAGAGTCCGCGGAGTTCGACACCGCAGCGACCGCGCTGACCAGCGAGCTGGCCGAGGCCTCGGCCGCTGCACCCGGATCGAGGACTGCGATGGCGCTGCTCGAGCTCGCCGAATCCCAACTGATGGTCAGCGTCGCATCAGCCAAGAGCCACCTCGAGTCGGCGACCTTTCACACTGCTGAGGCAGTGGATGCCTACGAACGCGGCGACCTGCAAATGGCCGAAGACAATCAGGGGAAACTCGACGAGGTAGCCCGATGACCACTTTCGTGCTCGAAACGCTGCCGGACGGAGCCGTGCTGGAAGGGCACGGCTCCGCTCTCGTCAAGTGCGCAGACACGCTCGCCGAATCGATGACCCGCGCAGAGGGACAGTGGGGTGGCATGTCGGCGGCATACCACGCTCCCGAAAGCGCAACGGTGTATTCGGCCCTGGCGACACCACGCTCCATCGTCGATGAGATCGGCCAGACCACTCGAAGCGCCCAAACGGCGCTCGACAACTACAGCGCAACGCTCTCCACCCTGAAAACACAACGCAGCAACCTCCTGCTGGAGATCACAGCCTTCGGAAATCTCGACGCCGAGGTCACCGTCGATTTCGGTCAGATTCGGTCGACCCTGCGGGCCGACGTCGCCCGGTTCAACGCCAATGCCATCGCCGCCGACGAGGAGTGCGCCTCAGCCCTCGGCACCCTGATGCGATACCAACCGCTCTGGGGCACGAGCGTTTTCGGCGCGGCCAACAGCCTGCCCGGAGGTGCGGTACAGGGCCTCGCGGCCGAGCTCATGGCTCGCTACCGAACCCTGTCCGTCCCCACCCCGGGCGCCGTTCTTCCCCTGGTCCTTCGCATCGACGCGATCGTGCCCGACGAGATCATCAAGGGGGTCGGCTACACGCGTCTGCCCAGCGGCCTCCTGGTGAAAGTCGGAACCCTGACGTCGCCACTGCCGACCACCATCCCCCTGAGTGAGGGCTGGCAATCCAAGCCCGTGCTGACGGGGGCACCCAACGCCTCCGCGCCGCCGACGTGGGCGCGAACCGGTGGCAAGGTTCTGGGCGTCGCGGGGGTCGGCCTCACAGTGTGGGGCCAGTACTCCGACCAGTACAACTCAGATCTCGAGGCGCACCCGGAATGGGACGACGGCGACCGTGTCGCCAGCGCGACCCAGAACGCCGTCATCGTCGGTGGAGCGAGCGCGGCCGGCGGCGCTGGCGGCGCCTGGGGCGGCGCACTGGCGGGAGCCGCCATCGGCAGCATTTTTCCAGGACCCGGAACGCTGATCGGCGGCATCGTCGGCGGAGTGATCGGCGGCGTTGCCGGCGGCTGGGGCGGCGCCGAAATCGGCAAGGGCATTAGAGACACGTGGAACGGATTGTTCGGATGAATTGGTCTCTGATCGGCATCGGGCTGGTCGCCCTGACCCTCGGCACCCTCGCCTACCGACGCATCTGGAGCAACTGGATCCGCCCAGTAACTCCGGGGCACTACGGCTACAGCGTGGGTTTCGGATTTATCTTCATGGGCTTCGCCGCGATCATCCTTTCGGCGACGGACTCCGCGCTGGCTGCCGATTCGAGGGCTCTCACCCTCGTTCTGTTCACCATCGGCTTTCTGAGCATGCTCACGTTCGCGATGTCCCTGTTCTGGCTGCCCCGCTTTCTGCTGCCAGGCTGGTTCAAGACCCTGAAGGGACTCGAATGACTTTCGCGAGCGCCACGCTGCCCGAGCTCGGCGGCTGGGAAAGCCGATCGAACGAGGGCGCCGAACTCGTGCTCGCCCTGACTGACACACCCACCGGTGCTTTTCGGCCCAATATCGTGCTCACCTCGACGCCGTCGACCGCACCGATCGAGGCCGCCTCCAGTGTCTCGATCGCAGCGATTCTCACCGACCATCCCGGTGCCCAGATCATCGCGGTCGACCTGTGGGCCGAGCAGGCGATCGACGGGCGCATGATCACGGCAAGCTACCCTGCCGGCGACCTGCAGATTGTCATCCTGCGCTGGATCTGGGCGACCGGTCTGCGGCACGTTCACCTCACGGCATCCGTTGCGACCCATCAGCTTCTCGCCTGCCAGCCGACGCTCTCGTACATTGCGACCGCACTCGAACTGACGGGGGAAATGAGCGCCACCCAGGTGAATACGGACGTCGCCCCGAAGCTCGACCTTACCGCCAGCGCGGCAGCCGGGCAGCCGCTCGAACTGCTCGAGCGCGTGCCGTCGTTTCAGCCGTACACCCCGCCGTCGCTGGAGATCTCCGTGGCGGCGCAGGGCGCGCTGCTCGCCGCCCGCACGACAGGCGCCCTGGCCCGGCGCTCCCCCGCCCAGCAGGAGCTGCGGGACAGCGGCCTGCTCGAAGGCCACAGCCGCCGGCTGAGTCCATTCGCCCTGCAGGTCGTCACCCACTGGGACTCCGGCATCCAGCTCGAGGCCAGCACCACACGCAGTGGGATCACTCGAAGCCTGCGCAGCTGGACGCGCGGCGAGTCCACCCTGTTCGCCTACTCGACGGCACCCCAGAACGAAATGGATGCCGGTGGTTTCGCTATCGAGATGCGGCCCGTCGGACAGACCGTCGACCTCATCCTGCGCTTTCTGGGCGTCGGGCCGATGTGGTCGCGTGCGATGGAGCCGGATCGGGTATCGGTCAGTGTGTTGCAGGAGCGCCTGGCAGCGGATGCTCTGACGCTGCCTTCGACGCCGGCCGGCACCAACGACGCTTTCGGGCGGTTCTGGAACCAGGAGTGGACCGAACTGCGGGTGCGTTCGGTGCTCTCGTCGATGCGTGCGATCAACACTCCATCGGCGGGTTTGCTCAACGTGGGGGCGCCGGAGTCTGTGTCGGGCGACGCGGTCTTTCCGATTACGACGATGCCGAGCTCTGCGTTTTACACGCACCTGCTCGCACTCTTCGAGACCGCACTGCGCGGCTGACCCACGCACCCACGACCATCTTTGGAAACTGAGCATGATCTATCGCGGACCCACTTTCCGGGCCCGGGCCCAGAAAGCACAGGACTACAGAACTCCCGCGCACGGATTCCAACGCGGACGGGTGGGGGCAGGGCGCGGGTCAGTGGCAGTGACCACCGGATGCCGGGGGCACGTTCGCCGGCACGTCCAAGACCGGGCTGCGGTCGAAGAAGCCGTCGGGACGCAGCTTAAAGCCCACGGTGTCGACCGGCATGATCGGCCAGTCCTCGACCCGGGGAAAGTGGGTCAGGCCGAAGGTGTGCCAGAGCACGATGTCTTCGCCGTCGATGTCGCGATTGGCCGCGATAAAGGCGGGAAGGCCGGCTCCTCCGGAGTGCTGGTTGACGAAGTCGCCGGTGGGATAGCGCTCGTTTTCGGCGAAACGGGTGACCCAGAGCCCCTTGGTGGCGAACGCCGCCCGCTGAGCGACCGACGACGCGGGGTCGGCGAGCAGCATGGGCAGCCCTTGCGGGTGCAGCTTGTAGGCCACGGGTTCGCCGAGGCGGTTGAGGGAATTGGGGTTGGAGACGTGCCAGGTGCGGCCGATGGAGGAATCCGCTTGTCTGACGCCCTCGGACTCGGTGGCGAGCACGGTGCGCTGACGGGTGAACGCGTTGCCGCGCTCGTTGCCGGGGCCCATCGGAACGCGCACCACGTCTTCTTCTTCGACCCGGTTGGTGTCGCCGTCGAGGGCCATGTCGAGACGGGCGCTGAACAGGTGCTGGTGAAAAGGAGCACCGAGTCCTGGCGCGATTTCGGAGGCGTATGGATAGCCCTTACCGGCGTAGGCGCTCGTGAAAACGACGCCGGTGGCCTTAGCCTCGAATTCGATGGTGCCGTCCAGGTAGAGGTACCAGTAGAAGCCGTAGTCGTAGTTGCCCACGGTGGTGAAGAAGGAGATGACGAAGCGGCGGTTGCGGCGGGTGTATTCGATGCCGCTCCAGAGGTCGCTGTGCTTGGCGAGGATGCTCCAGTCTTCTTCGTGCATGCAGATACCATTGCGAATCTCGCGCGGGTTGCCGAAGCCGTCGGTGATGACCGGGCTCAGGTAGGTGATTTCGCCGAGGCAGTCACAGCCGAGTTCGAGCGAGTTGGCGTACTGGCCCACGAGGTATTCGCCGGTGTCGAAGTAGTTCTGCCAGGATCGCACCGGGGCCGGGTCGCCGTAGGGCACCACCATCTCGGCGATCGACGCGCGACGGATGATGGACCGCGTCTGGTCGCCGTCGCGAAAGCCGATATTGTGCAGCACGACGCCCTCGCGCACGTCGAAGCCCACGTCGAGGCTCCACTTCTCCCACTCGATGTGGTTGCCGCCGGTGACCGTGAAGCTCACACCCTCCGGCTGGGTGATGCTGATCGGTTTGAGCGTCTCACGCAGCGGCCCGGTAAGAGCAGGATCGGTGTAGTTGCCGTGTTCGGCCGGAACGGGCACGACACCGAAGTCGAGCACCTGGTCCACGGTCTTCGCGACGATGTCGACGTAGGCGACGAGGCCGTCGATCGGGTGCGCCCAGGCACTGTCCTCCGGAAAATTCTGCACAAAGGCCAGGCCGCGCAGAATGCGGTGACCCTTCTCGTTCGGGTACTCGAACACTCCGGCCGAGAGGGGTGCGACGCGCACCTGGGCCACGTCGATTCCGCGGGCCGCGAGCGCGGCGAGCCAGCGGGCATCCTCGCGCAGCAGCTCTTCGACGGCGCCGAACTCTTCTTCGAGCACGGGCAGTTCGCCGCTGAGGGCGGTGTCCAGTGTGACGCTCGACTCGATTGTGCCGTGGGTGGCCGAGACGACCACGTCGGTGGGGGCGGCACCCGCCACGTCGTGCAGGAAGACGCGAAAGCGACGGTCGGTTGCGCTCGAGCCCCGGGGCGGGTCGAGCAGGCCAAGGTAGGCGACGCGAATGGTGTCGCCGAACAGTCCGGCATCGGCCAGAATCGTGCGCACGCTCTGCAGCTCTTCGGCGGTGGGCAGCGCGAAGGCGGCCTGAGTGTTGGCGGGCACAGTGTCAGCGGTCTCGGCGGTGAGCATTGCTTCTCTTTTCGGATCGGCCCGGGATACGTCGGTGTGACCCCGGGGAGTTATTTCCTATGGTTGTAGAATATAAAGCCATCACGTTGGTGGTGGCAAGCGTTTCGCGAATCTTTCTGGCAAGCTGAAGCGGGAGGACCCATGCCGAAAGTCGTCGATCACGACCAGCGTCGCGTCGAGCTGGTCAATGCCACCTGGCGCATCATTGCCCGGCACGGCATCGAGGGTGCGACCATGCGCGAGATCGCCACCGAGGCCGGATTCGCCAACGGTGCGCTCAAACCCTATTTCGGCACCAAGGACGACCTGCTCACCTTCGCCTTCGGCCACGTGTTCAGCCAGACCAACCGGCGCATCGAGCGCTCGACCGCCGGTCTGGCCGGCCTCGCCGCCGTGCGCGCCTACTGCCACGAGATTCTGCCCCTGGACGAGACGCGGGTGAGCGAGGCGCGCATCGTTATTCCGTTCTGGCAGAAGGCACTGACCAATGCGGCCAAGGCGCAGCTGCACGATGAGTCAATGCTGCAATGGCGCCTCGCCCTGCTCGGGCACCTGGCCGAGGCACGAGCCGCGGGTGAGGTGCACACCACCACTACCGACACGGATGTTGTCGGTCACCTCATGAACGTCGTGCTCGGCGCGCAGATCACCGCGGCGCTCTCCCCCGACGAGCATGCCCCCGAGCAGCTCGTGGCGCAGCTCGACGGGTATCTGCGGTTACTCGCCACCGGCGACTAGCCGGCACTCCTCCCGCGAAAGCGACAAAATTGTTGCTTCACGGGTGCTGAAGCAACCTACTTTCCGCTCTCGCGGATCGTTGGGCTATTTTCGCCGAGTGTTGAAAAAAGAATGACAGCGAGCGCGCCAAGGGCTACATTGGCTGCAGACGATCATGAAACGCCCCTGAGGGCCAATCTGGTCAGGACCCGGCAAAGGAGCTGCTCGTGACGCTGACGGTTGTGAACTCCCTGGCGCAAGCCGTCCCGAACGACACCGTTCGTTGCGTGGTCGCCGATTCCTTCACCCACTGGCGCACACTCGTGTCGCAGTCGTTCGTTCCCCTCGAGGTGCGCAGCGCCTCTCGAACCTTCCATGGCACTCTGCGTTCGCGCGTGCTCGACGAGCTCTCGATCGTCGAGGTCAGCGCCAACGGGCACCAGGTGGTGCGCACACCCACGCTGATCGCGGCATCCACTCGGCAGTATTTCAAGCTGAACCTGCAGCTGTCCGGCACCGGCCTGCTCGTGCAGGACAACCGTGAGGCCACCCTGCGCCCCGGCGATCTGGCCGTCTACGACACGAACCGACCGTACACGCTCGAGTTCGATCAGGACTTTCGCACCCTCGTACTCATGTTCCCGCACGATGTGCTCGACCTGCCGGCCGATTCTGTCGGCCAGCTCACCGCTGTGCGCCTGCCCGGCGACGCCGGACTCGGCCGCCTGATCAGCCCGTTCATGGTGCAGCTCGCCGAGAACCTCGACGTGCTCACCGGCGCGAGCGGGCACCGCCTCGCCTATAACGCCGTCGACCTGATCGCGACCATGTTTGAGAGTGAGCTGAACCTGCGCCGCGATAAGGGCGCGCACGGCGACCTGCTGGGGCGCATCCGCTCGTACGTGGATGCGCATCTCGGTGACCCGGAACTCTGCCCGGCGAGCATCGCGGCCGCCCACTTCATCTCAACCCGGCACCTGCACAACGTGTTTCACGAGGCCGACAGCACCGTGGCGAGCTGGATCCGCAGCCGCCGTCTCGAGCACTGCCGCCGCGACCTGCGCGACCCCATTCTCAGTGATCGCTCGGTCGGCACGATCGCCGCCCGCTGGGGCTTCGTCGACGCCGCCCACTTCAGCCGCATCTTTCGCACGGCCTTCGGCGAGACGCCGAGCACCTACCGCCGCGTCTAACCCAGCATGGGGCCCTTCGACACTGCGCCCTTTGACAACTCCGGTGCCGCAAATGGCAACCGGCTCGGCCTGAAGATTGCCACGCTGTGAGACATACCTGAAGAGGATGCCGTCGCATCCGCTCGCAGACCTCTTACTCAACGAGGAGTAACCATGACCCAGACCAAACCCGCTTCGACGAGCGCACCGGAAACCGCCCTGCACAAGGGGCGGCTCGGCGTTCTCGGAATCGTCTTCTTCGTCGTCGCGGCCGCGGCCCCCCTCGTGGGGATGACCGGCGCGGTACCGGTGGCGATCGTGCTCGGCAACGGTGCGGCCGCTCCCGGCGCCTACCTCATCGTCGGGCTGACCCTGCTCGTGTTCAGCGTCGGCTACGCCGCAATGAGCCAGCGTGTCACCAACGCCGGCGCCTTCTTCGCCTACATCGGCCGCGGCCTGGGCCGTCACCTCGGCACCGCGTCGGCGTTCGTGTCGATCCTCGCCTACCTCGCCATTCAGCTGGCGATCTACGGATTCTTTGGCGCCCTCATGGCCGGCCAGGTGGGCGTACTTCCCTGGTGGGCCTGGTCGCTCCTCTCCTGGGGTGTCGTCACGCTGCTCTCCCTGCTCAGCGTCGACGTGGGCGCCAAGGTGCTCGGCGTGCTAATGCTGCTCGAACTGACCGCGCTCGTGGTCACCGCGGTCGCCGTTCTCATCGACGGCGGGCCGGAGGGGCTGAACTTCTGGGCCTCGTTCAACCCCGCCGCCATCGTCGCCGGCGGTCTGGCCGGCTCGGCGGGCATCGCCTTCGCGTTCGCCTTCGCCTCGTTCATCGGATTCGAGGCCACCGCCATCTACGGTGAAGAGTCCAAGGACCCAAAGACCGTCGTTCCCCGCGCCACCTACCTCGCCGTCGTCGTCATCACCGTTTTGTTCGGCCTGACCGCGTTCGCGATGGTGACCGGAATGGGAGCATCGACCGTGGTCGAGAAGACCGTCGAACTGTCGACGGTTGCCGGCGTCCCCCTGGCCGACCCGGCCGCTGTCTTGTTCGCGCTGGCCACCCAGTATGTCGGCCCGTGGATGGCGACTCTCATGGGCATTCTGGTGCTCTCGAGCCTGTTCGCGGGGCTCCTGGCCTTTCAGAACGCGTCCAGCCGCTACCTGTTCGCGCTCGGTCGCGGCGGCGCGCTGCCCAGGCCACTCAGCAAGGTCAACGGCCGCGGCGCTCCGAGCACGGCCTCGCTCGTCACCTCGGTGATCACGGGCATCGTGCTCGTGGTGTTCGCGGTGTTCCAGCTCGACCCGGTGCTCAACCTGTTCTACTGGTTCAGCGGCCTCGCAGTGATCGCGATCGTGCTCATTGAAATTCTGGTGAGCGTGGCGATCATCGTGTACTTCCGCCGCAACGCCGGCGCGGAGAACGTCTTTCAGACCGTGATCGCCCCGGTGTTGGCGACGATCGGCCTGCTGCTCGGCGAATACCTGCTGATGAGCCGCTTCGGACTGCTGGCCGGCACCGTGGCCGACGGCGTCGACCCCACCACCACCTCGTGGGGCCTCAGCACCATCGGCTGGGTGCTCGTGGCCCTGCCGTTCGTGCTGCTGATCGGCGGCTACATCTTCTCCCGGATGCAGAACCACGAGAACGACGACCTCGTGCGAGACGTGCTGTCGTAGAGCGGGCATCCGCTTCGCGAGCCGTGCGTCCCGAGCTGTGAGTTTTGGTCGCCGAGCCGTGGGTCTCAGGGTGATTTGAACGATTCAACGCCTCGAAACTCACGGCTCGGCGCGCGCGGCGGGTCGAAACGGATGCCTACCCGCCCAGCCGGTGGCTCGCCTCGATGCGCTGGCCCCACAAGGTTCCGAAAATGATGAGCACTGCCCCGGCGGCGCCGATGAGGCCAAGCGTCTCACTGCCGAGCGACACCCCCACGAGCACCGCCCAGATGGGTTCGGTGCCCATGAGCAGGCTGGCCCTGGCCGCCGAGGTGCGCCGGATGGCCCACATCTGGGCCAGGAATGCGAACACGCTGCAGGCCAGACCGAGGTAGAGCACGCCGATCCAGGCGGCGAGGTTGAAGGTCGTGACGGCCTGAACGAGGCCGGGCACGTCGAACGCGGTGAACACGACCGCCCCGACCAAGGCCTGCAGCAGGGTGAGCGTGATGGTGCTGTCGCTGCGGCCGCGCATGAGGTGGCCCATCATGGTCACGTGCACGGAGCGCACGAGCGCCGCCGCGAGAATGAGCAGGTCGCCCACATTGGGCTGCGCGAACCCGTTGCCGGAGACGAGCAGGGCCACGCCGACCACCGCGAGCACCGCGGCGATGAAGAACGGTCGCGGCAGCCAGCGCCGGGCGGCGACCGACTCGAGGACCGGGGTCATGATGATCGTGAGGCTGATGATGAGCCCGGCGTTCGTGGCCGAAGTGAACGCCACGCCCTGCGTCTCGAGCCAGAGAATGCTCGCCTGGGTCACCCCGAGCAGCACGCCCACCCTGAAGGCCCGCCGTGACGGCAGCCGTTCGCGCCGCACCACCCAGACCATCAGCAGGGCGACCGCCGCGACGAGAAAACGCAGCGCGAGCACGGCCACCACGCTCGCCTGCTCGGTGAGCACCTTCGCGCTGAGGTAACTGCCGCCCCAGACCACCGCCACGAGCAGCAGCACGAGGTCGACCCGGTAGCGCCCGATGGCCTGCGGCAGCAGCGCCGGGCGGGTGTGGATGCCCGTCATCGGGTCGGTGAACTGACCGACCGGTCGAAACCGGCGTGACGGATGCCCCAGCGCACCGCCCACTGCTCCCCCGGTTGCACCCAGTGCAGGCCGGCGCCGGAGTTGAAGGCGTTTGCCGGGGCCGTCATCGGCTCGATCGCGATGGCGAGGCCCTTGACGGGCTCCGCAGCGCTTTGCGTGAGGGGAAAGATGTGGGGAGTGAACACCTGCACGTAGCGCATGGTCTCGTCACCCCAGAGGGTGAGGCACCGGCCATCCGGGGCGGTGAGGGTGTGCTCGCCGGCAGGGCCGACACCGCCGAAGCCGTCGTCGAGGTCGAGGTCGCCGACCTTGACTCCCGCGCGCAGGTCGAACCGGGTGCCGTCGACCGGGCCCTCACCAATGGGGTTGAGCCGATCGTCGACGTCGATGTGGGTCGCGGCATCCACGCGCAGCACCAGGTCGCTTGTGGGCACGTCCCCGATTTTCAGAAACGGATGCGCCCCCACCGCCACCGGCGCCGGCTCGGCTCCCACATTGCGCACCCGGTGTGTGACGTCGAGCCCCGCGGCCGTGAGGGCGTAGGTCACCTCGGTTTCGAGGTGAAAGGGGTAGCCGGACTGCGGAAAAATGGTCGCGGCGAGCGTCACCGTGTCGCTGGTTCGGAACACCACCCGGTAGGGCGCGAAGCGCAGCAGCCCGTGGCTGGCGTTGTGTTTGCCCGGCTCGGTCAGAGCGAGCTGCCGGGTCACGCCGTTCTGGGTCCATTGGCCGTCGCGAATGCGATTGGGCCAGGGCACAAGCACGATTCCCGCCGCCATCGGCGGTTGAACGAGCTCATCGAAGGTCTCCACCAGATCTATGCCGTTCAGGGAATACACTCGCAGGCCGGCTGCAACCTCGGTCACGACCACCCGGGCCGGGCCGCTCGGGGTCTGTAAGGTCAGTTCGTGTTGGGTTCCGGTGGGTGCGTGCATCCGCCCAGTGTATTGCGGGGTCACGGCTTGGCCAGGCCGGGGCAGCGCGCACCGGCTCCGACCGCTTGGGGCATCCATGAACGCCTGCGGTGCAGACCACTGCGCCGTGCATTGAGGGCGCGACCGTGCGAAACCGTGCGGCCGGCTCAAGCCGGGCGACAGCATCCGCTCGACGCTAGGCTGACGCGTATGACTGCTGAGCGCGCCACCCGAATCATCGTCCTGCCGAACACGCCGGCTCCGAGCATCGCCGAGACCGCGTTCGTTGCTCCCGGCGCGGTGATCGTGGGCAACGTCACCCTCGCCGACCGGGCCAGCGTCTGGTACAACTCCGTGCTGCGCGCCGAGCTTGAGCCGATCACCATCGGCGCCGGCTCCAACCTGCAGGACAACGTCTCCTGCCACGTCGACACCGACTTTCCCCTCACCCTCGGCACCGGCGTCTCGGTCGGGCACGGCGCCGTGCTGCACGGCTGCACGATCGAAGACAACGTGCTCGTCGGCATGGCCGCAACCATTCTGAACGGAGCCGTCATCGGCACCGGATCGCTCGTGGCTGCCGGAGCCGTCGTACTCGGCGGAACGGTCGTGCCGCCCGGCTCGCTCGTGGCTGGTGTTCCCGCCAAAGTTCGACGTCCGCTGACCGACGTCGAGATCGCCAGCATCCGGCACAACGCCGAGAACTACCTCGAGCACACCGAGCTGCACCGCGCCGCCCTCACCCAGCCGTAGTATTCCGGCGCGGGCGGCTGCCCGCCCGGCCCGCCACTGCCCGCCTCCGCCCGGCGCCCGGTGGCTAATTCAGGAGATCGGTGGGGCGATGTCTCCCGGCACCCGAATTCGTGCGGGTGCGCTCGCCCCTGTCCGGGGGATTTCCTGAATACGCCACGGGACCCGCGGGGGCGGGCCGTCTGCGGCGTGGGCGCTCTCGCACTTCCGTACGGGTCTATCCGGTGGCTAATTCAGCAAAATCTGCGGCCGGCCCGAACCACACGCCCGAATTCGCCGGTATCCGGTCAGCCGGTACCGGGGATTTCCTGAATAAGCCACGAGGAACCGGGCGCGGCCCAGAACGGGCCTGAGACGACCCGCTAGGCCAGCAGGGTCTGCTCGGCGGCCTTGACCACGTTCGAGAGCAGCATGGCGCGGGTCATCGGGCCGACACCGCGGGGGTTCGGTGAGAGGTGCCCGGCGACTGCGGCGACGTCAGGGTGCACGTCGCCGATCAGACGGCCCTTGCCGGTCTCCTCGTTGTGCACGCGGGTGATTCCCACGTCGAGCACGGCGGCGCCCGGCTTGATCCAGTCGGCCTGGATGAGGTGCGGCACACCGACGGCGGCCACCACGATGTCGGCGCGGCGCACCTCGCCGGCGAGGTCGACCGTGCGCGAGTGGGTCAGAGTGACCGTCGCGTCGAGGCCCTTGCGGGTGAACAGCAGGCCGAGCGGGCGCCCCACGGTGAGGCCACGGCCCACGACGACGACCTTCTTGCCGACGATCGGCACAGAGTAGCGGCGCAGCAGCTCGACGATTCCGGCCGGGGTACACGGCAGCGGTGACCGCAGTTCGCCCTCAATGCCGAGCACGAGGCGGCCGAGGTTCGTCGGGTGCAGACCGTCGGCGTCCTTCGACGGGTCGATGAGCTCGAGCATGGCGTTCTCGTTGTGACCGACCGGCAGCGGCAGCTGGATGATGTAGCCGGTCACCTCACGGCTGTTATTGAGGTCGCTGATGGCGGCGCGCACGTCGGCGCTGGTCGCCGAACCGGGCAGGTCGATGCGCAGCGATTCGATACCAACCTCGGCGCAGTCGCGGTGCTTGCCCGCAACATAGGTCTCGGATCCGGGGTCGTTGCCCACGAGCAGGGTGGCCAGGCCGGGTACCACGCCGTGGGAGCGCAGGGCGGCGATGCGGTCCCGCAGCTCGGTCTTGATGTCAGACGCGGTCTTGACCCCGTCGAGTGTGATTGCCGTCATCGTGGTTCCCTACTGTTGTCTTTCGGTTCTGTGCTGTACTTCGGTGCCGTCGTCCTGTTCCTGTTTTCCGGGCCCGGGCCCAGAAAGCAGGCCCAGGTTGTAACCTGGGCCCAGTTGCCGGGCCCGGGCCCGGTCAAGTGCGCAGACAGGGAACCGTGCGCTGCAACCGCACGCGCGCAGCCACGCGTAAACGGATGCCGCCGGCCCGGCCGGCTGGCGGCATCCGTTTTCGAGAAAGTTACTGCTGCAGCCCGTCGTACAGGGGAAATGCCTGGGTGAGCGCGCCGACACGGGTGCGGAGCGCGGCACGGTCGGCGCCGGGCTTGAGGGCCTCGGCGATGACGTCGGCGACCTCGGTGAACTCGGCGTCGCCGAATCCGCGGGTGGCGAGGGCCGGCGTGCCGATGCGCAGGCCGGAGGTGACCATCGGCGGGCGCGGGTCGAACGGAACGGAGTTGCGGTTCACGGTGATGCCCACCTCGTGCAGGGCGTCCTCGGCCTGCTGGCCGTTGATCTCGGAGTGGCGCAGGTCGGCGAGCACGAGGTGCACGTCGGTGCCGCCGGTGAGCACGTCGATGCCGTGGGCACGCGAGTCGTCGGCGGTGAGGCGGTCGGCGAGGATGCTGGCACCGCGCAGGGTGCGCTCCTGCCGTTCCTTGAACTCTGCCGTCGCGGCGAGCTTGAACGCGGTGGCCTTCGCGGCGATCACGTGCATGAGCGGTCCGCCCTGCTGGCCGGGGAACACGTTGCTGTTGAGCTTCTTGGCCAGGGCCATGTCGCGCGACAGGATGAAGCCGGAGCGCGGGCCGGCCAGGGTCTTGTGCACGGTGCTCGACACGACGTCGGCGTACGGCACCGGCGAGGGGTGCAGGCCGGCGGCGACGAGTCCGGCGAAGTGGGCCATGTCCACCCAGAGCAACGCGCCGACCTCATCGGCGATGGCGCGGAAGGCCTCAAAGTCGAGGTGGCGCGGGTAGGCAGACCAGCCGGCGATGATGACCTTCGGCTTGCTCTCGAGGGCCTTGTCGCGCACGACGTCCATGTCGACGCGGAAGGTCTCCGGGTCGACGCCGTAGGCGACCGGGTTGTACAGCTTGCCCGAGAAGTTGAGTTTCATGCCGTGGGTGAGGTGGCCGCCGTGGGCCAGTTCGAGGCCGAGGATGGTGTCGCCGGGCGTGGCGATGGCCGAGAGCACCGCGGCATTCGCGGTGGCGCCGGAGTGCGGCTGCACGTTCGCGTAGGCGGCGCCGAAGAGCGACTTGGCCCGGTCGATGGCGAGCTGCTCGGCCACGTCGACATACTCGCAGCCGCCGTAATAGCGGCGCCCCGGGTAGCCTTCGGCGTACTTGTTGGTGAGCACGGAACCCTGCGATTGCAACACGGCGCGCGGAACGAAGTTCTCGCTCGCGATCATTTCGAGGTAGTCGCGCTGGCGGCCGAGCTCCTGCTCGAGCACGGCGGCGATCTCGGGGTCAACGACCGAGAGCGGTTCGTTGAAAGTCGACTTCAGGACGGTGGCGGAATCAGGCACGGAGTTCTCCTTATATATGGATGTTGCGGCCCAGGCGTGCGGCCACTAACCGTGTCAGTCGCTCCCCGATGGTGACCCATCTTCGTGCTACGCCAGTTGCGACTCGTTCAGCATATCAGCGGATGCCGCCGGCCGCGATCGCGGCATCCGCTCACCTCGCGGCACTCGGATGAGAGGTTGGCACTGGTTGCAACGCGTGCCATCCTCTCAAACACGTGCCACGAACCGCGCATGGCCGGGAATAGACGCAGCAGATCGTCCGTTAGGCTAAATATACATGCAGACGCATTGAATTTTGGAGGCTGAGATGCAGTTCGGAATCTTCACGGTCGGAGACAGGACCACCGATCCCACCACGGGTAACACCCCGACCGAGAACGCCCGAATCAAGGCCATGGTCGCCATCGCGCAGAAGGTCGAAGAAGTGGGACTCGACGTTTTCGCCACCGGTGAGCACCACAACCCGCCGTTCGTGCCGTCCTCGCCGACCACCATGCTCGGATATATCGCCGCGCAGACCTCCCGCATTACTCTCTCCACCGCCACGACGCTGATCACCACGAACGATCCGGTGAAAATCGCCGAGGACTACGCAATGCTGCAGCACCTCGCCGACGGCCGGGTGGACCTCACGCTGGGCCGCGGCAACACCGGTCCGGTCTATCCGTGGTTCGGCAAGGATATCCGCGAGGGCATCCCGCTCGCGCTCGAGAACTATGCCCTGCTGCGCCGGCTCTGGCGCGAAGAGGTCGTCGATTGGGAGGGCCAGTTCCGCACTCCGCTGCAGGGGTTCCAGTCCACCCCCCGGCCGCTCGACGGCGTGCCGCCCTTCGTCTGGCACGGCAGCATCCGAAGCCCCGCAATCGCCGAACAGGCCGCGTACTACGGTGACGGATTCTTCTCGAACCACATCTTCTGGCCCGCCTCGCACACCGCGAAGATGGTGCAGTTCTACCGCGAGCGGTTCGAACACTACGGCCACGGCACCGCCGCCCAGGCCATCGTGGGACTCGGCGGCCAGGTGTTCATGAGCAAGAACTCGCAGGACGCCAAACGCGACTTCCGCCCCTACTTCGACAACGCCCCGGTCTACGGCAACGGCCCGAGCCTGGAAGACTTCACCGCGCAGACCCCGCTCACCGTGGGCAGCCCGCAGGAAGTCATCGACCGTACCCTCGGGTTTCGCGACTACGTCGGCGACTACCAGCGCCAGCTCTGGCTGATGGACCACGCCGGCCTGCCCCTGAAGACCGTGCTCGAGCAGCTCGACATTCTGGGCGAACAGGTTGTGCCCGTGCTGCGCCGGGAATTCGCGAAGAACCGCCCGGCCGACACACCGGATGCCCCCACTCACGAGTCCCTCCGCCTCGCCGCGCATGCTCCGGCGGCCGCCGCCGCTGTGCTGCACGACGACCTCGACACCGCCGCGGCCATCGCGCCGACCCAACCCGACGCCTCCTTCCGCCGGGTTCAGTAGCCGGCTCATTGCTCGGCGCGGCGGCCCTTGAGCTCGTCGACGATGAGCAGATCGGGCCGCAGGTGCTCGGTCGCATAGGCGGCTCGGCCCACGAGGTGGGCGGCCATCGGCGCGGTCAGCGCCTGAAAAACCACGATGGCGACCACCAGCGTGACGGTGCCGACCGAGAAATTGTTGATCGCGACGTCCGCTGTCACGGCCATGAGACCGAAGATCTGCGGCTTGGTCGCGGCGTGCAGGCGAGATAATACGTCAGGAAAGCGGATGAGCCCGATTCCGGCGGCGAGACACATGGCGGCCCCGGCCAGCACGAGAATGGCCGTGAGCACATCGTGCAGCACCCCGCTCACGCGCACGCCTCAACAAACGCCGCAGAACCCATCAGAAGCAGCACCCCGCTCACGCGCTGTCCCGAGCGGGCAGAAAGCGGGCGACGCTGAGCGATCCGAGCACCGCGAACAGGGCCAGAACGAGCAACACGGGCAGGGTGTCGGTATGCCGGTTCAGGGCCATCTCGGCGGCGAGAGCGCAGATGATCGTCGCGACGAGCACGTCCGAGGCGATGACCCGGTCGAGAACACTCGGTCCGACGACGATGCGGTACACCGAGAGCAGCGCACCGATCCCGAACATGACCGAGGCGACCACGGCCACAATCTGCAACATCATGACTGTCCCTTTCTCATCAAGCGGGCTGTGCGCCGATGTGCGGGCAGCACCCCGCGCATCCGCTCGACGTCTTCGCGTGAGCCGAACCCGCGCACGATGCGCCGCTCGGTATCGAGCACCCGGCGTCGAAAACTCTCGATGTCGCCGGCGCTGTGCATATTGAGCACGTGCAGGTACAAAACAGACGATTCCCGGTCGATGTCGACCACGATCGAGCCGGGCACAATCGAGGTGGCCACGGCGGTCCAGGTGAGAATCAGGTCGCTGCGAGAGCGCAGCCGAATCTCCAGAATGGCGTTCGAGGTGACCAGTCGGGGCTTCACCGCGAGCCAGGACACGTCGATCGACGCCCGCACGATATCCAAAATGAGTCGCACGAAGAACACCACGGTGTGCAGCGGATGCACCCGCCCGCTCAGCTGCACCGGCACCAGATAGAACGCCACGGTCACGACCAGGCCCACGACAAGCCCGACCAGCAGGTTGAGCCAGGAGAATTCGCCCCAGAGCAGCATCCACAGCACGATCAGGGCGATCAGCGGCGGGATCTGGTTGCCGACCGCTTCAAGGCGCTCGTGGGGCGTGGTCATTTCGAACCACCTTCGAAGTTGGTGCCGAGGTTGCTGTCGGCGATCGACCCGGTGCCGTTCGGGAACACGGCGTCGATGTAGGTCGACGGCGAGCTGATGTTGCCGGCCGCCCGGGTGGTCAGGTCGAAGATGGGCCCGGCGAACACGGTCAGGCCCAGGGTCAGCACCAGCATGCTCGTGGTCGCGCCGACCATGAGCGGGGAGATCGTCTTCTTCAGCACGATTCCCTCGTCTTGCGGATCCTCCACGAGCGAGGCCGACATCGACGAGGTGTAGTTCTTGACCTGCTTCTTCGGCCGCCAAAATGCCATGTTCCAGGCCCGGGCCAGGGCGTACAGGGTCAGCAGCGACGTGAGCGCCCCGACGCCGATCAGCACGTAGATGATCGGGTCGCCAACGATGGTGCCGGCCTGAAACAGGGCGATCTTGCCGAGAAAGCCGGAGAACGGGGGGATGCCGCCGAGGTTCAGCGCACCGAGGAAGAACAAAATGGCCACGAGCGGCGACGACCCCAGCAGCCCGCCGAGGCGCGACAGCGAGGTGGTGCCGCCGACCCGGTCAATGAGCCCAGCGGCCAGGAACAGGGTGGTCTGCACGGTGATGTGGTGCACGACGTAGAAGATCGTCGCGGCGATGGCAAGCGGGGTGCCGATGGCGATGCCGAACAGCATGTAGCCGATGTGGCTGACCAGGGTGAACGACAGCAGCCGTTTGATGTCGGCCTGGGCGAGGGCGCCCAGAATACCCACGAGCAGGGTCAGCCCCGCCACGATCATGAGTGGCATCGAGAACTGGTTGTCGGGAAAGAACAGCGTCTGGGTGCGCAGGATCGCGTACACACCGACCTTGGTGAGCAACCCGGCGAAAACCGCGGTGACCGGTGCGGGTGCGGTCGGGTAGGAGTCCGGGAGCCAGAACGACATGGGGAACACGGCGGCCTTCACCCCGAACGCGATCAGCAGCAACAGCCCGAGGATCAGCTGGATGTCGGCGGGGAGGTCGGGCATCCGCTCGGCGATGAGGGCGAGGGTGACCGTGCCGGTGGCGCCGTAGATGAGGGCGATTGCGCAAAGGAACAGCAACGACGAGACCAGGCTCACGACGATGTAGGTGATGCCCACTCGAATGCGAGCGCCGGTGCCACCGAGGGTGAGCAGCACGTAACTCGCCGCGAGCAGCATCTCGAAACCGACATACATCGTGAACAGGTCACCGGCGACAAAGGCGTTGAACAGCCCGGCCGCCAGCACAAGATAGGTCGGGTGAAAGATCGACACCGGGGTTTCGGTATCACCGTCGACGATGCCCTGGCCCACGGCGAACAACAGCACGCCGAGCAGCATGAGCGCCGAGATGAGCAGCATGATCGCCGAGAGTCGGTCGACGATGAGTACGATCCCCCACGGCGCCTCCCAGTTGCCGACCTGCACCACGGCCGGGCCGAAGCGGTCGACCATCACGAGCAGCACGGCGCTCATCACCGTCGCCGCGGTGAGGCTCAGCACACTCACCAGCACCTGCAGGCGGCGGCGGCCGAGCATCAGGGCGATCGCCGCACCGAGCAGCGGCAGGCAGACAATGAGGGGAACGAGGGCGGTCATCGCTTCTCCTCCCCGTGACGAGGCGAAGCGGATGCGGCGGCGCGGCCGGCAGCATCCGTTTTCCTCGCAGCGGTGTCTTCGTCGCTCGTGGCACCGTCGCCACGCTCGAACTCGTCGAGCGATTCGGCGATGGCGTCGTCGTCGTCGGAGGAGGAGCGGAACGCGTCGTCGGCCTGGTCGGCGCTCTCGGCGGCGTGCTCGTCGGTGAGGGTGTCGCCCTCGTCGCCGAGCTGGGCCAGCCACCACGAGCGGTAGATGAGGGCGAGCAGCAGAGCGGTGATGCCGAAGTTGATCACGATGGCGGTGAGCATGAGCACCTGCGGAATCGGGTCGACCATGTCGCCGAGGCTCGTGCCGGTCACGATCGGCGAGCTGCCTGGACGGCCGCTCATGATAAAGATAAGCAGGTTGGTGGCGTTGCCGACGAGCAGAAAGCCGATCAGCACCCGGGTGAGGCTGCGTTCGAGCATCACGTAGACGCCCGCGGCGTACATGACGGCCATCAGAACCACGAGGGTGAGGGAGGCGCTCACTGGGCTCCTCCGTTCGGGGTCTCGTGCAGGGGGCGGATGCTGAGGCCGGCGGCCGTGTCAGTGGACGGCTCGACCGGCTCCGGCTGCGGGCCGATCTCATCGGCCTCGCTCTGCCGGTCGATCTCGCTGCCGAGGCTGCGCAGAATGTCGTAGGTCAGGCCGATGACGACGAGGTAGACGCCGATGTCGAAGATGGTCGAGGTACCGAACGACAGGTCGCCGAGCACGGGCACGGTCGCCGTGAAATAGGCCGATTCGAGCGGGATGCCATCGAAGAACAGCGAGACGACGGCCATGCCGACGGCGAGGATGACGCCGAGACCGAGGATCTTGCCCGGGTCGATCGGGGCCGCTTCGCTGAGCTCGTAGCGTCCGCCGGCGAGATAGCGGGCCACGAGGGCCAGGCCGGCGAGCAGTCCGCCGGCGAAGCCGCCGCCGGGCAGGTTGTGGCCGGCGAAGAGCAGGTAGATCGACACGATCATGGCCGGGTGAAACAGCAACCGTACGAGCACTTCGATGAGAATCGACCGGCTGCGCGGGTCGTTCTTGCGCCCGGCGAGCAGAAAAGCCTGCCGGGTGACGGCGTGGCCCTCGCTCGACACCTCCGGGTCGGCGACGACGCGGCGCCGGTTGGCGACCGAGCGCAGGCTGCGGGATTCCTTCAGCCTCGGCACGACCGCGTTACGACCCGAGACGAAGAGCAGGCTCGCGACGCCGGTCGCCACCACGATGAGCACCGACACTTCGCCCATGGTGTCCCAGGCCCGAATGTCCACGAGCATCACGTTGACGATGTTGTCGCCGTGGCCGTTCTCGACCGACAGGCGCGGCAGGGCGCCCGCGATGCTTTCGAAGTCGCGCGCACCGAGCGCGATGAAACCGATTGTGCCCATGACCAGGCCCACGAGGCTGCCGATCAGCAGGCGGCGTTTAGGGCGCACCGGCTTGTTGTGCTGGGCGATGTTCGCCGGCAGCCGCCGCAGCACGAGCACGAAGATCACCAGGGTGATCGATTCGACGAGCGCTTGGGTGAGGGCGAGGTCGGGGGCGCCGTGAAAGGCGAACAGGACGACGAGGCCGTAACCGGTGACGCCGGCCAGGATGACGGCGGTCATCCGCTGCCCGACCCGCGCCGCCATGACCGCGCAGGTGGCCATGATCAGGGCAATCAGCACCTGGCCGGGGTAATCCCAGAGCACGATCGAGTCGGGCCAGCTGCGGTTGACGAAGGCCGCAAAACCGAGGGCCACCACGAACACGCTCAGAATGGTGCCGAGGTACTGCGGCAGGCCGCCCCGCTGGGCGAAGTGGGTGACCCGGGCGGCGACGCGATCGACGGCGCGAATGGCCTTGCCGTAACCGCGACCGGCGTCGATGTAGTCGGGCACCCTGGCTTGCAGCTTCGACACCCCGCGGCGGGCCCGGAACAGAAGCGCCCCGAGCAGCAGCACGACCGCGCTGAGGTACAGCGCCGGCTCGAGCCCGTGCCAGAGCGCGAGGTGGTACGGCGGTTCGGTGATGCTGCCGGTGCCCGGCACGGTGTCGGCGTACGGCGCGAGCAGCGGGTCGAGCACCGAGGCGAACAGCCCGAGGCCAATCGTCACCACCGTCAGCACACCGGGGGCGAGCAGGGTGTCCCACGGGCTCGCATGCAGCACGGTGTTCGGCTGCTGCTTGCGGGTTCCAAAAGCTCCCCAAAAGAAGCGGATGCTGTAGGCCACCGTGAGCACCGATCCCACGGCCGTGCCGATCAGGGCGACGTAGCCCCAGCCGGATCCCCCGACGCCGGCGTCGAGTAGCGAGGTGAACACGGCTTCCTTGGCGACGAAACCGAACAGGGGCGGCAGGCCGGCCATCGAGGCGACCGCGACGAGCGCGATTGCCGCGAGTGCCGGAGCGCTGCGGCCGACGCCGCTGAGCCCCCGCCAGTCCCGGGTGCCGGCCCGGTGATCGATGACACCGACCACGAGAAAGAGCGTGGCTTTGTAGAGGGCGTGCGCGAGCAGCAGGGCGGCTCCGGCGAGGGCGGTGTCGCGGGTGTTGAAACCGATCGCGATCATGAGAAAGCCGAGCTGGCTGACGGTGCCGTAGGCGAGCAGCAGTTTGAGGTCGTACTGGCGCAGCGCCCGCCAGGCGCCGACGACCATGGTCCAGACGCCCAGGGTCACGAGCACCGGCAGCCAGCCGTCACTGTCGGCGTAGCCGGGGGCCAGTCGGGCGACGATGTAGATGCCGGCCTTGACCATGGCTGCGGCATGCAGGTAGGCACTGACCGGGGTCGGCGCGGCCATCGCGGCGGGCAGCCAGAAATGGAAGGGCACGAGCGCCGACTTCGACAGCGCGCCCACCAGAATGAGCAGCACCGCCCAGGTTCCCATGGCGTCGGTCACCGGGTTGGCCACGATGTAGGCCAGGCTCGTGGTGCCGGAGGCGACGGAGATCATCACGACGCCCACGAGCATGACCAGGCCGCCGAACGTCGTCACGATCAGCGCCTGCAGGGCGGCGCCGCGGCTCTCTCGTTTGTGGGTGTAATGCCCGATCAGCAGGTAGGAGAGCACACTCGTGATCTCCCAGAACATGAACATGATCACGAGGTCGTCGGCGGTGACCAGGCCGTACATGGTGCCGGCGAAGGCCAGTAGCAGGGCCGCGAACCGGCCCAGGCTCGGTTCGTCGTCGGTGAAGTAGCGGGCGCAATACACGAGGACCAGGGCGCCAATGCCGGTCACGACGAGGGCGAGAAGCCAGGCCAGGGTGTCGACCCGAAAAGAGAGACTGATGCCAAGCTGCGGGATCCAAGGGATCGACTGGGTCACAGCTCCGCCGGCGGTGACCGTGGCGGTCTGGGTGAGCGTGTACACGAAGGCGCCGGCCGGCAGAAGGGCGATCAGGTAGAAGACGCGGGTGCCCAGATACCGGGTGAGCCACGGCGTGAGCACCGACACAGCGATGAATGCGAGGAGGAATGAAACCATGCGTCCTCCAGGCTTGTCAGGTCGGGGTGTAAAGGTCTAGCCTACCCGCCCACAGGCGGTATCTGGATGGTGACCCGCGAAACGCCTCTCGATGGGACCATCACCGGGTTGGAGCTGAGCAGGCTCATCGTTCACTCGATGGGTGCTGCGCGTATTGGTTGGCCACAGCGGCCACATCGTTCACGTACGAATCGACGTGGTTATACGAGAATATAGCGGCGCGCCACGTCTCGGTGCTGGTCATGTCGCCGCCGTGGCACAGGTATCGGGCGGTCGCCAGCGCCGCGTCGTCGATCTGGTTCGGGTCGGCGGCACCGTCCCCACTGCCGTCGGCACCCCACCGCGCCCACGTTTCCGGGATGAATTGCATCGGCCCGACCGCTCGGTCCCACACTGTGTCGCCGTCCCACGCACCGCCGTCGGTGTCGGCGATGGCGGCGACCCCGTTGCCGTCGAGCGCAATCCCCCGAATCGCGGGTGTCGGGTATCCCGTGTCGCTGAGCACAGCGCCACCGTGGCTGCCGTGCCCTGATTCGATCTCCCCGATCGCGGCGAGAGTGTTCCAGCCAATTCCGCAGCCGGGTTGTTCGGCATCGACGGTCAGGTCAGCGGCGGCATAGGCGGTCAGCGCCCGACGCGGAATACCGGTCACGGCCGAGACATTCTCTGCCCACGCCGGGTCGACACCAACGATGGGCGCCACCGCTGCACTCGCCGATCCCAACGACGCGTCCGGGGTGTTCTGCGTATTCGGTGCAGGTTGCCCGCTCACGGTGGCGCTGCCCGGGGGCGCGGCGACCTCCGCCATGGCCGTAGGCGGCTGTATCGGCGCAGACTTCAGGCTCGCAAGGTTCATCGCGGCGGTCGCTGCGACGGCGATCACACCGATACTGAGGAACATGCCGATCTGCGCGAGAACTGTGCGTTTTTTGCGCCGCTCGGGTGCGACACCAGCACAGGATGCCCAGCCGTCGCCTGGCTCCATGAAACCGCTGGGTTCAGCCTTCAGGGGGCCCTGTCTGGTATCGAGGCTCATAATGACTCCTGACGGCCGGGCGGCACCGCGGGCGGGCCGGTCGATGTCGGCTCCGGGTCAGGCGAGGGAGCCGGTGTGGACAAGAGCAGTGTCACGGTCAGCCCGACGCGAAGCACCGCCCCGGCACCGGGCTGCGTACCGGTAACGGTCGCCGTCACTGGGCCGTCCACGGGGATCATCGTGGCCGCGAAGCCCGCAGATTGCAGCAGCGCGGTCGCCGCCGCGGCGCTTATCCCGCCCACCTGCGGCACCGTGTTCGTGCCGCTTGCGACGGTGACATCAACGGTGGAGCTGGCCGGGAGCGGCTCTCCGGCGGTTGGGTACTGGCTGAGAACCCGGTCGGCGACCTCGGCCGATTCGATGCGGGTGATGGTGCCCAGGGTAAGTCCGGCCGCGCGCAGCGTGGTCTCGGCGTCGGTGAGGGTGCCGAACAGCGTCGGCATCAGGACCTGCTCCGGCACGGTCGGCGTCGCGGTCGGGGGAACGGTCGAAGGCACGGTCGGAGCCGCAGTCGGCGCGTGCGGTGGTATGGCGGTCGCTGTCGGGCTGGTCACGTACCCCGGGGATGTCGGCTCGGACATCCCTGGGCCGGCCGTGGCGGAGATGGCTCCCCAAATCGCGAGCCCCATAACGGCAGCGACGCTGAGCATGGTGACGACACCGCCAGCGCTTCCGACGAACGCCGATTGCGTCGTCTCGTGGTCTGCGGCGGGTTCCAGAGGAGTCAGATAGTCGAGATTGCCTGCCCCTCCCGGAGCCAGCATTTTGGTGACAGCCGTCGGGCTGTCTGGTCCGATAGCGATCGCGGTCGCATCCGTGGCTGACAGTCGACTCGTGTCCCGGCTGATGGCATCGGCGAGGACCGTGCGAAACTCGGCCGCGGTGCGGTAGCGCCGCGCCGGTGTTTTCGTCATCGCTCGCGTCACGATGCGATCCAGCGCCCGCGCTGCGGGTACCAGCACGGAGGGCACCGGCGGGGGTGCTGAGACGTGCGCCTCGAGCACGAGCGCGGCCACGTCTCGTGGGTAAGGCGGCTGCCCGGTGAGCATGAAATACAGCAGTGCACCGCACTGGTACAGGTCACCGGCAGCGCGCACGGGTTTGCCCTGCGCATGCTCGGGCGACATGAAATTCACGTTGCCGACCACACCGGTTGGTGCCCGTTCACTAGTCGCCGCCGCGGCGGGGCCGGCGTCGCCACTCGCCGCAGGCTCGTGCTCAGTGAGCAGCACGTCGCTGCCGAGGGCGGCGTACCCGGTCGCGGCGGCGAGCCCGAAATCGACCAGCCGCACCTGTGCGCTGGTGAGCGCTTCGCCCCGATGCGCTCTGCCAGCGCCGTCGAGCATCACGTTCTGCGGAGTGACGTCCCGGTGCACGATCCCCAGCGCGTGCGCGGCTTCGAGTGCGGCGAGTACCCCGTCGAGCACGGCCGCCGCCGACGCGGGTTGCAGGGGGCCGTTGGCCTCGACCCAGTCGGAGACGGTAGGCCCGTCAACAAGATCGAGGGCGATCCACGCCATCGTCACGCCACCCGCCTCGTGCAGTCCGAACTCGTGCACGGCGGCAACGTTGGGGTGCCTCAGCGGTTTCGCGGCGCGCGCTTCCCGAAAAAAGGCCTCCCGAGTCGCGGCGTCACGACACAGGTGCGGGTGCAGCATTTTCACCGCGACCAGGCACGTCTGATCGCCCTGGCCGGTGGCGGTTAGGTCTTCCGCAGCGAATACGGATGCCGACCCGCCGACGCCGAGCAGCTCGCCCAGCCGGTACCGCCCGTCGAGCAGTTCTGCGTCGTTGCCGGGTGTCATCTGCCCGAATTTTCCTGTGCGGCCTCGACAGTGGAGGCCCCGAGTATGAGCGGCCGATCCGTCGGAGCGTTCCCGTTCATCAGCTATCCGAACCGGCCGTTCACGTAGTCGAAAGTGCGCTGGTCCTGGGGTTCGGAGAACATGGCATCCGTATCGCCGTGCTCCACGATTCCGCCCGGCGTGCCTTGGGATGCCAGGAAGAATGCACACTTCTGCGAGACCCGTTGAGCCTGCTGCATGTTGTGGGTGACGATCACGATTGTGACCTCCTTTTGCAGCTCGCCCATTGTCTCCTCGATCACGCGCGTCGACGTGGGGTCGAGCGCCGAGCAGGGTTCGTCCATCAGCAGCACCTTCGGTTTTACCGCGAGTGAGCGTGCGATGCAGAGCCGCTGCTGCTGTCCGCCCGAGAGCCCACCGCCCGGTTGGCGCAGCCGGTCCTTGACCTCGCGCCAGAGTCCAGCGCTGGTGAGGCTGCGTTCGACGACTTCGTCTTTCTCGTCGCGAGAGGCGCGGATGCCCGTGAGTTTGAGGCCTGCGACCACATTGTCGTAGATGGACATCGCCGGAAAGGGATTGGGCTTTTGAAATACCATCCCGATGTGGCGTCGGGCGTCGGTGAGTTTGCGCGTGCGGTCGTAGATGTCGGCTCCGTCGAGTACCACCTCGCCGGCCAACGACGCCAGCGGCACCAGTTCGTGCATGCGGTTGAGAATGCGCAGAAACGTGCTCTTGCCACAGCCGGACGGGCCGATCAAGGCCGTCACCTGGCCGGCCTCCATCGTGAGCGAGACTCGTTCAAGCACCTTGTGCGTGCCGAACCACGCGGAGACATCCCGCGCCTCCAGAGCCGATAAGACCGGTCGCGGCGCATCAGAGTGAACATGGGCGTCGACGATTTCTGCATCCGCATTCAGGGAGGTCTCCGGCCGCGTACCAAGCACCGTGTCGCTCTCGACGGACTCCAGTACCGTGGTGAGGTCCAACGAGGGATCTTCGGAGTGCAGCGGTACGCGCACGGCGGCCAGCTCTGCAGCATCCGCAGCCGTCAGGTGTACGTCGGTCAGGTCGTTGTGGTCAGCGGGCCGAGATGGAGACTGGGCAGTCATTGGTGTCCTTGAGTATCGTGAGGTGAAAGTTCAGGTGCGATAAAATCAGAGAAGGTTAGGCAGCGCGTTCATGATGGTGTCTGCGGTGGTGACGCCGAGGGCGAGCATGATGGGCACACCGATCAGCCAGGCTTGCCATTTGCCCCAGCGAGTCCAGAGCCACCAGAGTGTGATTCCGGCTGCGGCGAAAATGACCAACATGAAGAAGGAGCTGAACAGGCGGCTTTGGTCCTGTCCCATTGCCCGCTCGATCGGAGGGAGCGCCGGGTAGGCAAGTACCTTAGTCGGGGTGGTCTGCACGGGGGAGGTGAGCTCGGCGTCGATGTGCAGCACACCGGACGGGAAGAGAGCGAGACCGTCGGCGGTCATCAACTCCAACCGGCCTTTTCCTTGCGCCAGTGGTGCTGGCATCGGGTCGCCCGCCCGGCGGAGGGCGAACACGGTGTAGCTATGCACGCCTTGTCCGGTCGTCACAGCGATCTCGTCGCCCGGCTTCAATTCGTTTAAGGATCCGAACGGTCCGCCATACGCGGTTTGTCGTCCGAGGATCACGCTCGTGCCAGCCTGGCCGGGCATCACCGAATCCCGGCGGTGACCGGCGCCGGCGCGCAGCGCCTCACCGGTCGACCCCTCGACGACCACTTCAGTAAGTTTTGTTGCGCCGATCTGGATGAGCGCCACCGGAGTGCCAATGGTCACAAGTTCGGCATCCAGATCAAGTTGACCGACCGGGGTCTCCGCCTTGGCGAGTGTCGTGCGCAGCTGCTGATAGCTGAGGTCTTGGGCGCGATGGTGTTGGAAGACGGAGAACAGCGCCACGTGGCTCACAAAACCCAGAAGCAGCAATGACACGGTGAGAATCGCTGCACCTGCCCACCAGCGCGTGTCCTTCGGCGCGAGCTGGCGGGGCGGCGGCGGAAGCCGCGAGCCACCTGCCCGCGCCGGGCCTCGGGGGGGCGGCTTCCGCGGGCCACCGCTAGGCGCGGCGCGGCGCGGCGCAAGCACTCGACTGAACTTCTCGGTGACCGCAAAACGGTTGATGCCGGTCGGTCGCGACGGCGGCCGCGACGGCGCGGCCACGCCCATAGTGTTGGGTGTGCTCGATGGGGCAGGCAGGGCGGTGGACGTCGCCATCAGGCGCTCGTCGTCGTCGCCGAGGGCAGCGCTGGGACCCGCATCACACGAAGCAGGTGCCCGCCAACCAATGCAAGCCCGGCCGTGCCGACAACGCCGCCGGCTCCCCAGACCCACATCGGAAACGAAGTAGCCGAGGCCACCAGCGCGTCAGAGCCGACCAACACAGTGGTCAGGGCGATCCTTGTGCACCATCCCGTGAACTGCACCGCATGCGTGCCCGGCAGGGCCGCCTCGTCCACGGGAAAAACCGCCTGCACCTGACCCTGCGCGTCGGCGGTGAAGCTGCCGACCAGGGCAGGCTCAGAGAACATGACCAGTTGCACCTGCTCTCCGACGCCAAACCCAGAGGCTGTTGCGGTCACCTTCTGCCCTGGCTCGTAGACTTTTTGGTCAACGGTGGCATTTTCACCGGTCGTAGCCGGAACCGTCGGCACGGTCGGCTCGACCGGAGTGCACTCGTCCGCAGCGCCGTCTACGCCGCCGGCGGCAGCGGTACCGGCGCCCACGCCGCCTACGCGACCCACAGTGGCGCGAGGCACCGTGGCAACCGGCACGACCGTCGGGTCAAGCGTTGGCGTTGGCGTTGGCGTTGGCGTTGGCGTTGGCGTTGGCGTCGGCGTCGGCGTCGGCGTCGGCGTTGGCGTCGGCGTCGGCGTCGGCGTGGGCGTTGGCGTTGGCGTGGGGATCGTCACCGTGAAGTCGGTGTCCTGACCGTCAGCGGCGAACGCCGCACCGCCGCCCGCAAGCCCAAGACTCGCCGTCACCGCACCGAGCAGCAGAGCTGATGCCACCAGGCGCCCCGCGCTGCGGCGTTTCGGCGGGCGAGCTTCGCCCGGGGTGACAGTTACGGGAACAGCGTTCATCGGACGGTCTCACTTTCGTGTTCGGGGGCAGATGCCCCGCGGTTGATGCGTTCTTCGGTACGGATCTGCTCGGCGAAAGCCGCAAGCTCAAATCCCAGGAGCTGTCGCGACCGGCGACGCCACCAGAACCAGGTCCCGGTCCCACCACCGAGCACCGCGATGGTCCCGAGCAGAGACCACGGCACCGCCCAGGCGACGGTGGACTCCGTGAGAACGGCAGGCGCAGCATCCTGCGCTGCTGCAACACCGGAGGCCGGAGTGGCAGCGAGGGTGATATCGGCGAACAGCAGCATGAGCGGCGGCACGTCGGCAAAAAGGGCCTCCACATGGGCAACGCCGCCGGGCAGCACATCGGTTACCGGGTCGAGGGTGACGGTGCCGAAATCGGTGCCGAAGGGGCCGGTGAGGTGCACGGCCGGCGTGGCCGTCAGGCGCATGTTGCCAGTATTGGCCACGTCAAATCCGATCCGCCCGGTACCGCCGCCGAAAGGGTTCCAGGAGCCGTCATAGCCCGAGACAAGCCCGGTCAGTGCCAGCTTGGGAAGCAGGGCACCCTCCACCCGCAGATAGATGCGGGTGCCCACCCGCTGCTCAACGCTGACGGCTGACCCGGTGGAATCGACCGCTTCGGACTGGAACGAGGCCACGATGCCCGCGGCGTGATCGCCCGGTGTCGCATCGTGGGGCACGGTCACAGTAAAGGGCACATCGGCGCGACTGCCGGGCTCGAGGGTGATGGTCACGCCCAGACCTGCCGCGCAGGCTCTTTCGGCCGCGTCGTTGGTATCGGCGCAGACCGCCGCGGCGGAGTCGACGGATGTCCACGCTCCCGCGTCGACAGATGCTTGGTCAGCACCGATCAGGGTGAATGCGGCGGTGGTGTAGTCGGTTGTGGCGTCTGCCGCGTGCACCCGGAAAGTGGCGGGACGGGAGGAGAAGTTGGAGATGGCGACCCAGTCGCTGATGGTGGCGCCCGGGGCGACGGTGTAGTCGAACTCGGGGCGATCATCCGGTCCCTGCGGCGTTGACGGCTGCACGCTCCAGGTCACAGCGTTCTCCCCCTCGGCGAACGCCGCGGTGGGAGAAGCCAGAAGCAGGGCTGCGGCGAGGCCCGCCGTCAGTCGCGCGAGGGCCGAAACACGAGTAGTCATGGAATCTTTCGGTTTGCACAAATCAATAGTGAACGTGTCAGGAGTGAACTGGCCAGGCGCGGCCCCGGTGCCGCATCCTGCCCACCGAAGTCAGCGGGACGCGGCCAAACAGGTGGTGCCTAGATAAGGGTGAGAGTGAGAGTTGCGCTATACGCGCCAGCTGCCGAGTCGGCTGGAGCTTTCAGCGTGATGCCGGCATTGATGGTGGTGTCCGCGGTGCTGACCCCGGCCGCAGCCTGGGCGAGGGGGGTGCTGGCCGACAGTCCGCCGGAGGCCCCGGCGATGACCTCGATACCGGCCGTGCCGGCATTGGTTGCACCAACCAGGGCCGGCTTCCAGCCGAGGCTGGTCGCTGCGATGGTCTGCGTGGCATCGGAGGCGTGGATGAAGTTGGTCGAGTTGCCGCTGAGGGTCCACGCGGTGCGGGCCGTGCGGTTGTCAGAGACGGTGACTTGGCCAAGCGATCCGGTGGCCACATACGAGGTGCCGTCGAGGGCGGCCTGGTTGAGGGCCACAGCACCCGGAGTCATCGTGAACTTCAATCCGGTAGCAGACGCCGGGATCGTGACGGTGATGGCGGTGTTCTGCGGCGGTGTCGGCCCGGCAACGGTGATGACCGTCGTCGTCGCGTTGACGGCGGAGTCGGTGTATTTCGTGTCGCCCTTCGCCGTGTAGCCAGCCGTGAAGGTATACGTCCGGTCTGCGTCAAGCACCGGTGTTCTCCAGGTGGCCACCCCGGCCGAAACTGCCGCCTCACCGCTGACCGGTGTGGCCAGCCCGGAGTAACTGCCGGAGATGGATACAACACCGGTGGCGTCGGTCGCCACACCCGCGCCAGCGGAGACGGTGGACGTCAAAGTGACGGAGCCGTCAGCGTTGTCGATGGTTTTTGTGAAAGCGATCGACGGAGTGAGCTTCGCCTCATTCACCGGATTGGCAACTACCGTCCACGATTTCGCTGCGACGTTCACGTCAAGGGTAACGAGGAAGTATTTGGAATCAGCGAACGAGTCGGTCATGGTTCGAAGCGTGGGATCGCACGTCACGATGAACCGGTTGAGGCCGGTCTGAAACGTGACCTCGTTCCAACGGACGGCGGCCATGCCGTCCAAGTAGATGTACTCGCCCGCGCTCTCGTCCTTCAGACCAAAATAATTACCTGGCGGAGTGCGTACATACTCCGCAGCTGACGATACTGTGCCGTCGGGAGCGATGACGAGGGAGCGTGACGAGCTTCGGTAGCCGACGGGACAATTGGCCAATTCGTTCGAGATCACGTCCGGGCCGTACACAAGCGCAGATGTTTTCGATGCGCCAATATCGCCCGTTCGACTCACAGGATCGAAAACGAGGGGTGCGCCGGTGATCTGCAGCGCCGGGTCGAGGACCACGTCTGCTGCATGGGCTGCCGTCGGCGCGCCCGCGAGGAGCGCGAGCACGATTGTCATGACGATTGACGCGCCGGTCGCTTGTCGACCGGCCGCCGTTCGGGATGCCTTCATTGTTTATCTCTCTGGTTGTAGACGCATTGTGCGGTGGGAAAGCGGTTTCGGATGAATCCCGCTCGAAATCGGGGCGGAAAAGTCTTTCGCAATTGATGGCGCACGTCACTGCTCAAAGCTGGGGCGGCCGCTGAAAACGGCCGCCCCAGCCCCGGTGCTACGGGTATCTAGTTAGCGCGGTGCGACGTGGTGTCGCCGGCAGTGTAGGTCCTGCTGCCAATGGTGACGCCGCCCGCCAGGCTGCCGAACCCGAAGTCGGTGATGACGAGCGCGGTCGACGGGCCAGGCCGGTTCGTCGTGTAGGCCTGAGCGGATGCTCCGCTGAAGGCGGCGGCAAGCTGCGCGTTCGTGGCCAGCTCTGCGTTCTTGACGACGGTGAAGACCGGGCGTGCTATCGGGAACGTGGTGTTGAGCGTGACCGGCGCGGTGCCGGTCGTGGGCGCAATTCCACCGATTGTGCCGAGGATTGCGCCATGGCGACGGTCGGTGATGCTCACTCCGGTGTACTGCGACTCGATGGTGGTCTTGTTGTTCTGAGCGACCCACTGGGCGATCGAGAACGGCACTATCGCCGTCGTCGGGAGCGCGGCCAGCACGCTTCCGTCGTGCTCCTGCACGCCGCCGCCGGTGTAGGCGTCATCGACTGCGGAACCAAAACCAGTCGGTGCAAGCTGCGACTGCCAGAAGCTGCGCGTACCCGATCCCAATTGGGGGATGAACGGAGTGATCTGAACGCCGGCCGTTCCTTCAGTGCCCACCTTGTAGCTGGTTCCGTTGATGGTTACGTTGGCCCCGTTGTCAGCACTGTAGATCGCCGTCAGCTGGGCTTGGGTAAGGTCTTGCGGAATCGTCGTGTTGCTCGAGTGCACGGCAAAGCTCACCGCGTCGAGGGCCAACGGAATGTAGGAGTACGTTCCATCAGGTACCCACTGGGATGCGGCACTGGACGAGCGGGCAAACTGGAGGTCTGCGTCGCTCAGCGTGACACCGCGCCATGCCGTACCTGTCTTCGCGGCCTTCAGCGCGTTGACACCCTCACTCGAACCGTTCGGTCGTTCAAAGCTCGGCCCGCCGGTGCGTGTGTTGATCAGGTCGTGGATAGCGCCGGTAGTGGGGTTCGTCGCGTTATACGAACCTGCGACACGGGTTGTCCCCGACAACATGGCCGAGGAGAGACCGTTGTTCAGGTCTTGAGTGGTGTCCGATCCCACGCCGCTGAGCGCACGGTAGGTCGGAGCACCGCTGGGATCCGCAAAGGCTGCGGACGAGCCTGTGAATATGGTGGCTACCGCGGCAGCGGCGGCGATGGCGCCAAGGCGCCAGTTCTTCTTCATTTGCATTAGCTCATACCTTCTGATAATATTCCCCCTTGTATCATTGGCCCAGATGGGCTCGGCCCCTCACCTGCTTTTGCGAGACTGGTGAGGGGCTTCCTCGTTCAGCCGGGAAACGTCAGCGGATCGAGTAGCTGTGGGAGACGCCTGATAGCGTCTCGGGTCGAGGTCATACGCTGGCCCGTCTCCTGCGCAGCAAAAACGGTGCCGCGGCGAGGCCGCCGATACCGATCAGCAGGCTGATACCGAGCGCGCCCTGCGCAGCAGACGAGGTGAGCTCGGTGTTGGCGGCCGTGAGCTGCACCGGCGTCTGCGTCACCTGAACCTGAGTCAGTGCGACAGCCTCCGGCGACGCGCCCACGACGGACCCACCCGTCGTTCCCGCCACCGGCGCGGGCAGGGCAACGTCGGTCACCGGGTTCGTCGGAAGCGTCGGGGGCGCAACCAGAGCATCGGCGAATCGAATGGTCGCGGCCGTCTGGGCCTGGGTGAGGGGCGCAAAGCCCGGCGGCAGCTGCCCCACCCCGGTTCCAACCGTGTTGCCGTCAGCGGCGGCGTAGCGCAGCAACTTCGCATACTCGGTGCGTGCCGTCGCGTCCAACGAGGTCGAGGCCAGGTTCGCGGCGGCGTTCACCGCAAGGGTGAGCGGATACGCGCCGTCTCTGAGGGTGGCGAGGTCGATCTGGGCGAATCCGGTTTCAGCGTCCACACTCGCGCCGGCCGCCGCACTCTGCATCGATTCGGGGGTCGGCCGGGTGAAGGAACGCGCGCTGGCTACCGTTTTATCGCTGGTCAGTTCGGCTAAGGGCAGTGGCAGGCTCGCCGTGCCCAGGCTAAAACGCGCCGCCGACGCAGCCGTGGTCGGCCCCATGATGAACTTCTGACTTGCCGCTGAACCCGGCGGCGCGGGGACGAACGCACCGTTCCCCAGTGCGCCCACGGGTTTCAGCGGGTCCCAAGTGGACGTAGTCCTGGTGTCGATGCTGAAGATGCGGGATGCGTTCGAGGTGAAGCTGGTGGAATACGGGAACGCGGCGACACTGTCGAGCTGGTTACCTTGAAACCTCTCAACAGCCTGCGCTTTGTCGGGGGTGATCGACTGGTCGGCCTTGAGGAAGGTGTCGATGGGATCGGTCGCAAGATTGACGGGAAGCCCGCCGCCGACGGCGTTGGCGTGGTCCGCCGGCAGGAAGTAGGGGTTCACGACTCCGCCCCAGGGGTCAGGTTCGCCCGCCAGGAAGGCGCGCGCGTCGGCATCGGCCTGGATATACGACCAGAGCGCTTGCACCGCGTCGTCACCCTGCGGCCCGACAACGACGAAGCCCTGCCCATTATTGTTGCTGAACTCGACCGGGTTGCCGAGGGCGGCCCACTCCGGGTCCTCTGGCAGCGTCTGCGCAACGGACAGCTCCCTGGAGAGACTCTGAGTCGATTTAAAGCTCGCGTCAAGAAACGGTTTGTCCCTCCAGTACGACGCGGTGAGCAGTTTGGCGAGCAGCCGGGGCGTCAGCTTCACGTCGGTGTACTGGGTGGTTCCGTTAGCGATGACGAAGCCAAAGACCAGCCCGGTGTTGGCGATGGGTCCGTACTGCACATCGGCCGCCTCAACGAGGGCAGGATCGGTCAGCCCGATACTGGATGCGCTGACGGGGGACGACACCAGGGCCATATCGGCCTGGCCGGTGAGCAACTGGGAGCGGTTCACGTTGCCGGAGTTCGTGCTGAGGCTGTAGGCGGCACCACCGTCGGCAGCGCAAAGCGCCGGCTGCCAGGCACTGATCGCCAGGGTAACCGTGTCGCTGCCAACCAGGCGGCGTTCTGCGGCACCGGCCGGACACGACCCGGAGGGGTCCAAGAAGTCCAGGGGGATCACGATCCGGTCGTCGAAGAAAGAACAGTACGGCGTAACCGGCGATCCCACCTGCTGGTCATTTGCGGCGCCGTAGGGATGGCCGCCATAGACGGCTGAAATGCAATCTGTGGCGGGCTTCCCCTCGATCCCGCCGGAGTGTACTCCGCGGGGTACCGCCACAAGCCAACACCGCTGTGCAGCGGCGGATGCCGGGTTTCCGCAGCCGAGGTGGGGCGCCGCTGCCGCCGACTGCACCCCGAAGGCCGTACTGGCATGACCGTCGGTATCGATGGGCAGGAACGGCACCTCGTTTGACGTGTTGGCATTAAAGAACGTCCCGAGCCCGTTGTAGGTGCTCGCAGCATTGGCATATTCCACCGTGTACGGTTCGCTCACCTCACCGCTGACCGAACGAAACGGAAGCTCCCCCTGTGCGCCGCGCCAGCCACGGTTGTACGTATCACTGCCGATCATTGTCTGCATAAGATCCGTATTGCCGTTGCCGCCGGTGCCCGGATCCCAGCCGCCGTATTGGCAGGTTTCTGCGAAGTCGTCGGCAAGCGGGTCGGGGCCCCAACACTGCATGAGCTGCAGGTAGTTGCTCGCACTTCCGTCCCACCTCTGATTCCTGGTGGGGGCCATGCCCGACGCCGAGACGGTGATGGCGCCGTCGCTGAGGCCGGCGGTCTGCGAGACGGTGATTTGGAGGTTTTTGAAGTCGTCCCAATGGCCGGAGCCGGCGTCGTTGCCCGTTGCGTCGCTGAGCCGCCCGGCATGGTCCACCTGGTACTGCTGTAGATCGGCGCTGTTGCCGCCGGCCCACTTCACCGTCACGGACGAATCATCTTCCACGGCTTGGGCGGATGATGCTGCGTTCACCGACATGACACCCCCGGCAAGCAGGGCTACAGTGACGAGGCTCACCGCCTGCGCGAGGCGCTTGCGGGTCGAAGGGTGCTGAGCTGAAGCGGTAGTCATGAGCGTGTCAGTCCTCTCGATGTGTCCGTAATACCGTCAGTAGGATCGGGCAGCAGGCTCGTGCGACCCCGTTTGCCCAAGATCGGTGGTATCGCCGAGAAGGCGAACAGGCCGCCGCCGAAACCAGCCATGGCCAATGACGGCAGCAGGCTTACCGCTGCCACGGGGATGGACTGCGGGGATGCAGCCACGATGACCGGCGCCGTCTCCGCATCCAGCACCCCCTCGCTGCCGGCCGCTTGCTGGCCGTCACCTGCTGCCGGCCCACCACCTGCCCCCGTTTCATCGCCGGCGGCAGTTGCCGCTCCCGGGCCCGTTGCAGCTCCCGCGCCGGTGGGCGTGTCCTTGGCGCCCCCCGTACCGGTGGTGCACTGGGTTGGACCCTGCTTGTCGCAATCGGCCGGGTACGGTGCCTCGTTCGCCAGCTTGTTTGAACCGTCCGGCGAGAAAGTGGGGTTGTTGCAGTCGGTGATGCCCTTGATCACGGGGTTACCGCCCGGCACCTTCTGCAGTTGCTTCTGCCCGGCCTGCACGAGGTTGATCGGCAGCGGCGAGTAACCGAGCACTTCGGCGCTCTGCTGGCCCTCACAAAGAAAATAGGCGCCGAAATCCGCCAGGGTCAAGCCCTTGTTCTCGGTGAAGCTGCCTCCCAGCGCTGTAGGCAGGATGCTGTACGAGTACGAAGAGAGGGAATACGTGCGCGGGTCAGCAGATGTGTAGACGTTGGTGAGGTCTTGGGTGAGGTACTCGGGTGAGGCGGTGTCTTCGTTGATTTGAGCACTGAGCAGTCCAACGGCAACATTCTGAGCGGTCGGCTCGGTGTAGTAGCCGGCACCGTTGAGCACCTTGGCGACGGGGTAGCCCGAGTTCAGGGCGTAAGAGTACTCGACGAAGGTGATCGCCCCCACGGCATGCGGGAGTGCCACGTAGCCGGCGACACCGTTGGATCCGGATCGGGCGACGAATCCGGAACCGGGAATGACCGGGTAGTTGCTCGTGACGCCGCAATGATCATTCACCAGGGGACGCCCAACCTTCGGGCAGTACGCATCCCACAGGCCCGCATGTTCTTGTCGAAGCCAGATCGACACCTGCGCGGTGGCGCCGGAACCGTCAGAACGCACCACCGGAACGATCGGGATGGAAGGGAGTACGAGGGCGGGATTGTCGACTTTCACCTGGGGGTCGTCCCAACGAGTGATCACGCCGGTGAAGATCTTCGCGATGGTATCGCCCGACAGTCGCAGGTTGGTTACCCGCTTACCACCAATTTCGAGGTTGTACATGAATGCGGTGCCGCCGGCGACGATCGGCATGTACGCGAATTCGCGACTGGGGCGAATATCCGCCTCATTGCTGTTGGCGATGGCGTACGGAATCTCCGAGACGCCGAAGTCGGAGGTGCCGTTCGCGAAATCGTTTCGACCCTGAGTCGAGCCGGACTCGGAGTAGGTGATCTTCCACTGGTAGTTAGCCCACACGTTACGAATCCACGCCTGCAGCGCATTGGCCGACCAGGTGGAGCCTGAGCCTACGATCGGCGAATGCACCGTTCCGACGGCGTAGGCGGGTAGAGCACCGGCGGCTCCAAAGACGCCAAAGGCGATCAGGGCGAGGCCAAGCAACGCGACGGTCACGCGCGCCACACCCCAACGTGGGATTCTCTGCAGGCTCATCGGGTGACCTCCTGGTCGTCGGGAATTGCTGGAACGTCAAGCCGATCGGGTGTCGTCGGCACGCGCTGGTCGAATCGAACGGCGTCGCGCAGCGAAGCGGCGCGAGCTCGCGCCTGCCCCCCGGGAGAGAGCACGCCTGCTCCCTTTCCGCCGATGATGCGGGCGACAAGGAACAACACAAACACCAGCACCATCAACACCGCCGCGGCACCGAAACCTCGCGCGATCTGCGAAGGCTCGGGCGACTTCACCAGCGTGAAGGTGGCGAAAGGCAAAGACACCATCGGCCCGGAAAATGGGTTGAGGTTGTAATAGGTGGTGTAGCCGGCGGTCAGCAGCACCGGCGAGGTCTCTCCGATGCCGCGGGCAGTGCCGAGGATGATCGCGGTCATCAGACCGGACTTGCTGGTGGGCAGCACCACGTGCCAGATCGTGCGCCACTGGCTGGTGCCCAGTGCCAGCGACGCTTCCTTCAGCGTGCCGGGCACCAGGCGCAGTACGACGTCGGCCGAGCGGATAATGATCGGCAGGATCATGATCGTGATTGCCAGGCTCGCCGCGAATCCCGATTTGTCGAAGCCGAACAACAGGATGTAGGTGGCGTAGATAAAGAGGCCGCACACGATGGACGGCAGCGCCGTCATCGCCTCAACCACGGTGCGCACGATGCGGGCGAAAGGACTCGGAAACTCAGCGAGGAACACCGCGCAGAGAAGCCCGAGCGGAATCGCGATAGCGAGTGAGATCGAGATCATGATCAGGGTGCCAATGGCCGCATGCGCCATGCCGCCGACGGTCATCGGGTCGAGCGGGCCAGCCAAAGACAGGTCCTGAACCCAGAAGTTCCAATTGAGAAAGGCCTCGGAGCCGCGACCGAGAGTGAAGACGATCACCACGGCAAGCGCCAAAATCAGAACCACCGCGAGGGAATGCATGACCACCGCGGCGACTCGGTCAATCACCGTCACCCGGTTGTCGTCGAAGCTGATCAGCACCACGAAGAACCCGACGAAGAGCAGGTAGGCGATCACGACGAACGTGAGCGGTCCCTCGAAGGGAAAAACCTGAGCAAACAACCAGGCGGTGCCGGCGACGGCTGCGGCCGCTGCGCCAACAACGCGCAACACGTCGTCGCGGCGGATCCGCGCGAGGTTTCGCCGCGTCTCGGGGCGGGTGGGATGGCTGCTGCGACCATCACGGCCCGGGACCGCCGTGCGGGTGATGCGTCCGGGTCTTTGCGCACGCCGCTGCGCGCGAGGAGTATCAGTGATTGTCATCGGGGTCTCTCAGCTTGCCGCGCCGGAACGGGAACGTTGGATGATGATGCCGGCACCGAAGTTGACCAGCATCGTGATGAGGAACAAGACCAGCCCGGCCGCCATCAGAGCAGACAGCTCAAACGGCGACGCCTCCCCATAGCGCAATGCGATCAGTGAGGAGATCGAGTTGCTGCCGGTCTGCAGAATGTGCGGCTGGATGACGAAGACGGGCGAGATGACAAGGTAGACCGCGATCGTCTCCCCGAGCGCCCGACCGAGGCCGAGCATGGCACCACCGATCATGCCGCCCATACCGAAGGGGTAAACCACCGAGCGGATCATCCCCCACTTGGTCGACCCCAGAGCCAGAGCACCCTCACGCTCGCCGATCGGAGCCTGCGCGAAGACCTCACGCATGATCGACGCGGCTACCGGGGCGACCATCATCGCTACCACTAAGCCAGCCAGGAAGGCGCTGGCGGTGAACACCGTCGGTGTCGCGAGGGGGTCCCCTGGATTGAAGTTGGGAACGTTGAAGATCGGAATCCACCCGAAGTAGGTCGAAATCCATTGGGCGACCGGCAGGATCGCCCCTTCGAGCCAGAACATACCCCAGAGGCCATAAACCACAGAGGGGATTGCGGCCATCAAATCGACGATACCCACCAGCAGCGGCCTCAGCCCCAACGGGGCGTACTCAGAAATATACGTCGCGGTACCGACCGCGAGCGGCAGGGCGACGACGATCGCGATCAGCGCAATCGCCACGGTGCCAAACAGTACAGCGGCAATGCCGAAACGGCCGGAGTTGGGTTCCCAGTCCTGCTCGGTGAGGAACGACGGCCCGGCCGATGCAATCGCTTCCGCGCCCCTGACCGCGAGGAAGAGCCCGACGAGCGTCATGATCGACAGCACCAGCACGCCACCACCGTGCGCCGCGACGCGGAAAACAGTGTCGGACGGGCCACGCACCGTGGTTAGCTGCCGCGGGCTATCGTCTTGGGGACGTGAGCCGTCGGAGACGTCAAGCGCCTCAAGAATGTTGGGGCCGCTCATGCGTCGAAGCCGTGAAGAGGGGGAAGGCCTGCTATCAGTGGAATCTGGCTGTACTCCAGAATCGCGCTGTGCGGCGTGTTCCGCGTGATCATTATCAGTTCCCCCTCGGCACCCGCCGACCGCGATCGGTCGGCGCTCTCGGGGCACGAAATCACGGATCTTTACTGACCGGTTTACGCCCCGCTAGCCAGTATGGCCGCCAGGCTCATGGCCAAATCTGTCTCACGCCGAAGATTTGGGTAACTGTCAACTGCACTTTGGCAGACACATAATGAACACTTCGGAGGAGGGGTAACGATTGTTTCGCAGCGGACATATAGGGATGGAATGCGAGTTGCGGATCGCGACTGGACCGCGGGCCAAGGCGCAGTATTCACGCCTGCCTGCCAGGGAGCTGAGCGTCACTCAAGCGCGTCGTCGCGGCGACCGGTGACGATGTCGGTGTTGCGCCGCACCGTCAGAGTGCGCTGCGTGCGTGCTGGGCGTCGTGCAACACGACACCCACTCGCCCGGTACTTCCCTGGGTAGCGATAAGGACCACGACCGCCAGGCCGAGCGAGACGGTCGCGACCACGCCGATGCCGGCCAGGGCACGGCGCGTGCGTCTGCGCTTGTGGTGGTCGACATATTCCAACACCTGCTTGCGCATCGCCGCGCGGCGCTCGGGCGATAGCTGCGGCTCGTTCACCGTGCGCCGCCCAACTTGCCTTTCAGCCGCGAACGCACTCGATTCAATCGTTTGCGCACCGAAGGTATCGAGATATCGAGGGCGCGAGACGTCTCGTCGTATGAGGCTCCTTGGCTGATGATGGCGTGGTAAACCTGCTGATCCAAAAACGGCATCGATACCACCTCCTCCTCAACTCGGTCCATCAGCATTCGCGAGTCCAGACGTGCATCGAGTAACTCTGCTTCAAGAACATTAGGTCCTTGATCGTCAAAATCCGTGGTGACTGGCCGACGGCTGGCGGAACGCAGTCTGTTGGCGGTCACATTTCGACACGTCATAAGCAGCCACGGCAAAATCGACCCGTTCACCATTCGAATCTTCGGGAGCTTTCGCCACGCAATCGCGAAAACTTCCTGGGTCACATCTTCAGCGTCGTCCTCACTACCGAGCTCGTGAGCGGCTTGAAGGAACACCGCCTCGACGTAGAGGTCGTAAAGGTCACCGAAAGCCCGCTCGTCACCACGTGAAGCGGCAGCGACGAGACGCTGATCCCCCGTCGCGTCCATCACGGGGACTATACCGCACCGCGCAGTCCGACAGACTGTGTCTAGTGAAAACCGTAGCCGTCAGGCGGCAGCCCGACGGCGGGTCATACGGTCGGTGACGAGCACCAGCGCGAGCGCAACGACCAGCACTCCAACGTAGACAATCGGCACCGTTTCAAGCCCGACGCTGTCGATCAGCATCGCGCCGAGGAGGGCGCCGCCGCCGATTCCGGCGTTGAACGCGGTGGTGTAGAAGGCGGAGGCGGTGTCGCGAATGCGGGGTGACGCGGCGTGCAGCATCCGCGTCTGCAGGAGCGGGGGGAGCGTGCCGAACGCCATCCCCCAGAGCACGAAGGCGGCGAGCGCGATGGGTAGGGTCGCCGTGAACATCGCCAGGATGGTCACGCTCAGGGCGCTGATGGCCAGGCCCAGAATCAGGCCGAGGCTCGGGCGCGTGCCGAAAACCGTTCCGACCAGCAGCAGTCCGACCGCGCCGGCCACGCCGTAGACGAAGAGCAGCGGGGCGACAAGACCCAGGTCGACGCCGAGCCCATCGAGCAGAAAGGGCGTGATGTAGGTGTAAAAACTGTAGTGGCCGATCATGGTGATGCCGGTGATGATGCAGATCAGAACGACCGCCGGCACTGTCGCGTCGCGCGGCGGTCGCGTCGTGGCTGCGGCAGCGGATGCCGGTGCGCCGGTCGAATACCGCGCCACCGGTGGCAGAAATTTCCAGACCAGAACCGCTCCGACGAGCATCAGCCCGGCGAGCACGACGAAGGAGAGCCGCCAGCCGAGCAGGTGCCCGCCCGCTGTGCCGAGCGGCACCCCGAAGACGAAGGCGAGCGTGCCGCCGGCGACCGTGATGGAGACGGCGCGACCGATCTGGGCTTTCGGCACGAGATGCCCGGCATAAGCACCGACCACCGACCAGAACAGCCCGTGCGCGACGCCGCCGAGCACCCGCGCCGCGACGACGAGCTCGTAGGTCGGCGCGATCGCGGTGAGAATATTGCTCACGGCAAAAATGACCAGCACGACGATAATCAGGCCGTGCCGGGGAAAGCGGCGGGTCCAGATGGCCACCGGCGCGCTCGTGAGCACGACCGTGAACGCGAACCAGGAGACCAGCAGCCCGATCTGGGACTGCGCCACATTCAGGCTGCGGCTCATTTCGGGGAGCAGGCCGGTCGGCAGCATTTCGCTCGTGACCGAGAGAAAAACGGCGGCGGAGAGGGTGATCAGCCCGACCCAGGGGAACGGAGTCGGGAATCCATTCTTCGCGTCGGACACGGCCGGGAGAGACCCGGTCGGCAGAAAGATATTGGCGGTGTTGGTCATGGCTGCATTCGAAGCTGGTAAGTCGGGGACGACCGGTGGGACCATTCACACCGAGATCGAAGCCGCACGACTACGCGCCGACGTGCGCGCCCGGGGCCGACTTGTTCAGTGCGACCAACACGTAGTCTACCCAAACAGGGTGATGCGGCAACCGGGAGGACCCCGGCATCCGCTCTCGTGCCGGGTATTCTGAGCCAATGACTTCTTCGACCCCGCATCACTGGGTAATCACGCTGGTCTGTGCCGACCAGCCCGGCATCGTGCACGCCGTCAGCGGTGCGATCGTGCAGGCGCACGGCAACATCTCGGAGAGCCAGCAGTTCTCCAGCGACGACACCGGACGCTTCTTCATGCGACTGCAGGTGCAGTCGCCCGCCACCCGGCCCGAGCTCGAGGCCGCGCTCGCGCCAGTAATCGAGCGCTACGCGATGGCGTCGATCATCGACGTCGTCGGGCGTCCGTTGCGCACGCTCGTGCTCGCCTCGTCGGCCGGACACTGCGTGAACGACCTGCTGTTCCGGCAGCGCGGCGGACAGATTCCGGTGGAGATTCCGCTCGTGCTGAGCAACCACGGCACGCTGCGCGACCTCGTGGGGTTCTACGGGGTGCCGTTCGAATCGCTGCCCATAACGGATGCCGCCAGCAAGGCCGACTTCGAGGCCCGCGTGCTCGAGGCGGTCGACGAGCTCGACATTGAATTGGTCGTGCTCGCCCGCTATATGCAGATTCTGTCGCCCGAACTCTGCGCGAAACTGAACGGGCGAGCGATCAACATTCACCATTCGTTCCTGCCGGGGTTCAAGGGCGCCAACCCCTACCGCCAGGCGCACGCGCGCGGCGTGAAGCTCATCGGGGCGACGGCGCACTTCGTGACCAGCAACCTCGACGAGGGGCCCATCATTGAGCAGAACGTGGTGCGGGTCGACCACTCGCGCACCCCGGCGGAGCTCGTGTCGATCGGGCAGGACGAGGAGAGTCGCACACTCACCCAGGCGGTGAAGTGGTTCGCCGAGAACCGGGTGCTGCTCGACGGGGCCCGCACGATCATCTTCAAATAGTCGGACGGGGCCCAGGCCCCGTCCGTGGGCCCAGCTTATAAACTGGGCCCGGGGCCCGGGCCTGGGCCCCGTCCGCAGTGCGGCAAGGAACGTCAGCCCGGAAAGCAGGGGTGCGACGCCTCGCTAAGATTGACGGGTGACAGATACGCGCGAACTGCCGAAAATCGGCCCCAACGACATGCTCCGGTTCGTGCTCGAACTCTTCGCTTTCATCAGCCTTGGAATCTGGGGCTTCCTCGCCTGGCCGCTCCCCTGGCCCGGCGTGCTGGTCGGCTTGGCCACCCCCGCCTTCGCCATTCTGATCTGGGCACTGTTCCGGTCGCCGAAGGCCGTTTTCCGCCTCGACGCGTTCGGTAAGGCCTTCATCGAGATCGCCATCTTCGGCTCGGCCGCGATCGCCTGGTGGGACCTTGGCTTTCCCATCATCACCGTGATCTTCGCCGTCGTCGCCACGGTCAGCGGCGTCATCTCGGGGCGCAAAGAGCTCCGCTAGGCCAACCACCTCAGGGCGGCGGCGACATCGGAGTCGGCGATGCCGTGCCCACCGGGCCGCAACACCTGCTCCACCGTCGCACCGCGCGCTTCGAGCAAGCTGACGAGCCGGTGCACACTCGACAGCGGCGCCATCGGGTCACTGTCACCGTTCAGCAGCAGCAGAACGGATGCCGCCAGGCCGCTCGTCGTGACCCGCGCGCCCGCGCCTCCCACCGGCAGACCGTCGAGCGGATGCATTCCGGAGAACGCGATCACGCGTGGCACCATCTCGGGGCGCAGCAGCGCCAGGGCGAGGGCGATGTTGGCGCCGTTTGAGAATCCGACGGCGACCAGCGGGCGATCGCCCAACTCGTAGTACTCACGCGCCCAGACCAGGAATCCGGCGAGGTCGTCGGCCCGGCGAGCCACGTCGTCGGTATCGAAAACCCCCTCCGACAGGCGTCGGAACCAACGATTCATGCCGTTTTCGACTACCCGTCCGCGCGGGGCGAGCACGGCGGCTCTGGGGTCGAGCGCAGCGGCCAGTCCGCTGATCTGCTGCTCGTCGCCTCCGGTTCCGTGCAGCATGAGCAGCACGGGCGCGTCGACGGAACCGGGCCGAAACAGGTGCGGCCATTCGGCCTGCGCGGCGCTCATTCGGTGACCGAGGCGGCAGCGGCGACCGGCGCCGCGGCATCCGCCAAACCAGGGTTGTTCTCGGCGGGCACGCTCAGCGGCACGACCGAATTCTCGATGGCCTCGCGGCTGGGCTCGAGCCACGGCGGAAGCTTGAGCGACCGGCCGAGTTCGAGCAGCGGCTCGTCGATGTCGAATCCGGGGGTGTCGGTGGCGATTTCGAACAGCACACCGCCGGGTTCACGAAAGTAGATCGAGGTGAAATAGTCGCGGTCGAGGATGGCCGTCACACCGTAACCGCGGTCAACGAGCTGCTCACGCCAGACTTGCTGGGTGGCACGGTCGGGCACCCGGAACGCTACGTGATGCACCGAGCCGCCGGCGGTCAGTCCCTGTTCGCCGGTGGGATCGGCGAGCACGTCCACGAGGTTGCCGGCGGCACCATCGCCGGCACCGACGCGAATGCGACCGTCAGTTTCGGAGATGACGTGCATGCCGAGATCGGCGGTGAGCACCTGCACGGTCGTCGCCGGGTCACGCACGGAGAGCACCGAGGAGTGATGCCCGCGCACCGCGAACTCGGCGGGAACGGATGCGGAATCCCAGGGATTGCGCGGATCCACCGTCGACGACGCCACGAGATCGATCTGCAGCCCATCGGGGTCGCGCAGCGAGAGGCGTTCCTCGTGCGAGGAGCGGCCGGTGATCGCTGATTCCACGCCGATTGTGGCAAAGTGGTCCTTCCACCAGCCGAGGCTGCCGGCCGGAACCGAGAACGCGGTGGTCGTCGACTGGCCGGCGCCGATGCGTCCGCTGCGAATTCCGGTCCACGGAAAGAAGGTGAGGAGCGAGCCTGGGCGGCCGGAATCGTCACCGTAGTAGAGGTGGTAGGTGCCCGGGTCGTCGAAATTGACGGTTCTCTTGACCAGGCGCAAGCCGAGGCCGGTCACGTAGAAGTCGATGTTGCGTTGCGGGGCGCCCGCAATGGCGGTGACGTGGTGCAGTCCGCTGGTCTTCACGGTCATGAGGTCTTCTCCTTAGCGAATCAATCGTTCGATATTTATGCAAACGCATGTATCTAGGATTTCATTCCCCATTCTTGCCACGCCAGAGCGTTCCCACGTGGCTAATTCAGGAAATCGGCCCCAGATGCCCGGCGAGGTCCCGTCATCATGCGGAAGTTCAGTGGGCACCGCCGATCTTTCCTGAATTAGCCACGCGAGCGCGGCCACACCTGCGCGGCCGGCCCGGCTCAGGCGCCGACGCGCCGCTCCGACGGCATCCGCAGTGCGTAGGCGGCCGCAACGAGCAGAAACACCCCGCCGACGGCGAACCCGGCCGAGAACGAGAAGGTGTCAACGAGCAGGCCGGCCACCAGCGGACCGACGATGGCACCGGCATCCGCGCACATCGAGAACACCGACACCGGGCGGCCCCCGCGGGCACCGGCGGCATCGCCCACCGCGGCGGCCGGAGCGGTGCCCATGAACGCGGCGGCGACCCCGTAGACGCAGAGCAGGCCGCCGAGCACCCAAATGTTCGGCGCGAAGGAGATGGCCACGATGGTGAGCCCGGCCACGGCGAAAGCCCCGATGATGGCCGGTTTACGCCCGACGGTATCGACGAACCGGGCGGCCGGCGCCAGTGCAAGCGCCTGCGCCACTGCCGCCGCGGCGAGGGCGATGCCGGTCCACGAGCTCGTGCCGCCGAGCACCACGACCACGAACAGCGGAATGAGTGTCGTGCGCACGCCGAGGGAGGTCCAGCCCTGGGCGAAGTTGGCCAGGCAGGCTGCGCGAAAACGCTCGTCGCGCAGCACGGTGCGAAACGGCGTACGCACAGCGGATGCGTCAGCGCCGGCCAGCGCGCTGCCCCGCCCGCCCGAACGCAGCAGGAACAGCCCGACCAGGCCGGCCACCGTCAGGGTGCCGGCATAGAAGAAGAACGGAGCGGTGAGGGAGATCGTGGCGAGCAGGCTGCCGATGGCCGGCCCGGCCATGCCGCCGATCAGAAACCCGCCCTGGTAGAAGCCGATCGCGCGCGCCCGACGGCCCGGCTCGGCCGTGCGCAGCAGCAGCGTCATCGCCGAAACCGAGAACATGGCCGAGCCGATGCCGCCCGCGCCGCGCAGCAGCAACAGGTGCAGGTAGCTGTCGGCGGCGCCAACCAGCCCGCTGGAGAGCGCCACGATGCCGATACCGACGGCAAGCACGGTGCGTTCCCCGGCCCAGTCGATCAGGCGTCCGCAGGCGGGGCTGAACACGAAGCGCATGAGGGCGAACGCCGAGACGACCGCCCCGACCTCGAGGTTGCCCACCCCAAAGCTCTGCACGTACACCGGCAACACCGGAACGACGACACCGAACCCCACCATCACGAAGAACGCGATGACGCCCAGCACGATCACGTCGCGATTCAGTCGGGGCTTCGGGCTAGCTGGGCTCAGTTCGGGTACAGCGGATGCCCAGGGTCGCCCCCGCATCCATCCCGCCACTCGCATCCCTCCAGCCTAAGCTGCCGCGCTGGGCGCCGGGTTCGCCCTGGGCCCACCTTATGACCATGGGCCCAGTTTCTAAGCTGGGCCCGGGGACGGGGCCCGGGCCCCGTCCCGAGAGAGACGGGGCCCGGGTTCAGGCTGAGCGCGCGGGGCTACCGCACGATCAGCAGCGCCCGCGCGGCGCTGTTCGCGGCCGCGACCGCGTCGTTCCCGCCGTAGTGCCCGACCACCTTGTACAGGCCACGACCGAGCTTGGGCAGTGTCACACTGCCGTGCCCGTTCGCATCGAGCGCCACCCTGAAGCTGCGCTTGTCGACGGTCACGGTGGCCGAGTCGCCGACTTCACCCTTGCTGGTCACGGTGACGGACACGGTGACCCGGCTGGAGGAGAGAACGACCCGATGGTTGAGATTCACCACTACCCTCGCGGGGTACTTCACCCTGAGCCCAGCCGACGTCGCCGTGGCACTCGGCCCGCCTGTTGCCGTGGCGGTCACCACCACGGTCAGCGTGGTTCCGGCGAGCGCCCTGGTCGGCGTGAAGTTTGCCGAGGTGGCACCGGAAATGTCGACGCTGTCGCTCTGCCACTGGTAGCCGAAGGCGAGGCCATCGGTGTTCCACTGGCCGGGATCAGCCGTCAGCAGCGACCCGATCTCCGGGATGCCGGAGATGCTGGGTGCCACCGTGTTCACCGGGGCATCCGTTTCGCCGCCTTCGCTCGCGGCGATGGCGAGAATCGTCGACGCGGCACTGTCGCCGTAGTCGACCACACCGAGGTACGGCGTGTTCGGCAGGAGGCCCGCCCAGCTCAGCGTGTAGGTGATCGGAACGCCCTGCGGCCCCTGAATCGCCGGCGGAGTCGCCGTGAATCCATTCGTGGGCTCCCCCGACGCAACCGAGAAGGTGTTCACGTCGAACGCGGTCGTACCGTTGAACACGTCCACGACAACCTGATAGAAACCGGCCTCGGGGTCGGAAAGGTCGACGCGCTCGTCGGCTGAACCGGTGGCCGACTGCCAGCCGGCAACCGGGTCACCACCGGCGCCGTCAAGGAGGAACACGAACAGGTCGAGGTCGGTTGAATCATCGACGGCGTCCAGGTCGAACCGGGCCAGCCGGCCTCCCTGGATCTCGACCTCGTAGGCGAACTGATCGCCGGTCGTACCCGCACCGGTGCGCGGGTCGAGCGGGTCGTCGGCGTTGTTCTGGTGCACCCCGTTGGCGAGGCCGCTGAGGTTCAGCGCCACCGGCTCCGAGCCACCGGGCGCTACGGTCACATCGACCGTGCCGTCCACGCCGGCGCCGTCCACCTCGGTCGGGGCGACGACGGTGACCGGACGAACGGCGATCGGGCTGTGCACCACGTCGAAGAAGTCACCGGGGTCACCCGAACCGCCGTTGCCGAAGCCCCAGTCCAGCGAGCCGGTCGCGTAGACGTCGAGCGGGGCATCCGTTCGGGTGAAGGTCACCGTGTAACTCTGCTGCTCGCCGACCGCAGCGAACGTCATCTCGGCCGGGGAGACGACGGCGTCGATGCCGGGAATCTCGATCGGGGTGGCGGTGTAGGTACCCTCCCGAACGGCGGTGACCGTGCGGGTGATCGTCTCAGGCGCGGTCAGGGCTCCGATCTGAATCGACGGCAGGTTGAGGTTGCTCGCGTCGATCGGCTCCACGCCGGCATCGAACCCGATTCCCTGCAGGTAGGCCAGCCAGTCGACGGGGCCGCTCTGGTAAACCAGTCCCGGATAGTCGAAGGACGAGGGATTGACCTGCCCGGCCCCCTGTGCGAACGGGTCGGTCACCCGGTCACCATTGGCGTCGACCGTGTCTTTCGCGGTCGTCATCATGACCGATTTAATCTCGGACGGGGTCGCGAGCGGCCGGAAGCCCAGAATCAGCGCGGCAAGCCCGGCGATGTGCGGGCTGGCCATGGAGGTACCCGACAGAAATTCGAACGTCGGGTCGGCGCCTTGCGCATTCGGGCCGTCGGCCAAAATACTGACACCCGGGGCGGCGATATCGGGCTTGAGCAGGTCGCCGCCGTCGGCGGTCACCGGCCCGCGGGAGGAGAACCCGGCCACCTGGGGCACCGGAGTCTGCTCGGCGGTGGTGTTGTCTGGCGTGAACGTGACCGTCGCGCCATCCGTTGCCGCGTAGGCGAAGACCGGGTCGAAGGCGGGAGCGTCGAGGTGGATGCTCGGCACCGAGTGTTCGTCGGTGTCGACGTCGGCCGGTGTGCGGTTGACCAGCAGCATTCCGTTGCCTCCCGCCCGCAGAACCTCGGCCGACTTGGCTACCCGGTCGTAGACACCGCGCTGGCAAAAGACGATGCCGCCAGCTACCTTGGCCGGGTCGAGTGAATCCGGTGCGCACAGCAGCGCGTCGGCCGGGTCGAAGCCGTCAACCGAGACGAGGTCGGCTCGCACCAGATCATCGGAGAGCGGGGTCGTTCCCGGCGTGCGGTCGACCGTGATCGAGGCACCGGCGTACTGCGAGCCGTCGCCCAGGGTGGCCGTCGCCTCATACGACGGGATGGTCGTCGCCGCGACCGTCGTGATCCACGGTGACGCGTTGTCGAGAGTTGACTCCTCGGGTCCGGCATTGCCGGCCGAAGCGGCCACGAAGATGCCGGCTGCCGCCGCGCCGAGGAAGGCCTGGTCGGTCGGTGAGAACGTGGTCTGGGCCGGGCCGCCGCCGATCGAGTAGTTGATCACGTCGACGCCATCGGAGATGGCCTGGTCGATGGCTCGCAGAATATCGGTGTCCGTGCAGCCGTCATCGGTCGTGACCGAATTGTCGGGGCCGGACCAACACACCTTGTAGGCGGCGATTTTAGCGGCCGGAGCGACACCCGAAATGACGCCGAAGTCGACGCCGTTCACGTTCGCGGCAACGTCGACGTTGCCGCCGGCGGTGCTCGCGGTGTGCGAACCATGGCCGTCACCGTCGCGTGGGGAGACATATTCCCCGGTGGACGCGTCACCGATCTGGTCGGCGCCGAACCCGTCGAGAAAGTATCGAGCTCCGATCACCTTGGTGCTGCAGGCATCGGCTCTGAACTGTTCTCCGGTCTGGCACGTTCCCGTGAAAGTCGTTCCGTCGGCCTTGTTCATGGTGATCGTGTCACCATCGAGCCACGGCTCGTCGCCCGGCGTCGTGCCAAGAGCGGAGCCGGCAAAAGATGCGTTCTCCGGGGCGATACCGGTGTCCAGAACGCCGATCACCACGCCCTTTCCCGCCCCGCTCGCTCCGCCCAACTTGGACCACAGTCCGGTCGGCCCGCTCAGCCGCAGATAGTCGGTCGACGACTCGGCTGTCACGTGGCGGAGGGCGTCGGGGACGACCGACACCACATTCTTCTTCACGGCGAGCGCAGCAGCCTGTTTCGCGGTCAGCTGCGCGGCGAACCCGTTGACGGCGAGCGTGTAAGAATACCCCACGGTCGCATCGACGGATGCTGCCACCTCCTGGTGCACCCGGGTGAGGTAGTCCGTGTAGGTCTCGGCCGAGCGGCTTTGGGCGTCCAGCTTGGCTCCGGCGCCCGGCATCGTCGCCGAGAAACCGTTGATTCCGCCCTGATACAGCGCAACAGCCTCGTCACTGAGGGTCACGATGTAGCGGCCGGCGGTGAAGTCCATGCGGGTGCCGCCGGGCGCGCTGATACCGCCGGCCAGGCCGGTCGCAGCGGCAGAGGCAGCCTGCGGTGTCAGTGCGCCGGCGGGAACGGTTCCGCCGACCAGTACAGAAGCGCCCACCAGGGCGAGGGTGACGGTGGCCGCGATTGTGGCGCGGCGGCGCGTACGGGATGTCGGCGCCGGGTTCAGCGCTGAATCCGGCGCCGACATCGTGCGCCTGAAGAAGGAACTCACGTGGTGTCCAATCCGATAAGGGTGCGAGGTGGTCTCGTTCCTGAACGGGAACGCTTCGCTGCCCCGATGCGCGGGACAGTCCGCTCGTGACCGTAGCGCGCTCGCCGCCCCCCGGATAGGGGCATTCCGCAGGTACCAACGTCGTGGTCCGCGGGCGGTCACGCGCAAACGCGCGCGGCAGTATCCACTCTGAAAACGGATGCCGCGGCGCGCGCCCACCTCCCGGCCCGGCTACCGCACCGTCAGGGGGCGACCGCCGCCGCCGATGCGGCCGGGGTCGGCGGCGCGGAGACCGGCGCCCGCCGTGCCGCCGCCCGGTCCCGCCGGCCCCCGATCGCCCGCAGCGCATTCAGAATTGTCACGAGGTCCACGACCTCCTGGCTGATCGCCCCCGCGGTTGCCGGAATCAGGCCGAATGCNACGAGGTCCACGACCTCCTGGCTGATCGCCCCCGCGGTTGCCGGAATCAGGCCGAATGCGGCCACGACCATCAGCACGACACTCAGCATGATGCCGAGCCAAATGCTGTGCAGAGCCACCCGTACGGTGTCTTTCCCGATGCGCACGGCACTGACGACGCGGGAGATATCGTCGAGCAGAATGACCGCGTCGGCCGATTCGCTTGCGGCCGTCGCCCCCTTCGCTCCCATTGCGATGCCCACGTCGGCGACGGCCAGCACGGGAGCGTCGTTGACCCCGTCACCGACCATGATCACCGGCCGCCGGGTGAGCGCTCGCACCGCCTCGACCTTGTCGCTCGGCAGGCAGTCTGCCCGCACGTGCACGATGCCGACCTGGCCGGCCACGTGCTGGGCGGTGGCGCGCGCGTCGCCGGTGAGCATGAGATTCTCCCGCACCCCCAGCCGGGCGAGATCGGCGACGCTCTGGCGGGCGTTGGCGCGCACCCGATCGCTCGCCACGATACTGCCCGCGAACCGCCCGTCCACGGCGACGTACATGGCCAGCTCGCCGCCGGCGAGGTGGGTGGCCGTGGCATCAGCTGCTTCGTCGGTGATGAAGGTGAGCTTACCGACCCGTACCGTGCCGTCTCCGAACCGGGCCTCGACGCCGAAGGTCGCGGCCTCGCTCGCCGAGTCCGCCGTGTGCAGCGTCAGGCCGCGCTCGTGGGCGGCCCCAATGACGGATGCCGCCAGCACGTGACTGGAATACTGCTCGGCTGACGCCGCGAGGGTCAGCAGTTCGTCGGCGGTGAAGCCGGCTTCGGGGCGCACCTCGGTGATCGCCGGCGTACCGTAAGTGAGCGTTCCGGTTTTGTCGAAGACGACCGTCCTGGCCCGGGACAGCGCTTCGAGCACGCCCGCGCCCTTCACGATGATGCCGTTGCGGGCGGCGCGACTCATTCCGCCCATGAACGCGACCGGGGCGGCCAGCAGCAGCGGGCACGGTGTCGCCACCACGAGCACCTCGGCGAACCGCACCGGGTCGCCGGAGAGCGCCCAGGCCAAGCCGGCGAGGGCGAGCGAGCCGACGGTGAACGGCACGGCGTAGCGGTCGGCGAGGCGCACCACCGGGGCTTTGCTTTTCGACGCTTCGTCCACCAGGGCGATGATCTGCTGGTACTGGCTGTTCGCGGCGGTCGCCGTCGCGACGATCGTCGCGGCGACCTGCCCGTTGATCGAACCGCTGAGCACCCCGTCACCGACTGCTCGTTCCACCGGAAGGCTCTCGCCGGTGAGCGAGGATTCGTCGAACGCGGCGCTGTCACTGTGCAACTGCCCGTCGACGGGCACGATCTCGGAGGGACGCACGAGCAGCAGATCCCCCACGCGCACCTCGGTGGCGGCCACATCCGTGGCCTCACCCGAGTCGGGGTCGAGCCGATGCGCAATCTGGGGGGCACGTTTCAGCAGCGCGTCGAGTTCCCGCGCTGCACGTCCGGCGGCGAAGTCTTCGAGGGCCGCCCCGCCGGCGAGCATGAGCACGATGAGCAGGGTCGCCACGTATTCGCCGACGAGAACAGTCGCCACGATCGCGATGATCGCGAGTAGGTCGATGCCCAGGCTGCCGCGGCGCAGCCGACGCAGCATCCCGACGAATTCGATCAGGGCCACGACGAGCCCGTAACCGCTGAACAGCCATCGCACCATCGATGCCGCATCGACGGCCACCAGGGCCAGGCCGAGCACCCCGACGACGATCGTCGTTGAAACAACGGGATACCTCAGGGCGAAGGCCGGGATGCGGGTCATGGACTGAGTCTGGTCCCTGCGCGCCCCGGTCGCCAGTCGGCCTCGAGCGCAGGCTCGCCCGGGCGGGTGCACGCCGAGCCGCACCGGCATCCGCTCATGAACGCGCGAAGGCCCCGACCAGGTGCGGTCGGGGCCTTCGTGGTACGGCTGGTGCGGGTTATGCCAGGCGGGTCTGCAGGTTCTCGGCGAGCGAGGCGAGGAACTCTTCGGTGGTCTGGTAGCCCTGGTCGGGGCCGACCAGCAGCGCGAGGTCCTTGGTCATCTTGCCGCTTTCCACGGTCTTGATGACGACGTCTTCGAGGGTCAGCGCGAACTCCGCCAGGGCCGGGTTGTTGTCAAGCTTCGCGCGGTGTGACAGGCCGCGGGTCCAGGCGTAGATCGACGCGATCGGGTTGGTCGAGGTGGGCTTGCCGAGCTGATGCTGGCGATAGTGACGCGTCACGGTACCGTGGGCGGCCTCAGCTTCGACAATCTTGCCGTCGGGGGTGGAGAGCACGCTGGTCATGAGGCCGAGCGAGCCGAAGCCCTGGGCGACGGTGTCGGACTGAACGTCGCCGTCATAGTTCTTGCAGGCCCAGAGGTAGCCGCCCTCCCACTTCATGGCCGAAGCGACCATGTCGTCGATGAGGCGGTGCTCGTAGCTGAGGCCAGCCGCCTCGTAGGCGGTCTTGAACTCGGCGTCGAAGATGTCCTGAAAGATGTCCTTGAACCGACCGTCGTAGGCCTTGAGGATGGTGTTCTTGGTCGAGAGGAAGACGGGCACGTTACGCTCGAGGCCGTAGGCCAGGGTAGCGCGGGCGAAGTCGGTGATCGACGAGTCGAGGTTGTACATGCCCATGGCCACGCCGTCGCCGGGAGCTTCGAACACCTCGAACGTCGAGGGCTCGCTGCCGTCCTGCGGGGTGAAGGTCATGCTGAGCGTGCCCTTGCCCTTGAACCGAAAGTTGGTGGCCTTGTACTGGTCGCCGTAGGCGTGGCGGCTGATGATGATCGGCTTGTTCCAGCCCGGAACCAGGCGCGGGATGTTGGAGATGACGATCGGCTCGCGAAAGATGGTGCCGCCGAGGATGTTGCGAATGGTGCCGTTCGGCGAGAGCCACATCTTCTTGAGGCCGAACTCTTCCACCCGAGCTTCGTCGGGCGTGATGGTCGCGCACTTCACGCCGACGCCGTGCTTCTGGATGGCATGGGCGGCGTCGATCGTGACCTGGTCGTTGGTTTCGTCGCGCTTCTGAATCGAGAGGTCGTAGTACTCGAGGTCAATATCGAGGTACGGGTGAATGAGCGTTTCCTTGATGGCGTGCCAGATGATGCGAGTCATCTCGTCGCCATCGAGCTCGACAACTGTTCCTTCAACCTTGATCTTCGACAAAAATTTCTCCTCTTTACTCAGTGTGGCCGTCACGACCATCGTCAAGCTTACTAGAAGCCCGCAACTGTCTTGACATCGAGATAAATTCCCACGTGAATTGCGGGTGTCGAAGCGGTACTCGACTACCGGCGACCTCGGGCGCACGTTAGCCTGAAGACATGGGTGAGCTGACGCTGGAAGAATTATCCGCACGTAACATCGTTGCGGCCAACAACCTGAGCCTCAAGCCGGGCCAGGAGCAATTCATCGCACCGGTCTCGTACTCGGTCGCCGCGTCGGTGATCAACCCGGCCACGTCGTGGCAGCGCGTGGTACTTCTCGACGGCGTCGTCGCTGGTTTCATCCACGGCAACTTCGACCCCACCTCCGAACACGAAGAGTTTCGGGCCTGCATCTGGCGCATCAACGTCAACGCCGAGACGCAGGGGCAGGGTGTCGGCAAGTTCGCCGCCGAAGCGCTGGCCGCCGAAGCCCGCGACCGTGGTTTCGACCACGTCAACGTCATCTGGGAGCCCGGCGCCGACGGCCCCGAGGCCTTCTTCCACCGACTCGGTTTCGTCGATGTCGGCGAAACCCAGTACGGCGAGGTCATCGGCTCCCTGAAGCTCTAATCGTTCCGGTGAACGAGCCCGACGACTTCGTGTCCCGGGTGCTCGGCGTCGTCGAATCGATCCCACCGGGGCGCGTGATGACCTACGGCGGCGTGGCCGCGCAGCTCGGTTCCCTCGCGGCCCGCGCCGTCGGGCAGGTAATGGTCCGCTACGGTTCCGACGTCGCCTGGTGGCGGGTCATTCGCGCCGGTGGGCATCCGCCGATCGGGCATGAGGCCCAGGCGCTGCCGCACTATCGCGCCGAGAATACGCCGTTGCTCGCCACGCAAACGGATGCCGCCTACCGGATCGACTACGCCGCCGCCCACTGGTCACCGCCCGCCTGACGAAGTCCACGCAAACGGATGCCGCGAACCTCGCAGAGTGACTACGCCGCCGCCCGCTTGACGGCGCCGGGCCAAAAGGGCCCGGCACCGACGCAGCGTTTCGACCGGCCTCGGCGGGTCAGCCCTGGGGCGCTCCAACCGATTCAGGAGCCGGTTCGGTCGGGCCCTGGTCCAGCCGGAACGGCGGGTAGTCGTCGCGCAGCAACGCCGTGTAGGTGATGACACGAAAGACCCAGCGGTTGACGCCCATGATGAAATTGAACAGCGGCCGCTGATACCGGCCGGTGAACAGCAGAATGACCCCGGCGACCACGACGAGCAGTCCCAGCAGCGAGACCCCGTCGGTTCCACCGATGCCGGCTCCGTCATCGCCGCGCCACGGGTCGGTCCAGGTCGACATGCCGCCGACGAGCACCGTGAGCAGCACGAGGTGCGGGATGGCGAGCAGCCAGCTCTTCACGAGCACGAGCCCGCGCGACAGCCGCTCGGGATACTCGACGTCGAAGTCCGCCGGGTAGTCGGTGCGCGCGAGCGTGAACGGCGGGTAGCGGTCGGTGCCGAGAGCGGAATAGGCGTAGAAGGACACCCGCCAGCTCCAGCGAAGCACTCCCACATTGAAGTGAAAGATCGAGCGCGGGTAGCGACCGGTGAATAAGATGGCAAACGCCGCCACGATCGTGGTGACCAGGAACGCGAACCACAGGCAGGCCAGCAGCACGAAGTGCGGAACGGCCAGCAGCCACTTGATCAGCCACAGGCCGCGCGAGAGCACGGGGTCGAGATGACCGGTCAGCGTTGCCGGCGAGATCGGTTTCAATGACGCATCCGCCCCAACGGATGCCGGCGCTACCGCCGCCGCCAGCGGCGGGGTGACCGGGCCGGTCGCATCCACTCGGCCAAAGGCCGGCGGCTGCGGTGACGCGACCGCAATACCGGGCGTGCGCGGCGCCGGGGCGAGGTTACGGCCGAGGCCGATGGCTCCGGCGACGACCAGTAAGACACCGATCAGAAAGAGGATGCCGCCACCCACGAGAAGTCCCACCGCGATCGGACCGAGCAGGTCGGTGTGCACACCGGCGGCAAGGTTCACCGCGACTCCTTCGCTCGCGTCGGCGTTCATGACGACAACAGACCAGTTTCCCGCAGCGGGCTTCCAGATGATCTCCTGCGTGCCGGCGCCCGAGGCAGATTCGGTCCAAAAACTCTCGTCGGTGGGAGCGCCCGGCGTTTGAGTTCCGGGAACGTTCAGGTAGTCGTCCCGAAACGGCCGACTCTCCACCTCGCGCAGTTCGCTGTGGTTCACGTCAGCGAGATACGCGTCGACGTCGGCGCGCGGTGCGATGCCGATGAACACGTCCCGATCGGAGTCGACCGCGGTTGCCTGCAGGCGCACGGTGGCGAGGTCGAATCCGACCCCGGTCGGCACGCCGAAGTCCATTCCGACATCGAGCTTCGGCGTGGTGATCGCATAGGAATCGACAGCGAAGGTCTCCGCCGGCGAGGTGAAGTAGCCGTCGTCCTGCTGGGAGGCCGTCACAACGGCGAGCGCCGTTCCGCCCGTGAGCATGCCGGCGCCGACCAGGCCCAGCACCGTGCCCAGCACGAGCATGATGATCGCTCCGGGTCGCGCTCCCGAGCGTGAGCGCGGGGTTTGACCGGGCGGGGTTTGGTTGGGGGGAGTCGGGTGGGGGGAAGTCGGGTTGGGTGGCGTGATACTGCTCATCGTCTGGCAGCCTTTCTGGTGCGGTGCATGTGGAAGGACCACACGCGCGCCTCCAGCATCCCGCACCTCCCCCGATCGCACTAGTGACCAAAGACCCGATAAGTCGCGGGGCTGCCCAGCGGATGCGTCGGCCACCCGGCCTCCCACCGACCTGCCGAGGTCGTGCCGCCCGAATCGCCCCCGGCCTCCCGGCCGCTGTTGCCTCCAGCCAGAGAAAATGCTTCGGCGGCACGACCAACTCGTGCTGCAGCTCGAGCACAACACGTCCGTGCCCAGCGCAGCGGCCAGCGCATACCGCCGGAGGCCAGCGTGCAGAGCGAACTGCCGCTGCCTGTGCAGGCCACCGCCCCGGTGCTACCGTGCTGGCATGCAGAGCGATCCGGTCGTCACCAACCCGCAGTTCTACCGGGTGATCTTCGAGAACGAGCGAGTGCGGGTGCTCGAATACCTCGATCAACCCGGCGACGAGACCACACCGCATCGGCACCCCGACAGCGTCATGTTCACCCTGACCGCCTTCCAGCGGCGCCTGTCCACCGGCGGCCGATCCGTCGACGTCGACCTGCCGGAGGGCGTCGCACGGTGGCTCCCCGCTCAGGACCATTCCGGGGCGAACATCGGCGACACCGCAACCCACACCATCTTCGTGGAGCTCAAAGAGCCCACCCCGATCCCGGTCACCCCCGGCCCATCCGAGCCCCTTGGCCCTGTCCCCTAAGTCGTTTCACAGTGCCGCGGGACGTGCGCCACTGCGCGGGAGTCGCAACTCGCTTGCATTGGCGCAGGTCCAGCGTGTCGCGTGGCGCGGGAGGTCTGGCCACATCCCAGGTCCCGCGCACCGGCTCGACTCCCGCGCCGACCCACACAGTCAAGCGGATGCCCGCTGCCGGAGTTCGCGCGCACCGGCGCAGGTCCCGCGCTGCGGCAAAACCCCAGCGCCGCCCGCCAGACCCAGACCCAGACCCAGCCCCAGACCTAGACGAGTGACTCGCGCCAGGCGGCGTGCATGGTCGCGAAACGGCCCGTTCCGGAGATGAGCTCATTCGGGGTGCCGTCCTCCACGATGCGGCCGTGTTCCATCACGAGCACGCGGTCGGCAATCGCGACGGTCGACAGGCGGTGCGCGATGATCACGGCCGTGCGGTCGGCGAGCAGCGTCTGCAGCGCCTCCTGCACGAGCCGTTCGCTCGGAATATCCAGCGACGACGTAGCCTCATCGAGGATGAGCACGGCCGGGTTGGCGAGAAAAGCGCGCGCAAACGAGATCAGCTGCCGTTGCCCCGCCGACACCCGCCCGCCCCGCTTGTTCACATCGGTGTCGTACCCGTTGGGCAGGCTCTCGATGAAGTCGTGGGCACCGACGGCGGCCGCGGCGGCGCGGATCTCGTGCGCCGAGGCATCCGGTTTGCCGATCGCGATGTTCTCGGCGACCGAGCCGCTGAACAGGTAGGCCTCCTGGGTGACCATGACGATCGCCCGGCGCAGGTCCTTGGGGTGCAGGTCGCGCAGATCCACCTCGTCGAGCCGCACCCGGCCGTCCGTCGGGTCGTAGAACCGGCTCATGAGCTTGGCGAGGGTGGACTTGCCGGCTCCGGTCGACCCGACCAGGGCAATGGTCTGCCCGGCCGGAATGTCGAGGTCGACGTGCGGCAGAATCTCCCGATCGGCCTGATAGGCGAACTGCACATTGTCGAAGCGCACCCGCCCGCGCGCTTCCCAGAGGTCGACCGGGGCGACCGGATCGGGCACGCCCGGGCGTTCCTGGAGCACGCCCGAGATCTTCTCAAGAGCCGCAGCGGCCGACTGGTAGGAGTTGTAGAACATCGCCATCTCCTCCATCGGATCGAAGAATCGGCGGGTGTAGAGCAGCGTTGCGAGCAGCGCGCCGATGGCGAGCTGACCGTCGGCCACCCGAAAACCGCCGACCAGCAGCACGACGGCGACCGTGACGTTGCCGATCAGCACCAGTCCGGGGTCGAACACCCCGAACAGCTGGATCACGCGGGCGTTGACCCGACGGTAGCTTTCCACGAGCGCGCCGAACACGCTCTCGTTGTGCTTCTCGGTGCGAAACGCCTTGACGGCGCGAATACCGGTCATGGTCTCGACGAAGCGCACGATGAGGCTCGCCGATGCGACCCGCGACTGCCGGAACAGGCTTTGCGACCGCACCTGGAACCAGCGGGTGAGAATGAAGAGCGGCAGCAGGGCGCCGAGCAGCACGAGTCCGCTGGTGCCGTCGAGCAGCACGAGGGCCAAAGCGGTGAACGACATGTAGAGAATGCCCTGCACGAGCTGGTTGATACCCGAGTCGAGCAGTTCCCGAATGGCGTCGAGGTCACTGGTCTGGCGGGAGATGATGCGGCCCGAGGTGTACGACTCGTGAAATTCCAGGCTGAGCTTCTGCGTGTGCAGGAACACCCGCTTGCGTAGGTCGATCAGCACGGTTTGGCTCACCCGGGCGCTCAGCACGGTATACCAGGCGATCAGCAGCGCACCCGACACCCCGGCGACGAGGTAGATCACGCCGGTCGCGGCGAGCGGCATCCAGTCTTGTTCGAGCAGGGCGGGCAGGCCGCGGTCGATGCCGAAGGCGATGAGCGCCGGGCCGGCCACCTGCGCGGCGGTCGAGACGACGACCACGAGCATGGCGAGCACGACCTTGCCGCGCACCGGCAGCAGCAGCGAGCCGAGCAGCCGCAACGAGCGCGCCCGAATCTGCTTGCTTTCGGCCTGGGTGAAATCGTGGCGTTCTTCGCCCTCGACACCGGTGACGCTCACAGTGCTTCCTCTGTTCGGATTGACTCTCGGCGTTCTTCGTCTTCCAGGCTGGAGATGACGAAGGTGTAGTGCGGGCTGGTGCGCAGCAGCTCGGAGTGCGTGCCGACGGCGGTGATGCGCCCATTTTCGAGCAGCGCCACCCGGTCGGCGAGCATGACCGTTGACGGGCGGTGCGCCACGATGAGCGCCGTGGTGTGCACGAGCACCTCGCGCAGCGCGTTCTCCACGAGCGATTCGGTGTTCACGTCGAGCGCCGACAGCGGGTCATCCAAAATGAGAACGGATGGCCGCGCGGCGACCGCTCGGGCCAGCGCGAGACGCTGCCGCTGACCGCCGGACAGACTCATCCCCTCCTCTCCGACGAGGGTATCGACGCCGAGCGGCAGGTCGTGCACGAAGCCGGCCTGCGCGATCTGCAGGGCCTGCGCGAGCGCGGCATCCGCTTCGGGGCTGGCTTCGGCCAGATCGGCGCGACCGAGCAGAACGTTGTCGCGAACGGATGCCGAGAACAGCGTTGCATCCTCGAACGCCATCGCCAGGTGGCGGCGCAGCTCCTCACGATTGAGCGCCCGCACATCGACACCGTCGAGGGTCACCGCGCCGGCCGTCACGTCATAGAGACGGGTGGTCAGGGCCGTCAGGGTGGACTTACCCGAGCCGGTGAGGCCGACGAGCGCCATGGTCTCGCCGGGTTCGAGCACGAGGTCGATGCCGTCGAGCAGGTCGGGAAAACGCTCGGGCGAGTCCGGGTAGCGAAAGTGCACGTTGTCGAACGCGAGCCGGCCGAGCGGCGCGGTCAGCGTGGCCGGGTGGGCGGGGTCGGTGATCTCGTTCGGGGTGTCGAGAATGTCGAAGAATCGGTCGGTTGCGGTGCGCGCGTCGAAGGTCATCGACAGCAGAAACCCGATCGACTCCACCGGAAACCGCAGCACGGTCGCCGTCGCGAAGAACGCCAGCAGCTCGCCGACGCTCAGGTCGCCCTGACTGGTGAGCCAGACGCCGGTGACGAGGCAGAGCGCGAAGGCAACGTCGGGAACGAGCAGCAGCCACAGCCAGATTCCGGCGATGGCCCGCGCCTTCTCGATCTCGGTGCCGCGCAGGCTCTCCGCCTGCGAGGCGAAGTTCTTCAGCGCGAACGAGCCGCGACCGAAGGCCTTGAGCACGCGGATCCCGTGCACGGACTCCTCGACCGCGGTCGCGAGGTCGCCGGCCTGGTCCTGGCTGCGCCGGGCGATCACCGAGTACTTCTCCTCGAAGACGTAGCCGTAGATCCAGATGGGAATCGAGCAGACCACGAAGATCACGCCGAGCAGCCAGTGCATCCAGAGCAGAATGACGACACCCACGACGATGGTGAGAAAGTTGACGACGAGCAGCACGAGGCCGAACGACACCCAGCGGCGAATGAGGTTGAGGTCGCTCACGGCGCGGGAGAGCAGCTGGCCGCTCGGCCAGCGGTCATGAAAACTCACCGGCAGGTCCTGCAACCGGGCGTAGAGGTGGTTGCGCATGCGCGCCTCGATGTGGGTGCCGGGGGTGAGCACGAACCAGCGGCGCAGGGCGATCATGATCGCCTCAACGACGCCGAGGGTGAGCACGATCCACACGGCCGGCCAGATCTGGGCGGCGCTGTCGCCGCCGCCCACGCCGCTGAGCGGTCCGTCGACGAGCCAGGCCAGCACCTGCGGGATGGCCAGCGCCACGAGGCCGGCGAGCAGCGCGGCGACCATGCCGAGGTACAGGCGCGGCAGGGCCGGTTTGGCGTAGGGATAGAGCCGTTGCAGGCTGCGGAAGGTCGTGCGGCGTGCCGTCGTGCTGTCGGGGGGAGGCGTCGCGGCCGGTGGGGCGGTGGGGGTCATTGTTCCAGTCCTGATGGTGCTGCGGCTGCGCCCGCGGTTCTAGTGGTGCAGCGGATGTCTGTGGTCGCCAAGAACGCGGGCGACCAAGTGTGCGGCTGATGATCCGAATACCGGGGACGATCAGCCCAAGAGTGCGTGCCGGGGCCACGTTTTTACAGGTGGCGAGTTAGACCCACCCCGTGGTCGCGCTGGCGGATCGGTGTGCGCGAGCCGCCGTGCGGGGAACGACGAGGCTAGGCGACGCGAGTCTGGCTAACTGACACCGGGGCAAACGCGCCAAAGTGTGCTCCGTCGTTCGCAAGGGGTGCGAGTGTGATCGGTGCTGTCTTTGTCATGTCTGCCTCCTGGGCGCCTCAAGAATATGTATCAATTGCCCCCCGGATCAGGCAGCCTTTCAGACTATGGCGAAACGGGGGCAGAACACAAGTATTTTCTGCGCCGGGTGCCCCCGCTCGCGACGGCATCGCGTGCCGAACCACTCCGGGTCCCGGCCCTTCCCAGCATTACGTCCCGTAGTCTGGGTTCTGCGCCTCTGTCGGCATCGCCATGCCGCGCGCTCTCGCTCTGTTGGAAGGATTCGTCATGCTGCCCACCCTGTTCGGAATCGATTTTCTCGACTCTGAGTGGCTGATCCACTCGTTTGGATCGTTTGTGCTGCTGGGCGTCGCCGCGGTCGTGTTTATCGAGACCGGGTTCATCGTGCTGTCGTTCCTGCCCGGCGATTCGCTGTTGTTCACGGTGGGTCTGCTCACCGCGACCGGCGTCGTTCCGCTGCCGATCTGGGTGACCTGCCTGGTCGTGTTCATCGCCGCCTTCGCCGGCGATCAGCTCGCCTACGTGATCGGTCGAAAAGCCGGCCCGGCCGTGTTCTCCCGGGAGAAGAACCGGTTCTTCAACCCGAAGAACGTTGAACGCACCAACGCCTTCTTCGCCAAGCACGGCGGCAAGTCCATCATCCTGGCCCGGTTCCTGCCCATTTTTCGCGCTTTCGTGCCGGTCGCCGCCGGCGTCGGCAAGATGCGCTATCGCAACTTCGTGACCTTCAACGCGATCGGTGCCTTCGCCTGGGGCGTCGGCCTCACCCTGGTCGGATTCTTCCTCGGCCAAATCGCATTCGTCGAGAAGTACTCCGAATTCTTCATCATCGGCATCATCCTGCTCTCCGGAATTCCGATTCTCACGGAGCTGACCAAGGCCGCGAGCACGACTCTCAAAGAGCGCCGCGCGGCAGCCCGCGTTCAGCCCACCATCCCGGCCGACCTGCGCGAATAGACCTCGCCCCGCCCGTGACCGCGCCCCATTTGGGTGGCCGCTACAGTAACCGGCGTAGCGGCCACCCAGAAGGGGCGCGCCCATGACCCGAAGAGGCCCGGAACGGGCTATCGGGCGGCGTTCAGGCGGGCCGCCGCGAGTCGCTCGGCGGCCGCGAGGGTCGTGATCTCGTTCGCGCGGGCATCCGCGAAGATCTGGCTGAGCACGGAACCGATGGCAGCCACGCGCGCCGAGATCTGGCCGAGGTCGGCGTTCGGCTCGCTCGCCAGGTCGAGATAGACAACACCGCCGGCGTTGACGACGAAATCCGGCGCCCAGAGGATGCCCCGCGCGTCCAGCAGCGTCGCTCCGGCAGGCGAAGCGAGCTGGTTGTTGGCGGCGCCGCAGACGCCGAGCACGTTGAGCTCCGCAATTACCTCTTTCGTCAGCACCCCGCCGAGGCCGCACGGCACGAACAGATCGGCGTGCACCCGGTGCGCGTCGGCAACCGATACCCAGCTTGCGCCGAGCGCGTCGGCCAGCGCGCGCTTGTCCGGGTTGATGTCGGTGACGGTGAGGGTGGCGCCGGCGGCGGCGAGAGCGGTCGAGAGGCGTCCGCCGACCTGGCCGAGGCCCGAGATGACCAGGTGACGCCCACGCACGTCGCGGCTGCCGAACAGGGCCTCCAGGGTGGATTCGATGCTCGCGTACACGCCGGCCGCGGTCGCCTCCGCCGGTTCGCCGACGCCGCCGGTTGCGGCGGGCAGTCCGCAGACGTGACTGGTGCGTTCGGCGACGATGGCCATGAGTTCGGCGCTCGTGCCGACGTCTTCGGCGGTCATGTAGGCGCCGCCCAGGCTTTCGATCGCGTCGCCGAGGTCGAGCATCGCCAGACGCTTCAGCGCATCGGTCAGCACGGTGCCAAGCGGCAGGTAGATTACCGACTTACCGCCGCCGCGGCGAAGCCCCGCAGCCGCGTTCTTGAGGGTCATGGCGGCGGAGAGGCGCAGCGCGTCGGCGACAGCGTCGGTCCAGTTCGCGTATTGCCAGAGGCGGGCGCCGCCGAGTGCCTGGCCGAGGCGGGTGGAGTGAACGGCCACCGTGATCATGAGTCCCGAGCGTTCTCCGGTGACGATCAGTACTTTCTCATGGGACGGCGTCGTCTGGGCGAGAGAATCGACAGCGACGGTGGGGTGCGTGAGGGTCATGGAAACTCCGTTGTTTCGGGCCTTGTGGGCCGGATGCGGCGACGCCGGTGTGTGGCACCGCCTCGAACAGGATAACCAAACCGGGTGCGCAAAAGCACCCTCGATTGAATATCGACGGTGCTTTTCGCGATCGGACTAGTGGAAGAAGTGGCGCTCTCCGGTGAAGTACATCGACACACCGGCCGCGGTCGCCGCGGCGATGACCTCGGGGTCGCGCACCGAACCGCCGGGCTGTACGACAGCGGCGATTCCGGCTTCGAGCAGCACCTCGAGGCCGTCGGCGAAGGGGAAGAACGCGTCGGACGCGGCGACCGAACCCTCGGCCCGTTCGCCGGCGCGGCTCACGGCGAGGTGGCAGGAGTCGACCCGGTTGACCTGGCCCATGCCCACCCCAACAGATGCTCCGGCGTGCGCGAGCAGAATAGCGTTCGACTTCACGGAACGGCACGACTTCCACGCGAATTCGAGGTCGGCGCGAGTGGCGGCATCCACTTCGGGGCCGGCCACGAGCGTCCAGCCGGCCGAGCTGAAGTCTTCGAAGCTGTCGGTCTCCTGCACGAGCAGGCCGCCGGAGATCTGGTGTAGTTCGAGCGAGGACCGTTCGTAATCGGCGGGCAGCTCGAGCAGGCGAATGTTCTTCTTCTTGGTAAGCAGTTCCACCGCGGCCGGCTCGAAGCCGGGGGCCACGAGCACCTCGGTGAAGATCTCACTGATGGTTTGGGCCATGTTGAACGTGACAACGCGGTTCGCGGCGATCACGCCGCCGAACGCCGAGATCGGGTCGCAGGCGTGGGCGCGCAGGTGCGCCGAGGCAATGGCATCCGGTGCGTTGGGCTTGGCGATGGCGATGCCGCAGGGGTTGGCGTGCTTCACGATGGCGACGGCCGGTTCGCTGAAGTCGAAGGCGGCGCGCACCGCGGCATCCGCGTCGACGTAGTTGTTGTACGACATGTCCTTGCCGTGCAGCTGCCGGGCCTGGGCGATGCCGCGGCCGCCCTCACCCACGTAGAGCGCTGCAGCCTGGTGCGAGTTCTCGCCGTAGCGCAGAATGGCCTCGCGGGTGACCTCGATGCCCAAGCCCTCCGGGAACGGCGACTCGTCGTCTTCCTCGTCGTCTTCGTGTTCCAGCACGTCGGCCTCGCCGAGGGCCTCGGTGTCGTCCTGCCACTGGTCGTAGACGTTTTCGGTGAACCAGGCCGACACGCTCAGGTCGTAGTCGGCGGTGTGCTCGAACGCGAGCGAGGCGAGCTTCTGGCGCAGTGTGAGGGTCGATCCGCCGGCGGTGACGGCTTCGATGATCTCGCCGTAGTTGGCCGGGTCGACGACGATGGCCACGTTGGCGTGGTTTTTAGCGGATGCCCGCACCAGCGCCGGGCCGCCGATGTCGATCTGCTCGATCACGTCGGCCGGCTCGGCGCCGCTCTCGACCGTCTCGACGAAGGGATACAGGTTGACCACGACGAGCTGGAAGGCCTTGATGCCAAGCTCGCTCAGCTGCGCTTCGTGGGCTTCCAGGCGCAGGTCGGCGAGGATGCCGGCGTGCACGCCGGGGTGCAGGGTCTTGACACGACCGTCGAGGGACTCCGGAAAACCGGTGACCGTCGAGACATCGGTCACGTCGAAGCCGGCGGCGCGAATGGTGGCCGCCGTCGATCCGGTGGAGACGATTTCGACGCTATCCGCTTTCAGCGCTGCGACGAGTTCGAGCAGGCCGGTCTTGTCGCTCACGGAGATGAGTGCGCGCTCGATGCGGATCTGGTCCCGGTCACGGTACAAGCTGGGCGCGTTGGTGTGTCCACTCATGCGTTGGAATTCTCCTTGAGGTTCATATGTCCGTTGGCGATGTCGAGCACGGCCTGGATGAGCAGTCGGCGTTCGACGATCTTGATGCGATTCTGCAGGGAAGCTTCGGTGTCATCGGGCAGAACGGCGACGCGTTCCTGCACCAGGATGGGGCCCTCGTCGACACCGTTATCGACCACGATGATGCTCGCACCGGTCTGCACAGCCCCGGCGGCGAGGGCGTCCCGCACGGCGTGTGCCCCGGGGAACTCGGGAAGGTAGGCCGGGTGCGTGTTGATCAGGTTCGGCGACAGTGCGGCGACCACGCGTGGCGGCAGCAGTCGCATCATGCCGCTGAGTACGACCAGGTCGGGCTGCCACTGCTGAATCTGCGCGAGCAGTTCGTCGCCCCACTCGGCGCGGTCGGCAAAGGACGCGAAGGGAACAGAGAAGGCGGGGATGCCGAATTCCACCCCGAGCTCGAGCCCGTCGGCATCACGGTCGGCGCCGATCGCGACTATTCGGGCCGGAAACTCGGCGTCTTCTGACGCCTCCAGCAGGGCTCGCAGATTGGATCCTCCGCCGGAGATCAACACGACAATAGACAGCACGCACTGAGCTTACCGTTTGACGGAGAGCCCCGACGGGAGTCGCACCCGGCCTGCCAGCATGCCGAGGGCCGCAGCGACACCGATTTCGGCGGCGGCGAGAGCCCCGACCAGCAACGGATCGGGCCCGACCTCGACCAGACGGCCGGGGCCCATGGCTCCGGCCGACCACCAGGCGAGCACGCCGAGCAGTGCGCCGGCGACCACTCCCATGCCGAGGCCGGTGAGCACGTGTTCAAGCGTGGTGCGTTCGGGCACACCGGGGCGATCCAAATACTGTCGGGTGACGACCGCCACAATGAAACCGATCAGCACCGGAACGAGCAGTCCGAGGAAGCCGTAGGCCGGGGTGCCCTGCGGCAGCGCACCGAACAGGGGCAGGCCGGGCAGGGTGCCGACGACGGTTCCGATCGGCGAGACGCTCGTTCCCACGCCGAGCGCGATGCCCGGACCGACGAACCATGCGGCGGCCCAGATGACCAGGTTGGGAATGAGGGCGAGCTGGGCGAGAGTGATGGTGGCGCCGCCGAACACGCCGGCCTGCACCGCCTCGTACAGCCCGATGATGGTCGCGTAGTTGACCGCGATGAGCGCGGCCACGGCCACGGCCGACACGATCAGCACCCCGGCGGCGGCCGCTGTTCCGCCGCGCAGAGCGGCCTCGATGATGGTGCGACTGGTCTGCGGCATCCGCTGGTACCACGAGCGGATGCGCAGGCTCACCCGATCCACAGCGTCAACGGCCCCCGCGGTCTTGCGCCGCCCCAGTTCCGCTCCCACCAGAACTCCGGCGGCATAGATGAGCGCCGGCAGCAGAACACCCTGCAGCTGGTTGGGCGCGACGGTTTGCGACACGGCCGACACGGTCACGAGCGTGGCGAGAAGGGCATAGGTGCCAACGGCAACGCTAACGCCGGTCCAGCGGTGCGGGGTTTCTGCGGCGCGCCGACCGGTGTGCACGCCCATGAGCACCGACAGCATCGCGAACCCGAGCGGTACTACCGAGATCAGAAAGGGGGTGTCTGCGCCGGCCAGGCCGAGCGCCGCGGCCACGTCGGGGCCGAGTTGCACCGTGAGGTCGACGCCATTGCCGAGCAGCCAGATATCGGCGGCAGCGCGCCAGAAGACGAACCATTCGACCGAGAGGCCGAAGTGGGCGGCCCAGAGCACGGTGAGGGGCACCATGGCGATGCCGATGCCGATGGCGACGACAAGTAGTGCCTCGAGAGCGGCGAGCAGGGCGGTCGTTATGCGGTTCATCCGTTGCGAGCCTATCTCTCCGGGCCGACATTGCCCGCCAGCCCGCGCCCACTTGCGGCACACAACCCTCCGTTCGTAACTGCGGAGATTCCCCGCGTGTGTGCCGGCGCGCGCGCGAACATGCGCGTGATCACGCGGCGCGCCCGGGCATCCGCTCGAAATCTCCGCAGATCTGCACGCCCGCCAGCGCCCCGCCCACACAAAAGGGGCCCGCCGATAGTCCGGCGAGCCCCTCGTTTGAGCGAATTACTGTGAAACTAATTACAGTGAAACAAATTACAGTGCGGCGAGTGCCTCGCGCAGCAGGGTTGCAGCCTCGCTCGGCGTCTTGCCGACCTTGACTCCGGCGGCCTCGAGGGCCTCCTTCTTGCCCTGGGCGGTTCCGGCTCCGTCGGAGACGATGGCGCCGGCGTGGCCCATGGTCTTACCCTCGGGGGCGGTGAAACCGGCGACGTAGCCGATGACCGGCTTCGTGACGTGCGCCTTGATGTATTCAGCGGCCTTCTCTTCAGCGTCGCCGCCGATTTCGCCGATCATGACGATGGCGAGGGTCTCCGGGTCGTTCTCGAAGGCTTCGAGCGCGTCGATGTGCGTGGTGCCGATGATGGGGTCGCCACCGATGCCGATCGCGGTGGAGAAGCCGAGGTCGCGCAGTTCGTACATCATCTGGTAGGTCAGCGTGCCCGACTTGGAGACGAGTCCGACCGGGCCCTTGACGGTGATGTTCGCCGGGGTGATGCCGACGAGTGCTTCACCGGGCGTGATGATGCCGGGGCAGTTCGGGCCGATGATGCGGGTCTTGTTGCCCTTGGCGATGGCGTAGGCCCAGAACTCGGCCGAGTCCTGCACGGGAACACCCTCGGTGATGATGACGAGCAGCGGAATCTCAGCATCGATCGCTTCGATGACGGCGTCCCTGGTGAACACCGGCGGTACGAAGATGATCGACACGTCGGCGCCGGTCTTCGCGACGGCCTCGGCGACCGTGCCGAACACGGGCAGCTCGACGCTGCCGTGCACAACGGTAGTGCCGGCCTTGCGCGCGTTGACGCCACCGACGACCTGGGTTCCGGCCTTGAGCATGAGGGCGGTGTGCTTGGTGCCCTCACCTCCGGTGATGCCCTGAACGATGACCTTGGAGTCTTTGTTGAGGAAGATTGACATGCTTGGTTGTCCCTTACTTCGCTGCGTGGGCGAGCTCGGCGGCCTTGGCGGCGCCCTCGTCCATGGTGGCGGCCAGTGTTACGAGCGGGTGGTTCGCCTCGGCGAGGATGCGGCGACCCTCCTCGACGTTGTTGCCGTCGAGGCGCACCACGAGCGGCTTGTTGGCGCTGGCACCGAGCTCGGCGAGCGCGCCGACGATGCCCTTGGCGACGGCGTCACACGCGGTGATGCCACCGAAGACGTTGACGAACACGCTCTTGACCTGCGGGTCGCCGAGGATGACGTCGAGGCCGGCGGCCATGACCTCAGCGGATGCTCCGCCCCCGATGTCGAGGAAGTTGGCCGGCTTGACGCTGCCGAAGTTCTCACCGGCGTAGGCGACGACGTCGAGGGTGCTCATGACGAGCCCTGCGCCGTTACCGATGATGCCGACTTCACCGTCGAGCTTGACGTAGTTGAGGCCGGCGGCCTTGGCCTTGGCTTCGAGCGGGTCAGCCGCAGCGGCGTCCTCGAGGAGGGCGTGCTTGGGGTGACGGAAGTCGGCGTTCTCATCGATCGTGACCTTGCCGTCGAGGGCGATGATGTCGCCCTCTTCGGTCAGCACGAGCGGGTTGACCTCGACCAGGGTTGCGTCTTCACCCTTGAATACGTTGTACAGCTTGACGAAGACCGGGGCGACCTTGTCGACGAGCTCGGCCGGGAACTTGGCGTCGATCGCGATCTGCTTCGCCACGGCGAGATCGATGCCGACGGTCGGGTCGACTGCTGTGTAGGCGAGCGCTTCGGGCTTCTCGACGGCGAGAACTTCGATCTCTACGCCACCCTCGTAGCTGGCGAGCGACAGGTAGGAGCGGTTGGACCGGTCCAGCAGCACGGAGAAGTAGAACTCCTGCTTGATGCGGGCGCCGCCCGCCACCATGACGCGGTGAACGGTGTGACCCTTGATGTCCAGGCCCAGAATGCCCTGGCCTGCGGCCTCAGCGTCATCCGGAGTCTTGGCTACCTTGACGCCGCCGGCCTTGCCGCGGCCGCCAACCTTGACCTGCGCCTTGACCACGACAACACCACCGAGCTTCTCGGCTGCTGCACGTACTTCGGCGGGGGTGTCCGCGATGATGCCCGGCAGAACCGGCACACCATATTCCTCAAAGAGGTCTCTCGCTTGGTACTCGTAAAGATCCACGCTGCTCTTCCAATCCGCGTCTTGGCGATCACACCGCCGGTGAAGATATATGAGGTTGTTGGTAACAGCAGTCGTTGTCGTAAATTAGCTCGACATCAAGACATACCGGCCCTGGGAAACTCTATCGCGTGAATCATGCGTCATGGCGCACCCCGATGCCGCATCGACCGGTGCAAAAACGGGCGGAAGGCTAGCCACACCTTGCTGGACGACTCCGGCACCGAGTGCTTATCGTAGGACCATGACTGATCTTGTCCAAGCGGTTGAACCGCACGCCGCCGGCCTCGCCTCCCGCCTGAACTGGCTGCGCGCCGGTGTTCTGGGCGCGAACGACGGAATCGTCTCCGTCGCCGCCCTCGTCGTGGGTGTTGCCGCCGCCACGACAAACTCCCACGTCATCCTCATCGCCGGCGTGGCGAGCCTGCTTGCCGGCGCGATCTCGATGGCCCTCGGCGAATACGTGTCGGTGAGCAGCCAGCGCGACTCCGAACGTGCCCTGATCGCCAAGGAAACCTGGGAACTCGAGAACGAGCCCGACGAGGAACTCGCCGAACTGGCCGGATTCTACGAAGCCAAGGGGCTCTCCAGCCAGACCGCCCAGCAGGTGGCGATCGAGCTCACCCGGCATGACGCCCTCGCCGCCCACCTCGAAGTTGAACTGCACATCACCGAGCAGGACGTGTCGAACCCGTGGCACGCGGCCTACGCATCCGCTATCGCTTTCACCGTCGGCGCCGCACTCCCCCTGCTCGCCGTGCTGCTGCCGCCGGCCGAGTACCGCATCGGTGCCACCTTCGTCGCTGTACTGATCGCGCTCGTCGTCACCGGCTGGCTGAGCGCCCACCTCGGCAGCAGCCCCAAGCCGCGGGCCATCGCCCGCATCGTCATCGGCGGCATCCTCGCCCTCGCGGTCACCTACGTGATCGGCGCCCTCATCGGCGGCAACATCTAGTCGAGCCGGCTCACAGACAACACCGGGTTACGCCCCGGCCGCGTGGCTAGGCTGAAAATATGGCATCACTGCACATCAAAGCTGGCCCCATTCCTCGATCATCAATCATCACGGCGGGCGTGCTCGACGCGGTACTCGTGCTCGCGTTCGCAGCCATCGGTCGGTTGAGCCACGAAGAGAGCCTGGCCGGCCTCGGCGTCACCTACTGGCCGTTTCTGGGCGGGCTGATCATCGGCTGGCTGCTGCTGCGCGCCTGGCGTCACCCCCACAACATCGTCTGGACCGGCCTCGCGATCTGGATCGTGACCGTGGCCGGCGGCCTGTTGCTGCGCCTGGCCAGCGGCCAGGGCGTTCAGCTCAGTTTCGCGATCGTGACGACCATCGTGCTCGGCGTGTTCCTGCTCGGCTGGCGCGCCATCGCCGCACTCGTGCAGCGCGCCTCTCGCCAGCGCGTGCCGACCCACTCCTAGTCTGTCGGCCGCACCGGTCCTAGCCGGCGGCGATTGCGTCAAAGAGCAGGTAGACGCCGAACAGGCTGGCCGCCATCAGAGCGACCAGCGCGAGCGCCACTGCCCGGTCTGGCCAGCGGCGACCTCCGCCGAGAGCCAGGAGCAGGCCCAGGGCGCTCTCGCCCCACCACTGCGGGCCGCCGATCAGCAGCGCGCCGTAGAACGCCTCGCCGAGGACGAGCCCGCTCATCACGGCCAAACCCAATCGGTGCGCGAGCGGCTGCCGTCGGCCGGCCAGGTCACCCGCCAGCCCACACAGCGCGCCGGCGCCGATGGCGACGATCCCCCACAGCACGAGCACGCGGGGTGGCTGCGACTCCGGGCCGAGTACGGCCCAGGTTACGACCATCGCCGCCAGCGCGGTCATGCCAAGCAGGATCGCGCGCGACCCGCGGGTTCGGGTCAGCGCTGCAACGGTGAACGGAAGCAGGCCCCACAGCGCGCTGGTGTTGGCGAGCGTGGTCCACGGCTCCGGCAGCACTGCATACAGCGCGCGGGCCAGCAGCCCGGTCGCGATCCCGGCGCCGACCGCCACGAGCGGACTGCGGGCGAGCGTCGCTGGCCGACGCATCCGTTCGTCGGTCAGGGTCATGCTGCGAGCCTAGGGTGTTGTACGCCGCCTCCTGGGCGGGCGGGCGGCGCCGGGCGCAGGCTTGCTCTCCGGGCGCACGTTCGATCATGCGCCCAGCGAGCCAACCTGCGCCCCGCTGCTACTGCCTAGGCGAGCACCTTGAGGCCGGTGTTCCAGTTGTACGAGGCGTGTGCCGGGTTGACCTGCAGGGTCATGATGAGCAGCTGGAAGCCCTCGAGCTCGCGGGCGCGACGCAGCGGGCCGACATCGATGGGGTTGAGTCCGGCGTCGGTGACGAACGACTCGACGGCGGCTTTGGCCGTGTCGGAGTCACTCGCGACGAACACGTCGAGCGGCTGGCCGGAGACCGACCCGGTGACGAGCGTGCCGGCGAAGGTCGTGTTGAAGGCCTTAACGATGTTGACGCCGTCAGCGGCGAGCTTGGCGAGCTCTTCGGCCGCTGAGGTGCCGGGGGCGACGGTCAGGGAGTCGAAGGTCGTGAAGTCGACCGGGTTGGTGATGTCGATCACGGTCTTGCCGGCGAGTGCGGCGCCGTAGCCGGTCACGAGGGCGCGAGCCGCGTCGTAGGGAACGGCGAGCACGACGATGTCGCCGTCGACGGCAGCGAAGTCGACCGGGCCGCTGGTAACGGATGCCCCGAGTTCGGCAGCGAGCGCCGCCGCCTTGGCCAGGTCCTGTCCGAGAATCTGCACGCTGCGGCCGGCCGCCACTGCACGGGTTCCGATGCCGCGAGCCATGTTGCCGCTGCCGATGATAACGATGTCAGTCATGAGAATTCTCTTTCTATTGGGGGGAGAGGCCTGTTGGTCGTGTTCACGATGTGGATGTTACTTACTTGAAGCAACAACTAAAACCTAGGGCTTTTTAGTTGAAACGTCAAGTCAACTGGTAGATTGTCTGTTATGACTTCCCCTCCCCAACGCACCTCGGAGCCGCGCTGGCTCACCGAGGACGAGCGCATCGCCTGGCTGCGCCTGATGGCGGTCACGATGCTGCTCCCGGCCCGCCTGGAGTCCGAGCTGAAACGTGACGCCGGCCTCAGCCACTTCGAGTACTACGTGCTCGCCATGATCTCCGAGAACGACGAACACTCGTTGCCGCTCAGTGAACTCGCCTCACGCACCAACTCCTCCCTCTCCCGGCTCTCGCACGTGCTCACCCGCTTGGAAACGCAGGGCTACCTCACCCGCTGTGCCTCGCAAGCGGATGCCCGCGCCTCCCTGGCCCGCCTCACCGAAACGGGCTGGCAGAAGGTCGTCGCCAGCGCTCCCGGCCACGTCGATGAGGTGCGCACCGTGGTGTTCGACCCGCTCACCGCCCGCCAGGTCGGCCAGCTCAGCGAGATCTGCGGTCGACTGCTCGGCACCCTCGACCCCGACCACCGCCTGCTCGACCACGACTGACCAAGCACGACCGGTCAGCCACGACCGAACAGCTGATCAGTACCGGTCGTCGTTGTCGAAGTCGAGATCGGCGTAGGCGCCTGGATCCAGATCGAGGTCGAAGCTGCGGTCGATCAAGCGCCAGGTACAAACTGTCCGGGCAGTCTGAAATGACCTATTCGGCCCGGCGCAGCCCCGGCGTCGCGAGCAACTGGCCGTCACGCAACACGGCGAGAACATCGATGGGAAAGCGCTCGGTCATTTCGTTCAGCGTCGCCTCGCCGCCAGCCACGATCGCCGTCGCGAGCACGTCGGCCGTAACGATATCGGCGGCAAAAACGCTCACCTGGCGAAACGGCGACGGCTCACCGTTCAACGCCGTCCAGATGTGCTCGCCGCGTTCCGCGCTGCCCGAGGTGGCCACGGCTCGAAGCGGATGCCGCAGCGGAACGCTCGCAATCACGTCACCCCGATCGAATGGATTGACGATCGCCACGACCCATTCGAGGTGCTCGGTCACCGCGGCCGGCGCCGCCACTCGATGCCCGGTCGGCATCGCACTGTCGGCGGACTCCCACGCCTCAAATCGTTCGCCCGGCTGACCACTGACCAGCACGTCACCGCCGGCGTTGATCGACCAGTCGGCGAAGCCGCTCGCGATCAGGGCCGCCCCGGCTTCGGCGATGGCGAGCGCCTTGACCACCCCGGACAGGTCGATCACGCCATCCGCACGATGCGGAGTGAATACGCCCCGGGTGCGATCCCGCCAGTCCAGCGCGAGGGCGTAACAATTGCGCAGGCTCTCACTCGCGTCGGTCAAACGGATGTCCCCGCGCGCGACCCGAGACAGCTCCGAGTCGTCTCGGTAGAGGCTGAATTGCTGATCCCAGCGCCGAAACACTGTCTCGACCAGGTCACCGGCAGCGGTATCGGCAGCGAAATCGCCGAGTCGCAAACTGACGACGGTGCCCATCGTTGCAAAGGTGAGCGCGGGCATCCGGTCAGAGTCGCGGCACACGGCAGGCACCTAGAACCCGGCCGTATCGAGGGCCGACTGCAGCGACCGCAGGTAGCCCTGGGTCGTGTAGGTGGCGCCACTCACGTTTTGCACGCTCGCGGATTGGGCCGCGAGCACCTCGGAGCGCAAGATCGGCGCGGCCTGGTTACTGATGGCAACCGATCGGCCGCCACGGTTGGTCAGTTGCAGCGGAGTGACCTCGGTGATCGCCCCGTTGACGATCGTCACGGACACCTGCATGTTGCCGAACTGGGTGGCGACGACCGAGCCGGTGAAGCTTCCCGATTGCGACGATGCGGTCGCCGCGGTGGCTGCAGCCGCGGCCGCGTTGGCAGCTGCGTCGGCCGCGGCTGTTGCTGCTGCCGCCGCATCCGCTGCTGCCTTCGTCGAGGCAGCGGTGTTGGCGGCATCGGCCTGGGCTTGGGCTGTGGCCGCAGCGCCGGCGGCCGCTTTCGCGGTCGCTGCGGCCTGGGCGGCGGCATCCGTTGCGGCCGAGGCGGCGGCGGCTGCGCCGGTACCGGTGGCTGCGGTCAGGCTCTGCGAGGCGTCGATAGCCTGCGAGCCGAGCTGCCAGCCGATGCCGACGATCGAGACGGAGGCCAGTGCGGCCAGTGCCACGGCACGTGCTCTCACCAGTCAAACCTTTCGTAGTGGATCTGCTTCTTGGGGACCCCGCCGGCGCGGGCGTCTCGCACAACGGCGTCGGTCCACGGGCGGGGACCGCAGATGTAGATATCGCAGTGGAGCAGTTCGGGCACGATCTTGCGCAGGGTGATGCCGGCGCGGGCGGCATCCGCTGGCAGCCAGGTGCTCACGCCCTTGGGACGTTTGCCGGCGATGATGCGCAGTTCAGCGCCGCGCACCCGGCACAGGTCGGTCAGCTCGTCGACGAGGTAAGTATCGCCGAGGCTGTGCGAGCGCAGGAGCACGGTGGCGTTGCCCGGCGCGAACGATACCGTTTCCAGCAGCGAGCGGATGGGGGCGACGCCGATGCCGGCGGCGATCAAGACGACGCGGGGCGATGTGCGAGCGTTCTCGGTGAAGAGCCCGTACGGGCCTTCGAAGCTCACTCGGGTGCCGCGCTTCAGCTGGGGAAGCTGCTGCGAGGCATCGCCGAGACTGCGCACCGTGATGCGCAGTCCGCGCTCGCTCGGCGCTGACGACAGGGAGAAGGGGTGCGCCTGCCACCAGAGTCCGTGGGACCAGAACCGCCAGACGAAAAACTGCCCGGAGGTCGCCCGGAGTTTGTCCAGCTGCCGCCCGGTCAGTGTGATGGAGACCACGCCCGGAGCGACGGCGTCGACCCGGTCAACCACGAGGCGATGGCGCAACGACCGGGTGAGCGGCAGCAGAAAGCGAAACACGATGATGGAGCCGGCAACCGCCACGTAGAGGGCGAGCCAGTAGTAGCGGGCAATAGCCCCCTCGCTGAGCAGGTTGCCGACGCTCAGCTGGTGCGGGATGGCGACCAGCACCGAGAGGTAGGCGAGCAGGTGCACTGCGTGCCAGGCCTCGTAGCGAAATTTACGGCGCACGACCACGAGCGAGGTGATCACGACACCGAGCATGAGCGCGAGGCCGAGGAAGGCGAGCGGCATGTCGGGCAGGGTCGTAAGCATGTTCCAGACCTCGACGAACACGTTCACGTTTTCGGCGAGGGCATAGCCGGTGATGAGCAGCGCCGCGTGGCCGAGGATGAGATAGAGGGCGGGCTTGCCGAGCGACTGGTGCACGGCCATGGCCTGGTCGTGTCCGAAAGCGCGGTCGATCGGGGGCAGCCGCGCGGCCAGCACGAGCATCACGAGCAGCAGGTCGGTTCCGACCAGGCCGGCCAGGATTCCGAGCGAGGTGAAAGCGTCGGCCGGAGCGGAGAACTTGGCTGCTCCCCCGTCGGCGAGAAAGATGGCGATGACGATGGCGACCGACGCCACGCAGAGAATCTGCAGGCTGTCGGCGAGGCGCATCCGCTTCTGGTACGCGGGGTGCTGCAACGCCGTACGGGTGCGGCGTGTGGGCGCCTGGCCGGTTCGGTTGGTGCGCGTATCGAGGCTCATGAGTAAAGCATCGACCGGGGGGCCATCGAACAGCTATCGATAACCTGTGAACAGTCTGTGTGTCGTCAATGCCTGTTTTTCAGCCGGACCCGCGCCCGCACGAGCAGCACGATCACCAGGGCGAAGACGCTGCCCAGCACGGTCTCGAGCACGCGATCGACCAGCAGCGCCGGAACCGGTACCGGGCTGGTGAGGTGCACCACGGTGAGGGCGAGCGGGGTCACGAACAGCAGGGCGGCGCCGTAGTCTCGGCCGATCCGAATCTCGGCGCCGAACTGGCCCAGGGCGATGTCCAGAATCAGCACCGCCACTGGCGGACCGGGCAGCAGATGATCGCGAGCATGAGCGTGCCGGCAACGGTGACCGTGCGCAGCCGCACCCGGTAGAGGGCTCGTTCCGGCCGAACAGCGCTGTCATGGCGCCGAAGGCCGCGTAGGCGGCCCAGTCGAGCTGGCCGGTGAGCACGAGAACGGTGAGTGGCAGCGCGGCGGCGACCGCTGCCCGGGTGGCGACCTCGAACTGGAAGGAGCGTAGGGAGAGCGCCCACTGCCTCAGGGATTCGGGCTGGCGCAAGGAATCGGGCTGGCCCGGTTCCGGCCCTGGCGCGGGTTGAACGGGGTGCTCGCTAGATCTTTTCGATCGGGGCGATCTTGATCAGCAGCTTCTTGGCGCCGGCCGTGTCGAACTGCACGTGCGCGATGCGTTTGGTGCCCTCGCCGGTGACCTGATTGACCCGGCCCTCGCCGAAATCGTGATGACGGATGCGGTCACCCGCCGCGAGCTCGAGGCTGCCGTTGTCGCGCACGGTGCCGGTGATCTTGTTGGCCCACTCGGTCTTCGGCTTGCCCGGCGGCAGGCCGGCCGGCTTTGCGCTGGTGCCATAGCTGCTGCGCCCGCCGAAACCGTCGTTTGAGCCGTTGGAACCGGTACCCAAAGAGTTGCCGAAACCACCGAAGCCGCCGTCGCGCCGTGCGTTGAGGGCGCGCGGCTGGGTGCCGCCGCGCGAGTTGGCCATGCCCGGCGACTGCTTCCAGTCGATCAGCTCGGCCGGAATCTCCTGCAGGTACCGGCTCGGCATGGCCACGTTGATGTCGCCGAACTGCGCGCGGGTCATGGCGAGCGAGAGATAGAGCCGTTTGCGGGCGCGGGTGATGCCCACATAGAACAGGCGGCGTTCCTCGGCCGGTCCGCCGGGCTCGTTCGCCGACATCTGGTGCGGCAGCAGACCCTCCTCGACACCGGTGAGGAACACGGCCTCATATTCGAGGCCCTTCGCGGTGTGCAGGGTCATCAGTGAGACCGTGCCCGAGGCGTCGTCGAGGTCGTCGGCCGCAGCGACGAGCGAGACCTGGGTGAGAAAGTCGACCAGGCCGCCATCGGGGTTCTCCTTGTTGAAGTCCTTGGTCTGGGCGACGAGTTCTTCGATGTTTTCGGCGCGCACTTCGTCTTGCGGGTCGCGGCTGCCGCGCAGCACGGCGAGCAGTCCGCTGCCGTTCAGCAGAAATTCCAACACCTCGCTGACGTTTGCGGCGCCGACCGGCACGCCGTCAGCGGTGACCGAGGTAGGCACGAGCATGAGCGCGGCGGCGTCAAGCAGTTCGGCGAGCTTGAGAATGGCGCCGGTCACCTTCGGGCCGAGGCCAAGCGCTGCGGAGTTGCGCATGGCCTGTCGAAAGGTGAGCTCGTTGTCGTCGGCGAAGCTGGACAGCCCGGTCTCGGTGGCCGGGCCGATGCCGCGCTTGGGGGTGTTCAGGATGCGGCGCAGGGCGAGTTCGTCGACCGGGTTGGCGACGGCGATGAGGTAGGCCAGGGCATCCTTGATCTCGGCCCGCTCGTAGAATTTGGTGCCGCCGACCACCCGGTAGGGAGTGGCCGAACGCACCAGGATTTCTTCGAGCGCTCGGGTCTGCGCGTTGGTGCGGTAGAACACCGCCATGTCGCGGTAGGCCATGCCCGCCGCGTGAAGAACCTGGATCTCGTCGGAGACGAACTGGGCTTCGTCGTGCCCGGAATAGGCGGTGAAGCCGACGATCTTCTCGCCGTCGCCGCCGGCACTCCACAGCTTTTTGTCGGTGCGGTCAAAGTTGTGACCGATCACGGCGTTCGCCGCCGAGAGGATGTTCTGGGTGGACCGGTAGTTCTGTTCGAGCAGAATTACCTTCGCGCCGGGGTAGTCCCGCTCGAATCCGCTGATATTGCGGGTGTCGGCGCCGCGGAAGGCGTAGATCGACTGGTCGGAGTCGCCGACCACGGTGAGCGATGCTCCGGGGATGGCGCCGCTCGCGTCGCGCAGGTTGCGCACGTGCACACCGTCATCGTCCATCTCTTGCGCGAGCTCGGCCGTGACCGGCCGGGTGAGCTCGTGCACCAGGGCGTACTGGGCGTGGTTGGTGTCCTGGTATTCGTCGACCAGCAGGTGCCGAAACCGGCGCCGGTAGAGCGCGGCAACCTTGGGGAACGCTCGGAACAGGTAGACGGTCTCGCCAATGAGGTCGTCGAAGTCGAGCGCGCTCGCGGCGCGCAGCCGGGCCGAGTACTGCCGAAAAATCTCGACGAACATGACCTCCTGCGGGTCGCTCATGTTTGCGTTGCGGGCGTAGGAGTCCGCGTCGGCGAGCTCATTCTTGAGCTTGGAGATCTTGGCGCCGGCCGAGCCGGGGGTGAACCCGTAGGTGTCGGCGTCGAGCCCCTTGATGATGCGCTTGAGGGTGACCTTGGTGTCGGCCGAGTCATAGATGCTGAAAGTGCTCGACAGGCCGATCTTCTCGGCTTCGCGACGCAGGATGCGCACACAGGAGGAGTGGAACGTGCTGATCCACATACCGTCGGACCCCTGCCCGAGAATGGCGTGCACCCGCTCGCGCATTTCGGCGGCCGCTTTGTTGGTGAAGGTGATCGCGAGAATCTGGCTCGGCCAGGCGTCGCGGGTTTCCAGCAGGCTCGCGACCCGCCGGGTGAGCACACTGGTCTTGCCCGAGCCGGCACCGGCGATGATGAGCAGCGCCTGCCCGCGGTATTCGACCGCCTCTTTCTGCTGCGGGTTGAGCCCGTCGAGCAGGGGGCTCTGCCGGGTGCCTTCCGTGCCCGCACGTCCCTGTGCCGCGTCTCCAGGCGAATCGAGAATGATCGGCGTGGCCGAACGAGTGGCGGTTGCGGGCGCGGATTCCGCGTTAAGAGGTGTGGTCATGTCGGTTTCCAGTGTAGGCGAGGCCCCTGACAGCAGATCTGGTCAGGGCAGCTCGTCCCGCACGTGCACGGCCAGATCGGGGTGGTCGGCGAACACTCCGTCGATGCCCGAACCGAGAATCACCCGAAACTCCGACTGCCAGTGGCCGAAGTCCGCCTTGCGGGTGCCGCTTCGAAACGACTTCGCCAAAAACCTGTTCTCCGGGCGCAGTGTCCAGCAGTAAATCTCCAGCCCGGCCACGTGGGCGTCGTCGACCAGAGCGGATGCCCCGACCACGTCACCAGCGGCATCCGTTTCGAGAATGAGCGACTTCGGAACGCTGATGCCGTCGATCCCGTCAGAACCGGCGGCCAGGTTCGCGAGCCCGGCAATCGTGAGGTGATCGGCGTAGGACACGGCGCCGGCACCGTACTCCGCCGGCTGGTCAGCCGGGTGCCCCTGGTCTTCGAGCAGAAAGATGCGCCTGCCGCGCACGCCCTCCGCGCGCACCTGGGCGAGCACGGTCGGTTCGAAGCTCTCCACGGTGAGCCGGTCGATGTTCCAGCCGGCGGCGGAGACCTCGGCCGCGAACAGTTCGGCCAGCGGCAGGTCGAGGGCGGCAAAATAGCTGGCATGCTTAATCTCGGCGACAATCCCGAGCACCCGGTCGGTCTGCTCGGCCGCGGCGTCGACGAGGTCGAACAGGTCGCGCAGCCGCAGAATCGGCTGCTGGTCGTCGAAGGTTGTATTGCCCTGCCGCAGGGCGGGCAGCCGTTCCCGGGCGCGCAGGGTGCTCAGTTCAGCCCAGGTGAAGTCTTCGGTGAACCAGCCGGTGACGGGCTTGCCGTCAACGTGTTTCTGCCGGCGGCGAGCGGCGAATTCGGCGCGAGTGGCGACATCCGTTGTGCCGGAGATCTCGTTTTCGTGGCGAATGACGAGCACGCCGTCGCGGGTTGCCACCAGGTCGGGTTCAACGGCGTCGGCTCCGAGCGCGAAGGCCAGGGTGAAAGCGGAACGCGTGTGCTCCGGCCGGTGGCCGCTCGCCCCGCGGTGGCCGATGACGATGGGTCGCATGGTGTCAGGCTAACCCCGCAGGCTACCGGTGCCGGCAAAACGGATGCGGGCACCGGTAACGCTCGCAGCGAAATGAGTGCGAAACACCGCCGAAAATGCTGCAAATCGGCTGATCCCCGGTGCATTCGATCACGCTCTCGGGTACCGTGGAGGGAGCGCTGCACCAGGCGCTGCGTGCCGGTTCGACCGCGCATCCCACACCACCAGCTGATTGTGAGTACAGCACCCCATGGCATCCTCCAACCCCGCTTTCTCCCGCAACGAGGCGTTCGGCCCTCGCGGCGCAGTGGCGTCGTCGCAGGCCCTCTCGGACAACGATCTGCAGTCGATGTACAACCGGCCCTCCGCCGGTGCGCAGGACACCGAACGCATGACCTACGAAGACACCATCACCAAGACCGGCCTCGGCTTCGCGCTGCTGGTCGTCGCGGCAATGATCTCCTGGGTCGCCACGCCGGTGCTGCCGTTCCTGTTCATTCTCGGCGCCATCGTCGGTTTCGTGCTCGGCCTGGTCAACACCTTCAAGAAGGAGCCGTCGGCTCCGCTGATCCTCACCTTCGCCGCTGCCCAGGGCCTGTTCGTCGGCGGCATCTCTCGCGTCTTCGACGACATCTACCCGGGCGTCGTGGTGCAGGCGGTTCTCGCCACCCTCGTCGTGGTCGGCGTCACCCTGGCCCTGTTCAAGAGCGGCAAGATCCGCGCCTCGAAGAAGGCCACCAAGATCTTCCTGGTCGCCATGATCGGCTACGCTGCGTTCTCGCTCATCAACGTGGGAATGATGATCTTCGGCGGCACCGACCAGGCTTTCGGCCTGCGCAGCCAGAGCATCAGCATTCTCGGCTTTGACATCAAGCTCGGCATCCTCATCGGCCTGCTCGCGGTGCTTCTGGCCGCGTACTCGCTCGTGCTCGACTTCGACTTCATCCAGAAGGGCGTAAACAACCGTCTGCCCCGCAAGTACGGCTGGACCGGCGCGTTCGGCATCATCATGACCGTCGTCTGGCTCTACGTCGAAATGCTGCGCATCTTCGTGCTCACCCGCGAGTAGCAGTACGCAGAACAACCGGTGGGTCGATCCTGGTGGATCGGCCCACTTTTTGTGCGTCCACCCCGGCCGTTCACCCGCACCGGCCATACTGAACCGGTCGGCCACGGAAGGATCACATGACTGAGCTCGAATTCTCCGATCTGGTCTCTCTTCAGGCCGACGTTGAATCGCTGCGGGCGCACCTGCTGCTCGCCGAGGTGCGCCAGGCCGACGAGATTCTCGCCGTCGCAGCACGGCACACAGCCAGTGCAACCAACCTCGTGCACTACGTCGAGCTGCGAGCCCACGATCTGCGCGATCTTCAGGCGCGTCTCACCAATCGCGGTCTCACCTCTTTGGGGCGCACCGAATCAGGCGTTCTCGCGAGCGTTGACGGACTGCTGCGAACGCTGACGCTGCTGATCCCTCAGGTCGGCGCCGTGAATCCCGTCTACGCTCCCGAGGTTGAGCGGCCGCCCGACGGCTCCGCCCTCCTCACCCACAATGCCGCGCTGCTGCTCGGTGCTCAACCCGCGCAGCGGTCAACGCGCATCATGGTGACCCTGCCGAGTGAATCGGCGACCGACGCCGCCATGGTAGCGTCCATGCTCGAGAGTGGGATGGACCTGGCCCGCATCAACTGTGCGCACGACGGTCCGACCAGTTGGGCCGCGATGATCGCCAATATCCACTCCGCCGAGGCGGCAACCGGTGAGCGCTGCCGGATTGCCATGGATCTTGGCGGTCCGAAGCTGCGCACCGGCCCCATCACGCCCGGCCCAGAGGTGATCAAGGTCAAGCCGATCCGATCCCCGACCGGTGCCGTTCAGAAACGCGGTCTGGCCTGGCTCGGAACCCGGCCCGACAACGCGGTCGCGCTCGGGGCACCCGTCATTCCCATCACCGATTCGAGCTGGCTGGCCCGGCGCCGGGTCGGCGACGAAATCCACCTCGTCGACACGCGCGGGGCCCACCGCACCCTCACTGTCGAGCAGATCTTTTCAGACGGATGCCTCGTCTCCCTCCCCCAAACTGTCTACTTCGGACCCGGGCTGGCCCTGGCCGCCGCGCGGGACGAACGAGACGTGGTCGCGTTCGTTGGCACCCTGAATCCCACCGAGCAATTCTTGCTCGTGCACCGTGGTGACACCCTGATCCTCACCGCGGACCTCAGCCCGGCAGACGTCACGACCGATGGGACACACCGAATCGGCTGCACCCTGCCTTCCGCTTTTCTGGAAGCGCGACCCGGTGAACGAGTCATGCTCGACGATGGCAAGATCGGCGGGGTCATCGTTGCCGTGGCCGCCACCGAAATAACGGTCGCGGTGCACCATGCCAGCCTTGTTGGCACAAAACTGCGCGCTGAAAAGGGCATCAACCTGCCCGATACTCATCTTTCCATCTCGGCGCTCACCGAGCAGGATGAGGCCGACCTGGACTTTGTGCGAGCACACGCCGATATCGTCAACATGTCCTTTGTACGAAGTGCCGACGACGTGCGAGACCTGCTTTCACACCTCAAGGGAAACCCGGAGCTCGGCATCGTGCTCAAGATTGAGACCGTCGCGGCGTTCGAGGCCCTACCGCAGATCCTGCTTGAAGCCATGCGGTGGCAGGGTGTCGGCGTTATGATCGCCCGCGGCGACCTCGCCGTCGAGGCCGGTTTCGAACGGCTCGCCGAGGTGCAGGAAGAGATCCTCTGGCTGTGCGAATCCGCCCACGTGCCGGTGATCTGGGCAACGCAGGTGCTCGATACCCTCGCCCGCACCGGTTTGCCATCTCGCGCCGAGGTGACCGATGCCGCCATGGCCGAACGCGCCGAGTGCGTGATGCTCAACAAGGGCCCGTTCATCGCCGACGCAATCTCCATGCTTGCGGGAATCCTCGGGCGCATGCAAGGTCACACCGACAAGAAACGCAGCCTGCTGCGACGACTGCGTGCCTGGGATCTCGATGCCCCGGATGCCACAGCCACCGCAAGTCCCGCCGGCCAGGCATCCCCCCAGCGTTCGTGAAACCCGGCGCTTTTTCGTACCGTGCACACGTCACACTGTGGTTGGCTTAAGCAATGAGTTTCACTGACCTGCACCCGCTGCTCCCCCTCGAAATCAGCGGCTCGAATGCCACGTTCGGCTACATTGGCAGCGCCATCGTGCTGCTCGGCCTCGCCTGGGTGGTCGTGCTCGCCATTCGCCGATACCTGAAAGCTCCCAAGGACTGATCCAGCGGATGCTCGCGTGCGGGCCCGCCCGCGCCGCCACCCCCGCCGTTACCCGCGCCGTCACCCCCGCGTTCACCCCGTGAGCGCGCGCGCTATCGGTAGCCGCTACGCCGGTTACCGTAGCAGCTACCGATAGCGGGCGCGGCCACGGAGGTGGATACGTTCGTGCGGGGATATCGGAGCTCTGGCGACGATGACGGCAGCGATCGAGCCCAGCACGATGACGATCCCGGCGATCTGAATCAGGCTGAGGTGCTCTCCGGCGATGGTCCAGCCGAGCAGGATCGCCACGATCGGGCTCAGCAAGCCGAGGAATGCGATCGTGCTGGCCGGCAGGCGCGCAATGCCGTGAAACCAGGCCACGTAGGCGAATGCGGTGCCGGCCACGGACAGATACACGTACCCGGCGATATTGGTCGCGGTCAACGGAGCGGCGCTGATGCCCTCGATCAGGAGCAGGACCGGCAGAAGAGTGAGCCCGCCCGCGATGAGTTGCCACGATGTTGTCGCCAGAAGGGATGCCGGCTGCCCCCATTTCTTGGAGAGCACGATGCCGAGGGCCATGCACAGTGTGCCGGCGAGCGCAGCGAGAATTCCGATGGCATCGAGCCGCGCCTGCGACTGCAACACGATGAGGCTCACCCCGAAGGCTCCGGCGGCACCGCTGCCGAGCACCCGCCCGCTCAGCCGTTCGTGCAGCACGCGGCTGGCGAGCAGGGCTACGACAAGGGGCTGCAAACCACCGACGATGGCGGCCACGCCGCCGGGGAGACGATAGGCCGCGATGAAGAGCAGGGCAAAGAACGCCCCGATGTTGAGCACACCGAGCACCCAGGACTTCCACCACCATGCACCGCGCGGCAACCGGCGGCACAGCATCAGAAGCAGAAGCCCCGCCGGCAGCGCCCGCAGGAATGCTGCGAGCAGCGGTCGGTCCGCCGGCAGGAACATGGTCGTCGTCAAGTAGGTGGTTCCCCAAAGCACGGGAGCCAGGGCGGTGGTCGCCAACAGGACATATCGATTGCTAAGCACTTAGCTAGTATAGCTAAGTGCTTAGCCATTGCTAGGGTGGACCCATGGCAGACCAGGTGGATCGAATCCTTGAGCAATGGCAGGCCGAGAAGCCCGAACTCGACGTCTCCCCCATGGCCGTTATCGGCCGCTTGAGTCGCACCGCGCTGGCGGTCGACTCGCGCCTGGCCGTCACCTTTGCGCGGTACGGGCTGGACGCATCCGTTTTCGACGTGCTCGCCACGCTGCTACGCAGCGGCGCGCCGTATCGCGTCAGCCCGGCAGCCCTGGCCCGAGATGCGATGATCTCGTCTAGTGCGGTGGCCCAGCGTCTGAACAAGCTGCAGTCGCGAGGGCTGGTCAGTCGTGCGGCCAATCCCGACGATGGCCGGGGCACCCTCGTTGCACTCACGGAGGCCGGCAGGCGACTCATCGACGCCGCTCTAGCCCCGCACGTGGAGACCGAACGCACCCTCATCGCCGGTCTCAGCAGAGAGGAGCAGGCGACTCTCGTGGGGCTCCTGCAGCGGATCAGCGCCGCCGCAGCGCACGACACCTGAGCCCTTCGACGAGCACCCGATGCCGCATCGCGGCCTGCCGGTACCACTACGACGACTAGCAAGATATCGCTTACCCGGCCGTTTTCACGTAAATCCGTTCGCGGTGAGGCCGCGCGTCAGCGGCGCGGGCGCGCTGCCAGCTCCGTCGCCGTCGTAGTGACCAGCAGCACCAGGGAAACGGGTGCCCAGATCATGCGCTCCAGCCGGCTCGGCGTGAGAGTGTTCAGCACGACTCCCACGGCCAGCAGCCCGACCGCCGTCCACATGACCGCCGGAACGGCCTGGCCGGGCACCACCCGCCTCACCTCGTGGCCACCGCGACGCAGCACCACGAGCGCGATCACCGCCCACACAACGGATGCGACGGCGCTGCTCGCGCGCATCCGCTTGGTTGGGTGCTCGGTCGCCCCGCCATAGGCCGCCCGACCCCAGGGAGCTCCGAGCGCCAGCGCGAGCTGAAATCCCGCGAGGGCCGTCAGGAACACAGCGCCGACGCCGGACGACACTCGGGCGATTGAGGAGGACGGTAACCGAGTCATGCCGCCGATCTTAGGCGTATTCGGATGACCGCGCCCGCTACGGGGGGGGCGCTCCCTCTATTACTGGCGCGCCCACCCGTAGCGGGCGCGCCCACGAACGGATGCGCGGGCACGTCCACACAAAAAGGGCCGGCTCTTCAGAGCCGGCCCTTCGCTATGTCGGGATCACTCCCACTCGATGGTTCCCGGCGGCTTGCTCGTGACGTCGAGCACCACGCGGTTCACCCCGTCGACCTCGTTGGTGATGCGGTTCGAGATCTTGGCGAGCAGATCGTAGGGCAGACGGGTCCAGTCGGCGGTCATGGCGTCTTCGCTCGACACCGGGCGCAGCACGATCGGGTGTCCGTAGGTGCGGCCGTCGCCCTGCACGCCCACCGAGCGCACGTCGGCCAGCAGCACGACCGGGCACTGCCAGATCTCACGGTCGAGACCGGCGGCGGTCAGCTCGAAGCGCACGATCGCATCCGCCTGGCGCAGCAGGTCGAGGCGTTCTTGGGTGATCGAGCCGACGATGCGAATGCCGAGCCCGGGGCCGGGAAACGGCTGACGCTGCACGATTTCGGCCGGCAGGCCGAGCTCGGCGCCGATCGCCCGTACCTCGTCCTTGAACAGGGTGCGCAGCGGTTCGACCAGTTCGAACTTGAGGTCGTCGGGCAGGCCGCCTACGTTGTGGTGGCTCTTGATGTTCGCGGTACCGCTGCCGCCGCCGGATTCGACGACGTCGGGGTAGAGCGTGCCCTGCACAAGGAACGCGATGGGGTCGCCGTCAGTTTCCTTCGATTCGAGAACGAGTTCGGCCTGAGCCTGCTCGAAGGTGCGGATGAACTCGCGACCGATGATCTTACGCTTGGTCTCCGGGTCGCTCACACCCTTGAGCGCCACCAGGAACTGCTCACGCACGTCGACGGTGACCAACCGGATGCCGGTGGCCTTGACGTAATCCTCCTCGACCTGGCGGCGTTCATCCTGGCGCAGCAGGCCGTGGTCGACGAAGACGCAGACGAGCTGGTCGCCGATGGCCTTGTGCACGAGGGCCGCGGCGACGGCGGAGTCGACTCCGCCGGAGAGCCCGCAGATGACCTTGCCGGTGCCGACCTGCGCGCGAATTTTCGCGACCTGCTCGGCGATGACGTTGCCGCTGTTCCAGTCCGGGTTGATGCCGGCGGCGCGGTGCAGAAAGTTCTCGAGCACGTGCTGTCCGTTTTCGGAGTGCTTGACCTCGGGGTGCCACTGCACGCCGTAGAGCCGCTTGGCGTCGTTGGCGAACGCGGCGACCGGGGTTGAGACCGAGGAGGCGAGCACGGTGAAACCGTCGGGGGCGGTGGCGACCGAGTCTCCGTGGCTCATCCACACGGTCTGGCTGTCAGGCTGGTCGGCGAGCAGCACGTTGTCGCCGTTGCTCACGGTGACCGGGGTCGAGCCGTATTCGCGCGCGCCGGTGTGGGCCACGGTGCCGCCGAGGGCGGTCGCCATCACCTGAAAGCCGTAGCAAATGCCGAGCACGGGAACACCGAGCTCGAAGATCGCGCCGTCGAAGGCGGGGGCACCCTCGGCGTAGACGCTCGACGGCCCACCACTCAGCACGATTCCGCGCGGGTTCTTGGCGAGCACCTCGGCGGCGGTGATCGTGTGGGGCACGATCTCCGAATAAACGGATGCCTCGCGCACGCGCCGGGCGATCAGCTGCGCGTACTGCGCACCGAAGTCGACCACGAGAACGGGGCGATCGAGCCCCGAATCGGCGGGGGCGGCATCCGTTGCGGGATTGGTCGTGGTCATGCTTGAGCCTGAGCCTTCTCGGCAATTGCCGCGGTTTCTTCGGCGTTCTCGGCGAGGAAGCGCTTCACCGTGCGGGCGACGGGAACTTCGACGATGAACGACAGGGTGGGAACGACGCCGCCGAGGGCGATGAGCACGAAGCGCCAGAACGGCCAGCGCATGAGGCTCCACAGGCGAAAGTCGGCGAACAGGTAGAGCACGTAGAACCAGCCGTGCGCGATCAGGATGCCGGTGCTGAGGTTGACGGCCGCGACCGTATCGGTCGGAACGAGGGCGAGGAAGCCCTGCGCGCCGCCGAGTTCGATCTCGTGGCCGAAGCCGTACTTGATGACCATTTCGATGCAGAGCAGCAGCAGGAAGACACCGGTAATGGTCGATGACACCTGGTACAGCCGGAGCGCACCGGGGATTCTGGAAATATCGGCGGGCTTGGGTTGACGAGGCATGTGCCTAATTCTAGGCGAGCGCGCTCGACGCTTCCGCTGCCTCGGCGTCTTCCTGCTCGCGCTCGAGGGCGTCGCGCACCAGTCGGTACCAGAGGAAGACGGCGAATCCGGCGAAGACGACCCACTCGATGGCGTAGAAGATGTTCAGCCAGTTGAGCGACTGGTCAACTTCGGGCACCGGGGAGTCGATCACATCGAGGCCGGCCGGAGCCGCCGCGTCGACGATATAGGCGGAGTAGACCGATTCGTCGGAGAAATCCGCCCATAGATTGATGAGAGCGGATGGCGCGACCTTGGTCAGCTCCTTCGAGTCACCTTCCGGGTCGGGCAGCTCAGGGGCCTCGCCGGTGAGGAAGCGTCCGGTCAGGGCGACCGGGGTGTTTTGCGGTGCACTCTGGAGCGTGGCGATGACGGCTTCGGCCGTGGCTTTGTCGGGAGCCCATCCGCGCGCGACGGCGATGCTGACGGCGGCATCCGTTCGAAAATGACTGACCACCCAGAAGCCCTCGGTACCGCCGTTGATGCGGGTGGTGATGAGCGTCTCGTCTCCGGGTACCCAGGTGCCCTCGGCGGTGACCATCTGGCCCGTTGCAACCTGCGTCACTCCGCCGTCAGGCTGCGCCACTTCAGCGAGCGGCTGCGCCTGCTCGGTGGTTCGCTCCACAACCACGCCGGACTCGATGGCGCGTTCCAGCTGCCAGTTCCCCAACAGGGCGAAGCCAGCGGCAATGCCGAGGGCAAATAGCAGTGCGGCCACCCAACGGGGGCGCAGCATCATTCTGATCACGAATAGTCACCTGTGTGGGATTCTCGCCCGGGTTTACGTGCCGGTTTGTCGGTCGTGTCATCGGGTGGTGGGGAATGCTGGCCGAGAGCGAAATCGGCCATGGGATCCAGACCGGAATCGGTCGGGTGGGAGCCTTTCACTGTATCGATCCCCGGGTGGGAATTGGCCGAGTCGCGCTTGGAAGCACGGCGGGCGAACTCGTCGGCGTCGGCGGCCTGGGCTGCGGTCGCCGCCTCGACGAGGGCGATCTCTTCCTCGAGCATCGGGTTGCGCGGCGCACGGGTGGCAGCGGATGCCGGCATGCGGCGGCGCAGAATCGACCCGATCTTCTCGGAATTCGCAGCGAACAGCGGGCCGAGGATCGCCATGACAAGAACGTAGAGGCCCGCGAACGGCTGCAGCCTCGGGTCAAGCCCGGCCGACACCGACAGGGTCGCCAGAATCAGCGTGAACTCACCGCGGTTGACGAAGATCGCCGCAGTGTTAAGGGCTTCACGCGGCCCCATTTTGTGCAGCCAGGCCAGCAAGGCGCCCGACAACAGGCTGAGCACGAAGGTCATCACGATTGCGATAAGAACGACGCCAATCACCGATCCGAACTGGGCGATGTCGAGGGCCAGACCGAAGTTGAGAAAGAAGAAGGCCGCGAAGATGTCCCGCAGCGGCACGGCCACGCGTTCGATCCTGGCGCGGTAGCTGCTCGCGCCGAGCACGACGCCGATCAGGAAGGCGCCGATCGCGTCGGTAACGCCGATGATCTCGCCAATGCCGGCGAACAGCACCACGAGGCCGAAGAACAAAATGGTGAAGAGTTCGTCGTCCTTGGTACGCATGAGGCGCGACACCACGCGCCCGCCCCAGCGGGCAAGCGAGAACATCGCCACGAGAAACAGGAACGCGATGGAGAGTTGCAGAACGATCGGCCAGATCTCGGTTTCGCCGCTGAGCACGACGGACACGATCGAGAGGTAGATCGCGATGAAGATGTCACCGACGACGGTCACCCCGAGAATCATCGGCGTCTCTTTGTTGGCGAGGCGGCGCAGTTCGATGAGCAGTTTGGTGATGATCGCACTCGACGAGGTTCCGGTCATTCCGGCGATGACGAGCGCTTCCCGCGGTCCCCAGCCCACGAGCAGGCCGAACGCGAAGCCGGCGCCCATGTTGATGAGAATCCAGGAACCGCCGGAGATCATCAGGGTTTTGGCGTTGCCGAAGAATTCTTCCTGATCGAATTCGAGGCCGAGGCTGAACAGCAGCAGAATCAGGCCGAAGACGGCGATGAGTTCGATATCGGCGGATTGAAAGTCAAGGGGGAAGAAGTCGGTGTTCGGGCTCGCCAGAACACCGACGATCATGTAGATCGGGATGGTGGGAAGCCCGATCAGCTTGCCCAGACGGCCAAGAATGTAGGCGACGACGAGCAGGATGCCAAGAACGAGGAGGTCTTCGCCCAGGTGCATCGTTTACCCCCCGGGTGGAGCGTCGACGGTCTTCGCCTTTACTTCACCGGTGCGAAAGAATGCGAAGGCCTTAACGACCTTCTCCGGCGACCCAGCGACGACGAGGGTGTCACCGGGAAAAACCTTGAAGTCGGCGGCGGGAGCCGGGTTGGCGGATTCGCCGCGCACGACGGCGACCACGGTGAGTCCGGCGATGCCGCGGTCGGCAGGATTGCCGAGCGCCTGCCCGGCGATGTGATCTTCATAGTCCACGGTGAACCAGTCGATGCTGAGGCCCGGAATCTGGTCGAGGGCGCTGAGCGACTCGGTGATCTGGGTGCCGCCGAGCAGTTCGGCGAGGGTGTGCGCCTCGTCTTCGTTGAGCCGGAGCGAGACCTTGCTCGCGTCGGGGCCGCCCTCGTCGTCGGCGAAAGTGATGAGGTCGCTGTGGCCGGAACGGTGGGCGATGACGCCGACCTTGCCGCCGTCATCCGTGATGAAGGTGTGCAGCACACCCACGCCGGGAAGTTTGACCCGCCGAACATCAACCATTGTCATGACTCCTGAGGTTTAGGGGCAGTCCCCTTATTCTACCGGAGCCGCTTTTGCCGTGGCGCCGTCGCATCCGCTTGCCGCATGCGCGTGTGAAGCGGATGCGCGCGCCCGAAACGGGTAGCCGCTACGCCGGTTACCGTGGCGCGCACCGGTATCGGGCGCGGCCATCCCTCGGACCGGTCGAGTTCTCCACAGATTGCTGCCGGGTGGTCCGACCGCGTTCGCCGCGTGCCACGCTCACGTCATGACTCTCGCATTCGCAGCCGCGCATCCCTCGCTCGCTGCCATCACCAGAGCGGATGGCCTTTTGCTGCGCTCCGAGGCGGTGGCCGTCGGCCTCGAGCAGGAATTGCGTCGCGATTTCTCGCAGAAGCGCATTTTCCGCCTGCGACACGGCGTGTATATGAGCACCATTCTCTGGTCAACGCTGAAGCACGACGCGCGTTACCTCGCCCGCATTCGCGCCTACGCGGCGATCAGTTCCGAAGCGCCGGTGTTCTCACACCATTCCGCCGCGGCGATCTGGGGGTTGCCGCGGCCGGTCGACTGGCCGACGGATGTCCACGTCACCGTTCCACAGGCATCCGGTGGCCGATCGCGTCACGGTATCGTGCGGCACACCGTGGAACACCAGCCGCGTGTCGTCGAGAGGGCCGGGCTCCTGGTTACGCCGGTTTCCGAAACGGCGATCGAGATGGCACGGATTCTCCCCTTTTCGGACGCCGTGGCGATGATGGACCGCGCCATCCACATTCCGCGCTGGGGCGACAGCCTGGCCACCCGTGCGGAGTTGGAGTCCGCCCTCGAGTCCCTCAACGGACCAGCCAGGGTCAAAGGACGTGGGGCTGCACTGAGAGCTGCGGAGTTCGCCTCGACCCAATCGGGCTCGGGCGGCGAGTCGATCAGCCGCGCCAACATCTTTCTGCTCGGATTCGCGGCTCCCGAACTGCAAGTGCGCTTCGACGACGCCGCAGGATTCATTGCCTTCGTCGACTTCTTCTGGCGAACCATCAACAAGGTCGGTGAGTTCGACGGCCTCGGCAAGTACCTCAAGGACGAGTACACCCGCGGCCTCACCACGGCCCAGGTCGTGATGGCAGAGAAGGACCGCGAGGACCGCGTGCGGGCGCTCGGCCCCACTTTTGCGCGCTGGGACTGGAAGATCGCCCGCGACCTCATCGTGTTCGGGCGGTTCCTGACCGGGCACGGCATTCCGCGCGCCCGGTAGTCTCTCTCGCCGGCCCCGACGGACCGCGCTCACCCTGAACCTCATGGCCGCGCCTAAAATGGGTAGCCGCTACGCCGGTTACCGTAGCGCGCACCCAGATCGGGCGCACCCACGCTTTCGCCCGACTCGACCACCGGGTGACTGCGCCCGAAACGGGTGACCGCTACGCCGGTTACCGTAGCGGCCACCAATATCGGGCGCGGTCATGGTTCGGGCGCGCTCCGCCCGGGCGCGGGGCGCGGGAACGCGAGCCCCGGCGCCTAGTTGGTGACCATGATGTCGGGGGCCTCGAGCCGCACCCGGTCGGCGGATTCGTCGTTGGGCTCCTCCTGCGAGGCCCGCTCGGCGGCGACCCGGGTGAGGTAGAAACCCACCTCGCGGTCGATGCGCTCCTGATCCCAGCCCAGCACCCCGGCCATGAGCCCTGCGGCGACCGGCGCGGCCGAAACCCCGCGGTCCCAGGCTTCGATCGAGATGCGGGTGCGGCGGGCGAGCACGTCTTCCAGGTGCAAGGCTCCCTCGTGCGAAGCCGCGTAGACGACCTCGGCACCGATGTAGTCATCGGCCCCGGGCAACGGTTCGGCGAGCGCCGGGTTGGCGCGGATGAGGTCGAGCAGCTCATCGGTGAGGGTGCCGTAGCGGTTGAGCAGGTGTTCCACCCGCACGGTGTGCAGCCCGAACGCTCTGGCGATCTTGCCGCGCTTGTTCCACGCAGCCTGATATCCCTCAGCCCCCAACAAGGGGATGTCCTGGGTCGCCGACGCGGGAATGCGGCCGTCGAGGGCCGACGCCGCGGCATCCACTGCGTCTTTGGCCATGATGCGGTAGGTGGTCCACTTGCCGCCGGCGATCACGACGAGGCCGGGCACCGAGTGTCCGACGAGGTGTTCGCGGGACAGCTTGGAGGTCTGGTCACTTTCGCCGGCCAGAAGCGGACGGAGCCCGGCATAAACACCCTCGACGTCTTCGCGAGTGAGCGGCACGGTCAAAACCGAATTGATGTGCTCAAGAATGTAGTCGATGTCGGCTGCCGTCGCCGCTGGATGCGCCTTGTCGAGGTACCAGTCGGTGTCGGTCGTGCCGATGAGCCAGTGCCTGCCCCACGGGATCACGAACAGAACGCTCTTTTCGGTGCGCAGCAGAAGCCCCATCGCGCTCTGGAACCGGTCGCGCGGCACCACGAGGTGCACGCCCTTCGACGCGCGTACCTTGAAGGTGCCGCGTTCGCCGACCATGCGTTGGGTGTCGTCGGTCCAAACCCCGGTGGCATTCACGACCTGCTTGGCCCGCACGTCGAAGCGTTCGTCGGTCTGCAGGTCGTGGGCGCGCACGCCGACGACGCGCTCCCCCACCTTGATGAAGCCCTCGACCCGCACCCGGCTGGCCGCGTGGGCGCCGTAGAAGGAGGCCGTGCGCACGAGCGACGACACGTAGCGGGCGTCGTCGACCTGGGCATCGTAGTAGGTGATGCCGCCGACCAGTGCGTCGTTGGCGAGGCTCGGAATGAGCTTCTGCACCTGGCCTTTGGACAGGTGGCGGTGGTGCGGCACGCCGGGCGGGCGACCACCGGTGTGGGAGAAGATGTCGTAGAGCAACATGCCGGCACCGATGTAGAGCCGTTCGGTGAATCGTTTTTTGAGCGGGTACAGAAACCGCACCGGTTTGACGAGATGCGGCGCGATGCGCTGCAACAGCAGCCCCCGCTCGGTGAGCGCCTCACGCACGAGGCGGAAGTCGAGCTGCTCCAGGTAGCGGATGCCGCCGTGCACGAGCTTGGACGACCGGCTCGACGTACCCGACGCCCAGTCCCGCGCCTCGAGGATGCCGACGCTCAGGCCCCGGGTGACGGCATCGAGGGCTGCACCGGCCCCGACGATGCCGCCACCGACGACGAGAATGTCGAGCTCTTTCTCTTTGAGCTTGGCGAGAGCGGCGACCCGCTCCTCAGGCCCCAATTTTGTGGACCGGGTGACCGAATTGTGGGAGGCCATTGCTGCTCCTGTTCAGACTCAGTGTTCAAAGACGAGCGGTCAGGGGAGGTGCGACAAACAACTGCGACTTCATTGTTGCGGGTAATGCTGAAAAGTACGTCTATCTTCGGCGTTGGTTCTTCTGACGCTAGTTCACTCGGTACGGCGCGACAACCACTTCAACCCGTTGAAATTCCTTGAGATCGGAGTAGCCCGTGGTCGCCATCGATCGACGCAGCGCGCCGATCAGGTTGGCGGTGCCGTCGGCGACCGGTGCCGGGCCGTAGAGAATCTCTTCGAGCGGGGCCACGGTACCGACTTCGACGCGCTTGCCGCGCGGAAGCTGCGGGTGGTGCGCCTCGGCGCCCCAGTGGAATCCGCCGCCGGGGGCATCCGTGGCCCGGGCCAGGGCGGTACCGAGCATGACGGCGTCGGCGCCGCACGCGACGGCCTTGACGATATCACCGGAGGTGCCGAGGCCGCCGTCGGCGATGACGTGCACGTAACGGCCGCCGGACTCGTCCATGTAGTCGCGGCGCGCGCCGGCGACATCCGCTACGGCGGTGGCCATCGGGGCGTGGATGCCGAGGGTCGCGCGGGTGGTCGACGCCGCTCCTCCGCCGAAACCGACCAGAACACCGGCCGCGCCCGTGCGCATGAGGTGCAGCGCTGCGGTGTAGGTGGCCGCACCGCCCACGATCACGGGAACGTCGAGCTCGTAGATGAACTTCTTGAGGTTGAGCGGTTCCTGGTTCTGCGACACGTGCTCGGCCGACACGGTCGTGCCGCGAATCACGAACAGGTCGACGCCGGCAGCGACGACGGTTTCGTAGAGTTCCTGCGTGCGCTGGGGTGAGAGCGCGCCGGCCACGGTAACGCCGCCCGCACGAATCTCGGCGAGGCGTGCGGTGACGAGCGCAGGCTGGATCGGAGCGGAGTACATCTCCTGCATGCGGGCGGTGGCCTTGTCGGCGGGCAGGCTGCGAATTTCGGCGAGCAACGGCTCCGGGTTCTCGTGCCGGGTCCACAGGCCTTCAAGGTCGAGCACGCCGACGCCGCCCAGCTGGCCCATCATGATGGCCGTGGTGGGCGAGACGACGGAGTCCATCGGGGCGGCCAGCACCGGAATGGCGAACTGGTAGGCGTCGATGGTCCAGCCGACCGACACGTCCTCCGGGTCGCGGGTGCGCCGACTCGGCACCACCGCGATGTCGTCGAAGGCGTATACGCGGCGAGCGCGCTTGGAACGGCCGATCTCGATTTCCATGGTTACAGTTTAGAGGACAGCCCCGACATCCCATTTTCGAGCGAATGCCGACGGGCATCCGCTCGAGAAAGGCTGGCCCTAGCGGCGGTAGTTCGGGGCTTCGACCACGATCTGCACGTCGTGCGGGTGCGATTCCTTGAGTCCGGCGGGGGTGATGCGCACAAACTTGCCCTTTTGCTTGAGCTCGGCGATGGTGCGCGCGCCCACGTAGAACATGGACTGGCGCAGGCCGCCGACGAGCTGGTAAGCCACGGCGGCGAGGGGTCCGCGGAACGGAACCTGGCCCTCAATGCCCTCGGGAATCAGCTTCTCGTCGCTCGGAACGTCACTCTGAAAGTAGCGGTCCTTCGAGTACGACGTCTTCGAGCCACGGGTCTGCAGCGCGCCGAGCGAACCCATGCCGCGATAGGTCTTGAACTGCTTGCCGTTGACGAACACGAGTTCGCCGGGGCTTTCGGTGCACCCGGCGAGCAGGGAGCCGAGCATGACGGTGTCGGCGCCGGCCACGAGAGCCTTGGCGATATCGCCGGAATACTGCAGTCCGCCGTCGGCGATCACCGGGATGCCGGTTTCGCGGGCGGCGAGGGAGGCCTGGTAGACGGCGGTGATCTGGGGAACGCCCACACCGGCCACGATGCGGGTGGTGCAGATCGAGCCGGGGCCCACGCCCACCTTGATGGCGTCGGCGCCCGCGTCGATGAGCGCCTGGGCGCCGGAGCGCGTGGCCACGTTTCCGCCGATCACGTCGACATCGGCGAACGCCTTGTCGGACTTCAGACGACGGATGATGTCGAGCACGCCGGCGCTGTCGCCGTTGGCGGTGTCGACCACGAGCACGTCGACCCCCGATTCGAGCAGGGCGGTCGCGCGCTGCCAGGCGTCACCGAAGAAGCCGATGGCTGCTCCGACCCGCAGGCGTCCGGCGTCGTCCTTCGTGGCGAGGGGGTATTCCTCGCTCTTGTCGAAGTCTTTGACCGTGATCAGGCCGGTGAGCTTGCCGTTGGCGTCGATCAGGGGGAGCTTTTCGATCTTGTGCTTCGCGAAGATTGCGAGCGCGTCTTCGGGGGCCATCCCGACCTTGCCGGTGATCAGCGGAGACCGTGTCATGACCTCGCTCACCCGGGTGAGCGCCTTCTTGGCATACGGCACGAAACGCATGTCTCGGTTGGTGATGATTCCCACGAGGATTCCGTCGCCGTCGATGACGGGCAGCCCGCTCACGCGGAACTGGCCGCACAGGGCGTCGACCTCGGCCACGGTGGCGTCGGGCGACGTGGTCACCGGGTTGGTGATCATTCCGGATTCGCTGCGCTTGACCAGATCCACCTGCTCGGCCTGGTCACCGATCGACAGGTTACGGTGCAGGATGCCGAGACCGCCCTCGCGCGCCATCGCGATGGCCATGCGGGTCTCCGTGACGGTGTCCATGGCACTGGAGAGCAGCGGCAGCGACACATCGATGCGCCGGGTCAGGCGGGATTTGGTGACCGCCTCACTCGGAATGACGTCGGTATGCCCCGGCAAGAGCAGCACGTCGTCGTAGGTGAGCCCGGTGAATCCGAACGGATCTGGCTGATCCATGAAACCCCTTTACCTGTAGCTAAAAACAGAAAAATATCCGGCAAAACGCGCTACCACCGCACGGGACGTGAAGTAACTAGACCGGTCCTTCAATGTTAAGCGTGTTTGGGCCCATCACATTCCGCGCACAATTACCGCGGGTTGCGGAGTTTCGAAACATATAGGACATAATCGGCACGTACTCTCAACAACGACGTTGGCAGTACTTGCCCGGCGTCCGCTCGGTTACCCACCGGTCGGCACCCACATGGAGGTCCCGTGAAGTCCACTCTTACGGCTCAGAGATACATACCCAGGATGCTGGCCATTCTGTTCGTGACGCTTCTCGCAGCCCTGACCATGGCCACCTTTTCGGTGAGCAGCGCGCACGCCGACGAGGTCGGCACCGAGTTCGAGTTCACGATCTCCGGCAATGTGCAGTTCGACGGTGAGGCCCTCGACGGCGTCGCGATCGCCGTGGACGGCAACGGCTATCAGGCCGACACCGTGACGGATGCCGAGGGCCGTTGGGCGATCGGTGTTCCCGAGAAAGGCACCTACGAGGTAACCCTCGACGAGGACACCCTGCCCGAAGGTGTCGTCGTCGCCGAGGGTGGCAACGTCATCGATACCGAGTTCGGATTGACCGACCGAAAATCGGTGAACTTCTTCCTCGGCGAAGGTACCCGCAACACGGTGAGCTTCTTCGACCAGTTCGTCAACCGATTCTTTAACGGCCTGAACTTCGGCCTGTTGCTGGCCCTCGCGGCAATCGGCGTGTCGCTGATCTTCGGCACCACCGGGCTGAGCAACTTTGCCCACGCCGAGTTGATCACCTTCGGCGCGCTGATGACGCTGGTGTTCTCGGTCACCCTGGGACTGCCGGTCTGGCTCGCCATTTTGATCGCCATCGCGCTCAGCGGCGCCCTCGGGTACAGCCTCGATGCGGTGCTCTGGAAACCACTGCGCCGTAAGGGCGTGGCGGTGATCCCCCTCATGATCGTGAGCATCGGACTCTCGCTCGCCCTGCGCTACCTGTACCAATACTTCTTCGGCGGCAGCACGAGTCAGCTCCCGGGCGCCGGCATGGCCGATCTCAAGTTCGGCCCGATCTCGCTCTCTCCCATCGACCTCGCGAGCATGGGCATCAGCATCGTGGTACTGCTCGCCGTGGCCTACTTTCTACTGCGCACCCGCATCGGCAAGGCCACCCGCGCCGTGTCCGACAACCCGAGCCTGGCCTCGGCGAGCGGCATCGACGTTGACAACGTCATTCGCATCGTCTGGGTGGTCGGCGCGGCCCTCGCCGGACTCAGCGGCGTGCTTTGGGCCTACTTCCGCCCCGGTGTCAGCTGGGACATGGGCTTTCAGATGCTGCTGCTGGTCTTCGCTGCCGTCACTCTCGGCGGTCTCGGCACCGCCTTCGGTGCCCTCGTCGGCTCTCTCATCGTCGGGCTCTTCGTTGAGCTGTCGACGCTCTGGCTTCCGTCCGACATGAAAATCGTCGGCGCCCTCGTCATTTTGATCCTCGTGCTGCTGTTTCGACCACAGGGCATTCTGGGTCGCAAAGAAAGAATTGGTTAGGGGTTCACATGGACTGGGGAGCAATCTTCAACAACGCCGCCGTCGAGCTGATCAGCCCGACCACGGCCGCCTACGCACTGGCCGCCCTCGGGCTCGCCGTGCACTTCGGTTACACCGGCCTGCTGAACTTCGGCCAGGCCGGGTTCATGGCCCTCGGCGCCTACGGTTATGCCATTTCTATTCTGACCTTCGGGTTTCCCGTCTGGGGTGCCTTTCTGGTCGGCGTCGGGGCATCCGTTGTCTTCGCGCTGATTTTGGGTATTCCGACGCTGCGACTGCGCGCTGACTATCTCGCGATCGTCACAATCGCGGCCGCCGAGATCGTGCGACTGTTGTTCACGACGAACACCTTCGCCTCGGTCACCGGTTCGGCCAACGGCCTCAGCGGTTACAAGAACGAATTTGCGGCGCTGAACCCGCTCGCAGATGGTACTTACGGCTTCGGCCCGTTCACCAACAACGCCTACGACACCTGGCTGCGCATCGTGGCCTGGTCGATCGTGATTCTCGCGGCTCTGCTGGTCTGGCAGATCATGCGCAGCCCCTGGGGCCGAGTCATTAAGGGTATCCGTGAAGACGAAGACGCGGTGCGCGCCCTTGGCAAGAACGTCTACGCCTACAAGATGCAGTCGCTCATCTTCGGTGGCGTGCTCGGCACCATCGCCGGCATGATCTTCGCCCTGCCGCGAGCGGTCGTACCGTCGAACTACCAGACGACGCTGACCTTTTTCATCTACGCCATACTGCTGCTCGGCGGGGCTGCGACGGTGCTCGGTCCCATCATCGGTTCGATGATCTTCTGGGTGCTGCTGTCCTTCTTCTCCGGTTTCATCGCCCGCGCCGTTGAGGCGGGCTGGTTGCCGTTCATGACGGCGATCCAGGGCGGTCAGCTGCGCTTCATCCTGGTGGGAGTGGCGATCATGTTAATCGTCATCTTCAGACCGCAAGGCATCTTCGGCAATAAGAAGGAGTTGGCTTTTGTCCGCTAACGCTGTCCCTCTCGATTCCGCGGCTCCGCTCGAGCCGCCCGTCCCCACCAAGAAGCCGGTCAAGACGACCGGGCTGCACATCGGTGAGGCTGAACCCGGCTGCGCCAAGGTCGACCCTATTCTCGTCGTCGACAACGTGCGACGCACGTTCGGTGGTCTCACCGCAGTGGATGTCGCCCACGTCGAGGTTCCGCGCGGCGCGATCACCGCGCTGATCGGCCCCAACGGCGCCGGCAAGACCACCCTGTTCAATCTGCTGACCGGCTTCGACAAGCCCGACGACGGCAAATGGACCTTCGATGGCCGCTCCCTCGCCGGTGTTCCCGCTTATCGGGTAGCCCGGATGGGCCAGATTCGCACCTTTCAGCTGACCAAAGCCCTCGGGCTGCTCACCGTGATGGACAACATGCTGCTCGGCGCCAAGGGCCAGACCGGCGAGAACATGTTCCGCGCCCTGATGCCGTTCCTCTGGCGCAACCAGGAAGAGGAGAATCGGGCCAAGGCCATTGATCTGCTCACCCGGTTCAAGCTCGACACCAAGAAAGACGACTACGCGGCGAGCCTCTCCGGCGGTCAGCGCAAGCTGCTCGAAATGGCGCGGGCGCTCATGAGCGACCCAACCCTGGTGATGCTCGACGAACCGATGGCCGGGGTCAACCCGGCACTGACCCAGTCGCTGCTCGACCACATTCTCAACCTCAAGTCGCAGGGCATGACCGTTTTGTTCGTGGAGCACGATATGCACATGGTGCGGCACATCGCCGACTGGGTGATCGTGATGGCCGAGGGCAAGGTGGTCGCCGAGGGCGACCCTCACGAGGTCATGAAAAACCCGGCCGTGATCGACGCCTACCTCGGGTCGCACCACGACGAGGACATCGGCGAAGACCTGAACACCGAGACCGAGAACGTGTCAGCCATAAAGGAGTTGCTCGATGACGAACGCTGAACCGCTGGCCGCTCCGGCGCCCACTGAGACCCGGGAGGCGGTGGTCGAGGTCAAGAACGTCACGGCCGGCTACGTCACCGGTGTGAACATTCTCAATTCCTGCTCGCTGACCGCCTACGCCGGCGAGCTGATCGGCATCATCGGCCCGAACGGCGCCGGCAAATCGACGCTGCTCAAGTCGATCTTCGGCCAGGTGAAGGTACGCGACGGCGACATTCTGCTGCGCGGCAAGAACATCACCAATCTCAAGGCCAACAAGCTCGTCGCGCAGGGCGTGGGCTTCGTTCCGCAGAACAACAACGTGTTTCCCACCCTGACCATTCGCGAAAACCTCGAGATGGGCATCTTTCTCAAGCCCAGGGGACTCGTCGAGCGGCTCGAATTCGTCACCGAGATTTTTCCCGAGCTGAGCAAACGGATGTCGCAGCGCGCCGGGTCGCTCTCGGGCGGTGAACGCCAGATGGTGGCCATGAGTCGAGCGCTCATGATGGGCCCGCACGTGCTGCTGCTCGATGAGCCGAGCGCCGGCCTCTCCCCGGTGCGCCAGGACGAAGCCTTTCTGCGGGTGAAAGAGATCAACAAGGCCGGCGTGACCACGATCATGGTGGAGCAGAACGCTCGTCGTTGCCTGCAAATCTGTGACCGCGGCTATGTGCTCGATCAGGGCCGGGATGCCTACACCGGCACCGGACGTGAGCTTTTGAACGACCCCAAGGTGATCGGCCTGTACCTCGGAACCCTCGGGCAGGACTAGCACCCGCATCAGCTGTATCAGCCCGTGGCGGCGTCCGACACTCTCTCGGACGCCGCTTCTGTGTGTGGGATTGCTGAGCGGATGCCGGCGGCCGGCTCAGCGCATCCGCTCGCGTGAATGGACGGGGTACGCAGAAGGGCCCCGACCGAAGTCGGGGCCCTTCACTCATTCAGCTAAGCGGTGGAGCTAGTTGATGCGCGCGTACTTGTTGGTGGCGTCGAACTCGTAGATGCCGATGCTGGCGCCGGTCGGGTCGCCATTCTCGTCGAACGTGATCGGGCCGGAGAAGCCGTCGTAATTGATCTGATCGCCGGCTTTCAGGGCTGCAGCAGCCTCGGCGAAGTCGGTAACCTTGCTGCCATCACCGGTTCCGCCGGAGACCTGACGCAGGTAGCTCGCAATGGATTCACCCGACACGTCGTTGGCCGCGTAGGCGGCCAGGGCAATCAAAATCACGGCGTCGTAGGATTCCGCGGCGTAGCTGTAGTCCGTCAGCGTCGGGTCGACCTCGAGGAGGCGGGTGGTGAAGTCACCGAGCGAGGCGGTGTCGAGGCCGGGCAGCGTACCCTTGGAGCCCTCGATAAGGCCGGGTGCGAAGTCGGAGCTGTAGTCGGCGACGTTTCCGTCGACGAAGTACAGCTTGTCGCCGGGGAAACCGGAACCGACGAGCGCCGGGACGATGACCTTGGCCTGGTCGAACGTGACAAGCGCGATCGCGTCGGGATCTGCCGCGGTAACTTCAGCGATCTGCGAGGCGAAGTTGGAATCGCCCTCATTGAACAGCGAGGTCGCTACGACTTCGCCGCCAGCCGCCTCGAACGCGTCGCTGGTGTACTTGGCCAGGCCGGTTCCGTAGGCATCGTTCAGCACGATCAGGCCGAGGGTGGCGTTGCCGTCATCAGCGATCTGGGTGCCGAGCACTTCGCCCTGCAAGACGTCGGACGGAGCCGTACGCCAGTACAGGCCCTTGTCGTCATAGGTCGTGAAGGCGTCCGAGGTGTTGGCCGGGGAGAACTGCACGACGCCGGCGCCGGTGATCTGGTCGATCACGGTCTTGGAGACACCCGAGGAGGCCGCACCGATGATCGCCGAGACGTTCTTCGACAGCAGGTCGGTCACGGAGACGGTGGCGGTGTCGGTCGTGGTGTCGCCCGAGTCACGCAACGTGACATCGACCGTGATGCCGAGGTCGGCCTCGTTGATGTCCCTCACAGCGAGCTGAACGCCGGCTTCTTCGGGCGGTCCGAGGAAGGCCAGTCCACCACTCTGCGGGAGGATGGTGCCGATGTTCAGAGTCAGATCCCGATCACCGGCCTCCACCGTCTGGAAATCCGCGGTCTCCGCCGCCGACGGTGCCGCAGAATCACTGGGCTCGGTCGCTGCTCCATTGCTGCAGCCGGTGAGCACGAGTGCGCTCACTCCGACCAGTGCGATACCGGTAACGAGGGTACGAACTGAGCGGGAGGCCGAGGCCTTCGCGAATACGCTCATGTTGCTCCTTGATAGTTGAAGAGGGGTAAGTCTGGTCAGCCGATTGACTGCCGTGGTGACAGAGTAGGGAATCAAGGACCGAGAAACCTACCTGTGCGTGTTACAACCGTGTAAAGCGACCAAATCGTTACGAACGGCGGCCAGTGATCCCCTGATAATCAATGATTTGCTTCTCACTCAGGGCGAGCACACACTCGCCCCAGGAAACGCACACAACGCTGCCGGAAATCACCCGGAGCCAGCCCGCTTCGAGCGACGCACCCCCGTCGTCGCCGGTGATGACGGCGGCCAGGGCCGCCGTGACAACCCCGTCGTAGGCTTCCGCGCCGCCGTCGGTGCCGGTCAGGCCCGGGTCGGCAGTTTTCAGCCGGGCTGTGAATGCCTCATCAGCGGCAAGCGGCGTGCCGCCGTTGGCGAAGGTGCCGAGGGCAACGGTGGCGGCGTTGCCAACGGAGTTTTCAGCATCCGTCGGCAAGGCCGTTGTCGCGTCCCACAGCACGAGGTCGACACCGCGTGCCACCAGGTCGGCGTAGGCGGCGGCGAGGTCGCCGGCGGAGTTGCGGTGAATGAGCTGCACGGGCTGAGTGGGGACGGCCTGTTCGGCGAGGATATCGCGCACGGCCAGTTCGGTGCCCGCCACCTGGGCGGCGCCGCTCACGGCGTTGTCACCGGTCATCGGGAACAGGGTGCCGATGACGAGCGTTCCGTCGCCCGAGGGGGCTGTCGTCGCGGCCATCGTCGGGGTCGAAGTCGGTGTGGCACCCGATGTGCCCGTGCATCCGGTGAGGACGAGGGTGCCAAGTAGGGCGGCGACGATGAGCGGGCGACGGGGCATCTGGATCCTTTAGTGCGGGGGCTGTTCTTTTAGAATATCGACGCTCAGGCCGGCTCGAGGGCGCTTCGGCGTGGAGCGCGACCCGAGACCACCATGTCGACCGTCAAAATGACCAAGGCCACCCAGACCAGACCGAAGCCGATCCAGCGTTCGACCGGCATCGCCTCGTTCAGCACGAATACGCCGACGAGAAACTGAATGACGGGCGCGACGAACTGGATGAGTCCGAGCACCGTCAGCGGCAGGCGCCGGGCTGCGGCGGCAAAGAGCAGGAGGGGAACCGCGGTGATCACACCGGCCGCGAGCAACCCGACCGTGTGCAGGGGCGAGACCGTGCCGAAGGTGAGGCCGGAAATGCCCGAGACGACCAACAGTTGCACGACGGCGACCGGGGCGAGCCAGGCCGTTTCGAGGGTGAGGCCGGTCACGGCGTCGACGTTCGGGCCGACGCGCTTCTTGATCAGGCCGTAGAACCCGAAGGAGAACGCGAGAATCAGCGAGATCCAGGGCAGCGAGCCGTAGCCGACAGCGAGAACGACGACGGCGAGAAGACTGATGCCGATGGCGATCCACTGCAGTCGACGCAGGTGTTCGCGCAGCACGAAGACGCCAAGCAACACGGTGACGATGGGGTTGATGAAGTAGCCGAGGGCCGCTTCGACGACGTGCCCGCTAGTCGCGGCGATCACGTAGGTCTGCCAGTTGATGAAGATGAACACCCCGGCCAGGCCCATCGTCCAGACCAGGCGCGGCTGCCTGAGTGCCCGCCCGAGCACGCCCCAGGTGCGGGTGACCGTGATGATCAGGGCGCAGAACACGAGCGAGAACAGCACCCGCCAGGCCACGATTTCAAAGGCACCGGACGGGGCCAGCAGCAGAAAGTACAGGGGCAGCACACCCCAGAGAGCGTAGGCGAGGCCGCCGAACCCGAGACCTGTGCGGTGCGTGGCGCGAGCCGCCGTCTCGGCTGGTGCGGCGGCATCCGTCATGGGTTATCTCCTGCGCTACACGAAATGGGCAAACAAAAAACTCCCGGATGGCCAAGCCATCCGGGAGTTTCAGTCTAGAGACTAGTTTCAGACTCGAGACTACGAAGTGAAGAACCTACTTAGCGCACGACCACGGCGAGCACGTCGCGAGCGGAGAGCACCAGAAGGTCGTCGCCACCGAACTTGACCTCGGTTCCGCCGTACTTGGAGTAGATGACCTTGTCGCCGACGGCGATGTCGAGGGGAACGCGGTTGCCGTTGTCGTCAATACGGCCGGGGCCGACGGCAACAACTTCGCCCTCCTGGGGCTTTTCCTTCGCGGTGTCAGGAATGACCAGACCTGATGCGGTGGTCTGCTCGGCATCGACCTGCTTGATGACGATGCGATCCTCGAGCGGCTTGATGGAGACCGACACGGTTGACCTCTTTCTAAGATTTGGGTTAGCAGACTCACAGCGAGAGTGCCAAGTGAAGTTTAGGGGGCTTCTGGCACTCACGCAACGTGAGTGCCAGAACGGGGTCATTTTGGTAGCGTTGCAGCATGGATCGAACCGAACTCGTTGAGCTGCTCTCCCCCGCGAGTTTGCGGCTGCTGGACTCCCTGCCGCCCTATGACAGCACCGGTGACGTGCTGAAACTCGTGAGCGATCTGCGCAAGGCCGGGCACGCCCCCGGGCTGGTCTCGGCCGTGCTCAGCCAGTCCCGGCTGCGGGCGAAGGCGTCGGCCAAGTTCGGAGAATTCGCCGAGCGGATGCTGTTCACCGAGGCCGGCCTGGAGCAGGCGACCCGGTTGCGCGTCGCCGCACTGCACGCCGGCCGGTTCGCCGGACTCGCAGCTGCCCTCGGCCACCCGCCGCGGGTCGCCGACCTTGGCTGCGGCATAGGCGGCGACGCGATGGCCCTCGCCGCGATGGACCTGCCGGTCGTCGCCGTCGACGCTGACGAGGTCACGGCCACCGTGGCGAGTTTCAACCTCGCGCCGTTTCCCAACGCGTCGGCGCTTCAGGCCGACGCGGAGACCGTGCATCTGGCCGATTTCGATGCGGTCTGGCTCGACCCGGCGCGCCGCACGAGCGGCCACAGCAACACAACACGGCTCACCCGCTCCGAGGACTATTCGCCCTCGCTGGACTTCGCCTATCTGCTGGCGAGCCGACTGCCGCTCGGCATGAAGCTTGGGCCCGGCCACGACCGCGACCAAATTCCGGTCGACGCCGAGGCCCAATGGGTCTCGGTGGACGGCCAGCTGGTGGAGATGGGTCTGTGGTTTGGCGCGCTCGCCCGCCCGGGCATCCGTCGGTCGGCACTGCTCCTGACCGAGGGGGGCGCGCACGAACTGACCGCCGGCGCCGACAGCGACGACGCCCCGGTGGGCGAACTCGGCAGCTACGTGTACGAACCGGACGGCGCGGTGATCCGAGCACGCCTGATCGGCGACCTGGCCCGCTCGCTCGACGCCCGGATGCTGAGCGAGTCAATCGCCTACCTGACCAATGACACACTCACGCCCACGCCGTTCGCGAGCGCGTTCCGGGTGCTGGAAACCCTGCCCTTCGACGAGAAGAAGCTGCGGCTAGCGCTGCTCGAGCGCCGCATCGGCACGCTTGAGATCAAGAAGCGCGGCGTGGCTGTGGACCCGGCTACACTGCGCACCCGGCTGAAGCTCAAGGGGCCGGAAGCCGCGACCCTGATCCTGACGCGCGTGGCCGGGCAGCGGATGGCACTGCTCGTGGAGCGGGTGCGCTAACTCCGAAAGCTGCGTGCATAACCGCGGAGATTCGTTGCCGAACACCCCCGCATCGCCCCAATCCGCCCGGTTTCCCGGTGAATATCCGCAGTTCGGTACGGAACCGGCTAGAGCAACGGCAGCATGATCTGGCTGATATAGACGACCCAGCCGGCCGCGAGCAGAACCCCGACCAGGCCGCTCACCAGGCCACTCAACCAGAGCGTGCGCGCCCGGTGCTCGGTGCTGCGTGCAATGAGCGCGAGGGTGATCGCGCTGAGCGCGATCGGCAGTCCGAACACCCCGATCACGCCGAGGACGACCCCGCCCAGACCGCAGACCACCGACGCGAGCGAGAGCCGGCGGCGGCCGGTGATGCGCGCGACCTCGGCCTCGTTGTAGGTGTAGGGCACGAACTCGGTCGGAGCGGTCACCGTCGACGCCCAGTCCAGCTGGCTGCCGGGCGGCGCCGGGGCGCGCGTATAACCCAGCTGCGCCGAGGCACCGTCCGGCTGGTGGGGTGTGGTCATGGCTGTCCTCTGGCCTGAAGCCGCTCTCGCTCAGGCCGGCCGGTCGAATCTGACCGGGGATGGATCGGGTTCGGGTTAGAGGGAGTTGAAACTGGACGAGGTGGCAGCCCCGCTGACCAGGATCGCGATGAAGATGCCGACGAAGATGATCCCGCTGACGATGCCCAGGTAGCCCAGGATCAAACCCCACAGGGCCAGACCGTAGCCCTTTTCACCGGTCTTCTTGATCTGACTCATCGCCATGTGCCCGGTGATGACCGCTACCAGCGAGACGAAGAATGCGCTCACGAGCGAGATGATCGCCAGAACGTTGTATTTGTCTTGCGCGTTCTGCTGCCCGTACGGGTTCTGCCCGTAGGCGGCCGGCTGGCCGTAAGCGGGCGCTGCCTGGATGCCCGGTGCCGGGGAGCTGGGGTAGGCCGGTGCTGCGGGCGTTCCGTATGCCGGCGGCACGCTCGGGCCGGCAGGCTGCGAGCTGGTCGGGTCGTTTCTCGTCGGGTCGACGGGGGGCTGGGTGGGATCAGACATCTGCGGTCTCCTTCATCATTTCGTTCGGTGGTCGCAGAGCCCAGATTATCGCGTTAGGGCGCACCGAGCGACCGGGCCAGGCCCGAGACCTGGATCTGACCGACCGGCAGGGTGGAATCGGCGCCGAAATCCAACGTCGAGGGCTCATGCCCGGCCATGATCAGTTGGGCGCCGAGAGCGGCGATCATGGCACCGTTGTCGGTGCACAGCGAGAGCGGCGGGATGCGCAGAACGACGCCGGCGGCATCCGTTCTCTCGGTCGCGACCTGACGCAACCGGGCATTGGCGATGACCCCACCGCCGAGCAGCAGACGCGGCACGTTGTAGTCGGCGCAGGCCGCGAGGGCTTTGGTCAGCAGGATATCCACCACAGCCTCCCGAAAACTGGCCGCAACATCGCCGATCGGCACGAGCTCTCCGGCATCCTGACGCTGCTCGACGAACCGGGCGACCGAGGTTTTCAGCCCCGAGAACGAGAAGTCGTAGCGGTGAGCGGCCAGGTCTTTGGGCTGGCTGAGTCCGCGGGGAAAGCGAATCGCCTTCGGATTGCCCTCAAGTGCGACCCGGTCGATCTGCGGCCCGCCGGGATATGGCAGCGACAACAGGCGGGCGACCTTGTCGAAGGCCTCTCCGGCGGCGTCGTCGATGGTCTCACCGAGCAATTCCACGTCGCTGACCAGGTCGCGCACGAGCAGCAGCGAGGTGTGGCCGCCGGAGACGAGCAGTGCGATGGTCGGGTAGTCCAGCGGTCCGGTGTCGCTGGCGTCGCCACTGCTGTGCAGCAGGTCGGCTCCGACGTGGCCGACCAGATGGTTGACCGCATAGATCGGTTTGTCGAGCGCGACGGCGAGCGCTTTTGCGGCGCCGACCCCGACCATGAGGGCGCCGGAGAGTCCGGGGCCGCAGGTGACGGCGATGGCGTCGAGATCGCTCAAGCGGATGCCGGCCTCGGTGACGGCCGCGTTGATGGCCGGCACGAGTTCGTCGAGGTGGGCCCTGGCTGCGATCTCGGGCACGACACCGCCATAGCGGGCGTGCTCGTCCATCGAACTCGCGATGGTGTTGGAAAGCAGCGTGGTGCCGCGCACAATGCCGATGCCCGTCTCATCGCAGGAGGTCTCGATGCCGAGCACGAGGGGTGCTGATCGGTTCAGGGTCGTCACGGGGTCTCCACGGTCACGAGCATAGATTCCAGTTCGGGAATATTCAGGCGCATGACGATCGCGTCGACGTTGTCAGGCTGGTAATACCCGCGGCGCACTCCCACATCGATGAACCCGAGGCGTTCGTAGAGCCGCTGGGCGCCCGGGTTGTCGGCCCGCACCTCGAGGAAGATCAGCCGGGCACCGCGTTTGCGCGCCTCGCTGATGAGGGCCTGCATGATCGTGCGACCGAGTCCGCGGCCGCGCGCCGATTCGGCGACGGCGATGGTCTGGATGTCGCCCTCGACGGCTCCCTGCGGGGCAAGCAGCCCGGCATAGGCGTCGATACTGCTCGGATCGTCGGGTGGGAACGCGACGAGGTAGTAACAGGCGGGGTCGCCGAGGTCGCGCAGCATCATCGGGGCCGACCAGGCGTCGTTCTCGAAGATGCTGGTCTCGAGCAGCATGATGGCCGCCAGGTCTGCTTCGTGCGCGCGGCGCAGCTGCCAGGTCATCGGCTGACCCGCTTAGGCCCGTTCGAGATCGTGACGTCGGGCGAGCGCAGATAGAGCGGTTCGTTGGCGGCGAAGGGGCGCTGGTGGGCGTGGGTCAGCTCGGCGACCAGTCCGAGTTCGCCGGCCGACACCGTGGCGGCGTCGAGTCGAGGCCAGCGCGCGTGCAGCCAGGTCGGAGCGTCGAGGTCGGCCGGTTTGGCCAGGCCGGGCGGGCCGACGCGCACGGGCAGGCCGGCGGCATCCGCTTCGCTGTAGGCACTCCAGTAGATTTCGCGGCGCCGGGCGTCGGTGACGACGACGAGCGGGCCGGTGTGGCCGCGGCGGTAGTGGCCGTAGGCGATGGCGTCGTGACTGATCACCGGCACGAGCGGTGTGCCGGCGCCGAGGGCGAAGACGCGGGCGGAGGCGATGCCGACGCGCAGGCCGGTGAACGGGCCGGGGCCCATGCCGCCGACGACTCCGGAGAGGTCAGCGGGTACGACGTTCGCTTCGCGGAGACACTCGACGATGAAGGGACCGACGATTTCGGCGTGGCGCATGGTATCGGCTTCACCGCGTTCGGCGATGACCCCGCGGGCAAGGTCGACGACGGCGACGCTCGTGCCGGCGGAGGTATCGATGGCGAGTAGCACCCGTTCAGCCTAGCTTTTCCGGGCAGGCGCTTCGCGCGCCGCTTTGTTCGGGCAGGCGCTTCGCGCGCCGCTTTGTTCGGGCAGGCGCTTCGCGCGCCGGGCGCCGGTTCAGCTCGCCGCGGGCTTGGGTGCGCGTTGGGCACGCACCGCTTTGATGCTCAACTGCACAACGGCCAGGATCAGCAGCCCGGCAAAGAGGATGCCAGACAGGCGCGGCGGAAGAATGAGCGCGAGCGTCACTCCGGGGGCGGAGACGAGGGTCGCCGCGACGCCGACCACGAGGCCGGCGCGCAGATTGACCAGGCGGCCGCGAATGTTCGACACGGTACCGACAATGCCGGTCGGCAGCATGACGAGCAGCGAGGTGCCCTTGGCGATCAGGTCGCTTGCACCGAACAGGGCGATCAGGCCGGGCACCGCGATCACGCCGCCGCCGATGCCGAACAAGCCCGAGGCGATGCCCATGAACAGGCCAAGCACGATGTAGCCGACGGCTACATACCAGGTGAGGTCGATAGCGTCGCCGCGTACCGGGGCGACGAGCAGCAGGCGGGCGGCCACCACCACGAGCAGGCCGATGAACATCCAGCGCAGCCAGACCAGAGGGATGCGGCGCAGCAGCCTGGTGCCGATGATGGCCCCGACGACGGCGCCGATGACGATGAAGCCCGCAGCAACCAGGTCGACGTGTCCGTTCAGAAAGTAGGTGGTGGCGCCGACCGCTGAGGCCGGCACGATCGCGACGAGCGACGTCGCGGCGGCTCGGCGCTGGTCCATCCGGGCCAGGCCCACGAGCAGGGGCACCATGACGATGCCGCCGCCGACGCCGAACATGCCGGAGAGAAAACCGCCGATCACGCCGATCAGGGCGAGCACGAGCCAATACCGAACGCCAGACGAGCGCAGGCCGGAATCAGGCGTCACGGGAGCGCACGAACGGGGCAGCAGGGTACGAGCATGGGTTCAGCCTAGGCGGGTTCCGTCGGCAGCAACTCCGTGAGGCGCCTCCAGCGTTGGCCGTGGCCGCTGATGGTCAGGGTGCGTGGTTCGTCGAGATCGTGGTCCAGGTCGAGAACGGATGCCGCGGCATCCGTTTCGGCGGTTGCCAGCGATCGGCCCTGCGGCCGCTCGATCTCGATGTCGAGCCAGGACTCGCTGATGCCGTCGAGCAGGCCGCGGCCCCACTCGACCACGACGATCGATCGGGCGAAATCGATGTCGAGGTCGTCGAGTTCCATGGCGCTGCCCAGGCGGTAGGCGTCGACGTGCACGAACGGCGGGCCGCCGACCAGACTCGGGTGGGTGCGCGCGAGTACGAAGGTGGGACTGGTGACGGCCCCGCGCACCTGGAGGCCCTCACCGAGGCCGCGCGTGAGGGTGGTCTTGCCGGCGCCGAGCGGTCCGGTCAGCACGATGAGGTCGCCGGCGTGCAGGATGCGCGCGAGGTCGACGCCGAAGCGGTGCATGGCCGCGGCATCGGCGATGGTGCGGCGCTGCTCAGCCATTGATGTGTCGCCGGGGCACCCGGTGCCCGATGCGGGTGACGATCTCATAGTTGATCGTGCCGGCGGCGTCGGCCCAGTCGGTGGCGCTCGGCGCTCCGGCGCTCGGGTCACCAAACAGCACGACCGTGTCGCCGACGGCCACGGCGGGGCTGTCCGCGCCGAGGTTGACCACGAACTGGTCCATCGCCACCCGCCCGACCAGGGGATAGTTCACGCCGTGCAGGTGCACTTGTGCCGTGCCGGAGGCCTGCCGTGGGATGCCGTCGGCATAGCCGAGCGGCACGAGCACGAGCGTGGAATCGTGCGGCGCCCGCCACAGGTAGTCGTAGGAGACGCCGGCGCCCGCACTCACCCGGCGAACGAGGGCGACCCGGCCGCGCAGGGTCATGGCTGGAATCAGCCCGAGGTCGGCGCTGGTCGCATCGTCGAACGGCGACAGCCCGTAAATGGTGATGCCGAACCGCACCATGGTGAAACGGGCGGCCGGCAGCCGCAGTGCCGCAGCGGACGATGCGAGGTGCACGAGCGTGGGGGTCAGCCCGGCGGCGCGTGCAACGGCGACTCCGCGTTCGAAACATTCGAGCGCCTGCTGGTCGTCGAACGCCGAGGCATTGGCGAGGTGGCTCATGACACCGTCGACGCGCAGCAGACCGCCCCGTTCGAGTGCGGCAGCCAGCGCGAACACCTCAGCCCAGTCGTTTTCGTGCACGCCGTTGCGACTGAGCCCGGTTTCGAGTTTCAGGTGAACGGATGCCGCCCTGCCGAGTTCCGCCGCAGCATCCGCTACCTGCTGCACCTGGCGGGCAGAGGAAAGCCCGAGGGTGACGTCATCGGCGATGGCGGCGCTGAAATCGGCGTCGGGGTCGTGCAGCCAGGCCAGAATGGGCGCCTCGATGCCCGCGTCACGCAGTTCGAGGGCCTCGTCGATGTCGGCGACGCCGAGCCAGTCGGCCCCGCCGGCGAGGGCGGCGAGCGCCACCGGTACCGCCCCGTGACCGTAGGCGTTGGCCTTGACCACCGCCATCGCGTGCGGGGTGCCGACGAGGTGGCGCAGGTGGGCCACATTATGGCGAATCGCGGCGAGGTCGATCACGGCCTCGCGAAACCCGCTCACAGCTCCCCCTCGGCCACGACGAAAGCGCAGGCCACCCCGGCATCGTGGGTCATGGTGACGTGCACCCGGCTGATGCCCCGATCGGTGAGCGCTGCGAGGGCGGCCCCGCTGAGTTTGAATTCGGGGTTGCCGTGCGGGTCGTTCACGATTTCCATTTCTTGCCAGGTGGCCCCTGCGCTGTCGCCGAGGGCCTTGATCAGGGCTTCTTTTGCCGCAAACCGCGCCGCGAGGGAATGTACCGGGAGCCCCCGTTCAGTTTCGGTGAACAAGCGCGAGACCAGGCGGGGGGTGCGCTCGACCTGGCGGGTGAACCGCGCCAGGTCGACCACGTCCACCCCGATGCCCTTGATCACGTCAGGCTTATTCGACCGTGACGGATTTGGCGAGGTTGCGCGGCTGGTCGACATCGAGGCCCTTGGCGATGGCCAGTTCCATCGCGAACATCTGCAGCGGCACCACGGCGAGCAGCGGTTCGAACAGCGGCGCCGCGAGCGGAATGTGGATGACGGTGTCGGCGAACGGCAGCACCGCGGCGTCACCGACCTCGGCGATAGCGATGATGCGGGCCCCGCGGGCGCGGATCTCCTGAATATTGGAGACGACCTTCGGGTGCAGGTGGGCTGAGCCGCGCGGGCTCGGCACGACGACGAACACCGGCTGGCCGGGTTCGATCAAGGCGATCGGTCCGTGCTTGAGCTCACCGGCGGCGAAGCCTTCAGCGTGGATGTAGGCGAGTTCCTTGAGCTTGAGCGCGCCCTCGAGCGCGATCGGAAAGCCGACGTGACGGCCGAGGAACAGCACAGCGCGGGTGTCGCTCATCCAGCGGGCCAGCTGGCGCACCTCGTCTTCCACACCGAGCACGGCCTGGATCTTCTCCGGGATGGCCTGCAGTTCGGCGACCTGCGCGGCCTGCTCGGCCTCGGTGAGGCTGCCGCGCACCCGGGCGAGGTGCAGGGCGAACAGGTACAGGGCGGTGATCTGGGCCACAAAGGCCTTGGTCGACGCGACGGCGACCTCGGGGCCGGCGTGGGTGTAGATCACAGCGTCACTCTCGCGCGGGATGGTCGCGCCCTGCGTGTTGCAGATGGAGATGGCCCTGGCCCCGAGCGACATGGCGTACTTGACGGCCATGAGCGTGTCCATGGTTTCGCCGGACTGGCTGATTGAGATCACCAGGGTGTGGTCGGTGAGTACCGGGTCGCGGTAGCGGAACTCGTGGCTGAGTTCGACGTCCACCGGCACCTGCGCCCACTTTTCGATGGCGTACTTGGCGGTCTGACCGGCGTAGGCCGCCGTACCACAGGCGACGATGACAATACGACGGATGCCCGCGAGCACCTCATCGCCGAATTCGGTCAGTTCCGGCACGATCACCTGGCCCTCCGTTATGCGGCCGCGCAGGGTGTTGGCAACGGCATCCGGCTGCTCGGACACTTCCTTGGCCATGAAGCTGGACCAGCCGCCCTTTTCGCTGGCGGAAGCGTCCCAGGCGATATCGAACTCCTCCGTCTCGACGGGGTGACCGTCGAAGTCGGTGACGGTGACGGCATCCGCTGTGATGGTGACGATCTGGTCCTGGCCGATGGCGACGGCGCGGCGGGTGTATTCGACGAACGCTGCGACGTCGGAGCCGAGAAAGTTCTCGCCGTCACCGAGGCCGATGACGAGCGGGGAATTGCGGCGGGCACCGACGACGACGCCGGGCTGGTCCTGGTGCACGGCGAGCAGCGTGAACGCACCGTCGAGGCGGGCCACGATGGTGCGGAAGGCTTCGGCCAGGTCGCCGACCCGCTGGTATTCCCGGCCGAGCAGCACTGCGGCGACCTCGGTGTCGGTTTCGCTCTCGAAGGTGAAGCCTTCATTGAGCAGTTCGTCCCGCAACGGGGCGAAGTTCTCGATGATGCCGTTGTGGATGAGGGCGAGCTTGTCGTTGTCGCCGAGGTGCGGATGGGCATTGCCGTCGGTGGGTCCGCCGTGGGTGGCCCAGCGGGTGTGGCCGATGCCGGTCTGGCCGTCGTTGATCGGGTGCGCCTTCAGCTCGGCGGTCAGCGCCGAGAGCTTGCCGGCCTTCTTGGCCGTGTTGAGTACACCCGACGAGTCGATGACGGCGATTCCCGCGGAGTCATACCCGCGATATTCCAGCCGTCTGAGCCCTCCCATGAGAACGTCAACGGTCTTGTTGCTTCCGACATAACCTACGATTCCGCACATGGAAGTCGATTTTAGTCGGACTAAGCTTGGGGGAATGTCCGATCCGGTGCTGGCCTCTTCAATGAACGGTCATCGCACCCCTTTTGTGGAGCTCGACCGAGCAGACTGGGCGGCGTTGGCGCCGACCACCCTGCTGCCGCTCAAAGAGACTGAGATCGTGCAGTTGCGCGGTATCGGTGAGCCGCTTGACATCAACGAGGTGACGGATGTCTACCTCCCGCTCAGTCGGCTGCTCAACCTCTATGCGGCGAACGCCCGCACCCTGCACCGGGCAACGAGTGGTTTTCTGGGCGAACGCGCCCGCCCGACCCCCTTTGTGATCGGCGTCGCCGGCTCGGTTGCGGTCGGTAAGTCGACCACCGCCCGGTTGTTGCGCGAGATGCTCGCCCGCTGGGACGACACTCCCCGGGTCGAACTCGTCACGACCGATGGCTTTCTGTTTCCCAATGCCGAGCTGAACCGCCGCGGCCTGATGGAACGCAAGGGCTTTCCGGAATCGTATGACCGGCGTGCCCTGCTGCGGTTTGTGAGCGCGGTCAAGAGCGGGGCTCCCGAGGTGCGGTCACCGTTCTACTCGCATCTGAGCTATGACATCGTGCCCGACGCGCAGATCGTCGTGCGGCAACCCGACATTCTCATCGTCGAGGGCCTCAACGTGCTGCAGCCGCCCGGGCCGGGGCACGGCCTCTCGGTCAGTGACCTGTTCGACTTCACCATTTACGTGGATGCCCGTACCCAGGACATCGCCCGCTGGTACGAGGAACGCTTTCTCAAGCTGCAGCGCGGGGCCTTCGCCAATCCCAACTCGTTCTTCCACCGCTACGCGGCCTTCACCGAAGATGAGGCTCGTGCCAAGGCGCGCACCATCTGGACCAGCATTAATCAGCCCAACCTGCTGCAGAACATTCGTCCCACTCGGTCGCGCGCCACCCTGGTACTGCGCAAGGACCCCACGCACGCCGTCTCGACGGTGCTGCTGCGCAAGGTCTGACCCGCGCCACACAGGTTCCCGCTTGTCTCCGGGGGCTAATTCAGGAAATCCGTGTGCAGCACAGGGCCAGACCCCGCGAAACACTGGGGCTGGCCGACCGAACCGGCCGGGTTTTCCTGAATTCGCCACGGGGAGGCGCGGCGTGCTCGGGCGGACGGGGCCCGGGCCCGGTCAGTAGCGCTAGAGGGTCAGGCGGGAGCGCACCACGTCGGCCAGGGAGTGCGCCAGACGGTCGGCGGTGGGCTGGTCGGCGGCTTCCACCATGACGCGCACCATCGGCTCGGTTCCGGACGGACGCAGCAACACCCGGCCGGTGTCACCGAGTTCGGTTTCTGCGGCAATGACCGCTTCGGCGATGACCGCGTCGGCGGCGAGCGCCTTGTGGTCCACGCCGCGCACGTTCACGAGAATCTGCGGGTAGACCGTCATAACGGATGCGAGTTCGGCGAGCGTCTTGCCGGTGCGCGCCATTTCGGCGACAAGGTGCAGCCCGGTGAGGATGCCGTCGCCGGTCGTGGCGAACTTGGTCATGATGACGTGGCCGCTCTGCTCGCCGCCGAGGGAATACCCGTGGGCGTTGAGTTCTTCGAGCACATACCGGTCGCCGACCTTGGTCTGCACCATGGCGATGTCGTTGGCCGCCATGGCCTTGCGCAGCCCGAGGTTACTCATGACGGTGGCCACGAGAGTGCGGTCTTTCAGCACACCGCGCTCGGCCATCGACACGGCCAGGATGGCCATGATCTGGTCGCCATCGACGATCTTGCCGTCGCGGTCGACCGCGAGGCAGCGGTCGGCGTCGCCGTCGTGGGCGATGCCGATGTCGGCGCCGTGTTCGAGTACGGCTTTGGCGAGGTTGTCGAGGTGAGTCGAACCGACACCGTCGTTGATGTTGAGGCCGTCGGGGTCGGCGCCGATCACGGTGAGGCGAGCGCCGGCATCCGTGAACACCTGCGGTGAAACGCCGGCGGCGGCACCGTGGGCGCAATCGAGCACGACGTGGATGCCGTCAAGGCGGTGCGGCAGCGTCGTGAGCAGGTGCACGACGTAGCGGTCTTCGGCGTCGGCGAAACGACGGATGCGTCCGACGTCGCCGGCGATCGGCATCAGCGTGTCGCGACCGATGTAGCTCTCGATGCGGTCCTCGACGTCGTCGGGAAGTTTGGTTCCGCCGAAGGCGAAGATTTTGATGCCGTTGTCGGGCGCCGCGTTGTGTGAGGCAGAAATCATCACACCGAAATCGGCGCCGATGGCGTTGATCAAGAAGGCCGCAGCGGGCGTGGGGATGACCCCGGCGTCGAGAACGTCGACACCGCTGGAGGCCAGGCCGGCCGAAACGGCGGCGGTGAGGAACTCACCGGAAATTCGCGGGTCGCGGGCTACCACTGCGACGGGTCGGCGACCCTCAGCGAGGCGTGCTTGGGCACGACGACCCTTGGTGAGCACTGCTGCGCTCGCCTGGGCAAGGCTCAGGGCCAGGCCAGCCGTGAGATCACGGTTGGCCAGGCCCCGAACGCCGTCCGTGCCGAACAGACGAGTCATTTCGTCGTCGGCTATCGGGTTAGCGCTTGCTGAACTGAGGTGCCTTACGGGCCTTCTTGAGTCCGGCCTTCTTACGCTCCTTGACTCGGGCGTCGCGGCTGAGGAAGCCGTTCTTCTTGAGAATGGCGCGGTTGTTCTCTTCGTCGATCAGGTTCAGGCAGCGTGCAATGCCGAGGCGCAGCGCGCCGGCCTGGCCGGACGGGCCACCACCGGTGATGCGGGCGATGACATCGTAGGAGCCGAGCAGGTCGAGCACCTTGAACGGGTCGTTGATGAGCTGCTGGTGCAGCTTGTTCGGGAAGTAGTCGGCGAACTCGCGGCCGTTGACAACGATCGTGCCGGAGCCGGGGACGATGCGCACGCGGGCGATGGCCTGCTTGCGACGGCCGACGGCTGCGCCGGGAACGTTGAGGACGGCGCGGGGCGCCTTGGTTACGGTTTCGGCCGGAGTCTCGGTGGAGTAGCTCTCCGGAGCCTGGTCAATCTGGTCTGCGATCTTCGCCACGATGATGGGAATCCTTTTTATCCGTGTATCTAAGTATCTAAAGAGTCGAGAAGTCTGGTTGCCGGCGCTACTGCGCGACCTGGCTGAGGGTGTACGGCTTGGGCTGCTGAGCGGAGTGCGGGTGCTCAGGGCCGGCGTATACCTTCAGCTTGGTGAGCTGGGCGCGACCGAGCGAGTTCTTCGGCAGCATGCCGCGAATCGCTTTTTCGACCGCACGGGTCGGGTGCTTCTCGAGCATCTCGGAGTAGTTGGTCGCCGTCAGGCCGCCCGGGTAACCGGAGTGGCGGTAAGCGATCTTCAGGTCGAGCTTCTTGCCGGTGAGGGCAACCTTCTCGGCGTTGACGATGATGACGAAGTCGCCACCGTCCATGTGCGGGGAGAAGGTGGCCTTGTGCTTGCCGCGCAGCAGGATTGCCGCGTGGCTGGCCAGACGTCCGAGGACGATATCGGTGGCATCGATGACAACCCAGTCGTGCTGGAGTTCGCTTGCCTTGGGGGTGTAAGTGCGCGTCACTGTTGTGCTGCTTTCTTCTTTTTCGAACGGAGGTGTTCGTGAATCCCGCTCCGGGCGTGTTTTCGTGAAGAAAACACTGTCGATGGAGGGCTCACGTTCGGATGCCGTGCTGCAACGCACAGACACCAAGGGTCAACACTAGTCGGAAGCCAGCATCGACGCAACCTCGGCGACGGCCGGCAGCGAGCGCCGGTTGCGGGTGTCCACTGCGCGCTGCGCCAGGGACGCATCGTCGGGATAGCCGACGTCGATGAGGGTGAGGCCGTGCGCCTGCATCACCTTGAACTCGCTGATGCGGTGCTTGTCGAAGTGCAGGTGGGCGAGGGTGCTGCCATCGAGACGCCCCTCCCCCACGGCAACGCAGGCACCGACCATGGCGCGCACCATGCTGTGGCAGAAGGCATCCGCTGTGATGGTGGCAATGAGCAGGCCGTCATCGTCGCGGGTCCAGCGAAATTGCTGCACGGTGCGGATGGTCGTCGCTCCCGGGCGTGGCTTGCAGTAGGCGGCGAAGTCGTGCAGGCCCACCAGGGTGGCCGCTGCGGCATCCATGGCTTCGAGATCCAGTCTGAACGGATGCCACGTGGTGCGCAGCCGCTGCTGCGGGTCGTGCAGGGCGAGCGGGTCGGCGATGCGGTATTCGTAGCGACGCCACAGGGCCGAGAACCGGGCGTCGAAGCCGCCGGGAACGACCGTGGCCCGGCGCAGCACGACGTCGGGTTTGGTCACCAGGATGCCGCCGAGGCGGCGCAGCACCGCGGTACCGAGGTCGACCGGGGGACGGTTTCCGGTGCCGCGTTGAATGCGCACGAGGGAGTGCGCCTGCTCGGCGGTGAGGTCGAAATGGGCCACCTGCCCGCGGGCGTGCACCCCGGCATCCGTTCGGCCGGCGACGATCAGGGTGGGGTGCGGGGGAAAGCTCTGCAGAATGCCGGCGAGCCCGTTTTCGATGTCGGCCTGCACGGTGCGAAAGCCCGGCTGGCGGGCCCAACCGGTGAAATCGGTGCCGTCGTAGGCGAGGTCGAGGCGGATGCGCGTGGAGCCCAGCGCTGCATTCGCGGCGCGGGGCACAAAAAGATTCACGAGGGTAAGCCTAGGTGGCACGCGCGGGTTATCGTTGAAACCGGCCCCTGGCGCACCCCCCTTGTGTGTGCCAAAGAAACCTCGTGTTGCCCATGACCCGTTCCCCGCTGTCGTTCCCGTTTACCGGGAGGACTCGGTCAACGACCGCCCTGATCGCCCCGGCGAACACCTCGGTGCCGGGGCCGATGAACGCCCCGCGCAGCAATCGTCTGGCCGGGCTCGACGGCCTGCGCGCCCTCGCGGTCATTGCCGTCGTGCTCTACCATTTTTTCCCGGCAGTCCTTCCGGGCGGCTTCATCGGCGTCGACGTTTTCTTCGTGATCAGCGGATTTCTGATCACCGGACTGCTCGTCTCCGAGCACACCCGATCCGGGCGCATCTCGCTGGGCCGATTCTGGCAACGACGCGCCCGCCGGCTGGTGCCCCCGCTCATTCCGGTCATTCTGATCAGCTGCAGCATCGCTTTTCTCATCGGCGGCGATGTGCTGGTGGGGCTCGGCGCCCAGCTGCTCGGAGCCACGACCTTCGGCTACAACTGGGTGTCGATCGCCACTGACGCCAGCTATTTCAGCGTCAACGAGCCCGAGCTGCTGCGCAATCTGTGGTCGCTCGCTGTGGAAGAGCAGTTCTATCTGGTTTGGCCGCTGCTGTTGCTGGCCGTGCTGCTGCTTCGCCGCCCCCACGTGCGCCTGGCCGTCGTCACCGGCCTGTTCATCGCTTCTGCCCTGTGGATGGGCCTGCTCTACCAGCCCGGCGCCGACCCGACCCGGGTGTACTACGGCTCGGACACGCACAGTTTCGGGTTGTTCGCCGGTGCCGCCCTGGCCCTGTTGTTGCGCCGCCCGAGTGGGCACCGCAACGAATTGCCGCGCTTGCGCCCGTGGCTCGGCGGCGGCGCCATTCTCGCGATCATCGGGTTTGCGTTCTGGCTGCCGGAGGACGGCACGGCCACCTATCGGGGCGGCCTCGTGGCGGTGAGCCTCGCCACCGCTGTCGCCATCTGGGCGGGGGTGCGCGGCGGCCGGTTCGGGCACCTTCTCGATGCGGCCCCGCTGCGTTACCTCGGCGAACGCTCCTACGGAATCTACCTGTGGCACTGGCCAGCGCTCGTACTGGTGCAGCTGCTCTGGCCGGCATCGTCTCCGTCCGGCGGTCTGCTGCCGATCGGGCTCCTCGCCACCGCCATCACCCTGGTGTTCGCGGGTATCTCCTACCGCTGGCTGGAAATGCCGATCCGGCGGGTCGGCGTGCGCGGCAGCATCCGTCGGGTCGGGGAGCTCTGGACCGGCCCGACCCGTCGTCGCCGTCTGGTCGCCGCCACGGCCGCGCTGTCGCTGCTGCTGGTCGGCGGCACGACAGCCGCCGTCGTTGCGGCGCCGGCGCAGACCTCGGCGCAATTGCGCATCGAACGCGGCCAACGGGCAATGGATGCTGCGGCGCGCGCCGCCACGCAGGCTGCCGCCGCCGAGGCCGCCCGTCAGGCCACGGCCCAGCCCGCCCTGACCGAGGGTCCGATCACGGCCATCGGCGACTCGGTGATGCTGGCCTCGGCCCCCGAATTGCAGGCCACCTTTTCGGGAATGACCGTGGACGCTTCGGTCTCGCGGGGGATGTATTCCGCAGATGACATCTTGCGGGCGTTGGAGGCTGCGGGTCAGTTGCATCCCGTTGTGGTCGTCGGGCTCGGGACCAACGGACCGATCACCGACGACGAACTCACCGTGATTCTGCGCATTTTGGGACCGGACCGAAAGCTCGTGCTGGTCAATGCCTACGCCGAGCGGGACTGGACTGACGGCGTCAATGCCACTCTTGCTGATTTCGCCGCCGGCAATCGTCGCATCGAACTGGCCAACTGGCACGATGCCATCGCGGGCCGGCTTGATCTTCTGGCCGGCGACCACGTGCATCCGGGGCCGACCGGCGGGCAGCTCTATGCCGACGAAGTGGGAGCGGCGCTCGACCGTCTCGCGGCGGTGCCGCCGCTGCCCGACACCAGCTGGTTGTTGCGCGACCCCGACGCGCCCCGCCCGCCGCCGTACCGGTGACTCAGAACTCGCGCACGTAGGCGAGCTCCCGGTTGCTGGCGAAGAAGCCCATGCCGGTGTACAGGTCGAGCGCGCCGGTCGGGCTCGCCGAGTCCACATCGAGGGTCGCCCGCTCGTGCCCGGCCGCACGGCTCGCGTCCAGCTGCGCGGCCAGCAGGGCCTGCGCGATATGACGGCCGCGCCATCCCCTCAGCACGCCGACGAGGCCGATGTAGCTGCTGCGGTACCCGGCGGCGGCCCAGTCCTCCTCGTTGACACTCGACATGATGAAGCCCACGACGTGCTCACTGCCGTCCGGCTCGATGCCGAAGGCCACAAACGAGAGCTCCTCAACGAACGTCGAACCGGTGACGTAGGCGTTCCAGGTTTCGTCGGGAATCGGCTGGCTGGACCAATGGTCCATGAAGACCTCGTTGCGCGCTGCGTGTACGACCGGCGAGAGTTTCGACTCATAGGGTGCCAGGCGGATGCCGTCGGCCAGCGTGAATTCGCGAATGGGGTCGGCGAGGATGCGGTCGAGGGACAGAAAATAGCGGGTGCAGACCAGACCGAAGCGTTCATACAGGCGACCATTCTGCGGTGCGCGCTCGTCGCACGACGTGGCGATCCAGCCGGGAAGACGTTTGTCTGAAGTCGCCAATTGCTGCGTGGCCCGGGCGACCTGCCAGTTCAGCAGCTCGCGACCGATGCCCCGGCCTCGCATCGTCGGCAGGACGCCGCCATCCAGGTTGGATTTCACCAGGGTCACCTGCCCCGGCGAGAGCACGACGAGCCCGTTGGCGACGAGGTGGCCGTCAACGGCCTCTGCGACGAGAGTGTCAGTCGTTACATCAACGAACGAGAAATCGAAGATCTCGGCGATTTCGTCCCGTTCGAGAACGTAGTTGGGGTGGTCGGCCTGACCGATCGACTTCTCAAGCTGCCAGATGGCGTCGATATCGTCGACCGTCGCCGGGCGCCACACGGCAATGTCGGGATGCTCCGGCACGGGCAGTGCGGCGGGCATGGTCACACGTTCCGAGAGTGGACTCGTGGCATCGGTCATGCTTTCACCCTATCTACGCGGCCCCGATTCGGGCTAGAACTCCAGCGTGTATGCCATCTTCTTGTGGGTGGGCACAAAACCCATCCCGGTGTAGAGGCCGAGGGCTCCGGTCGGGCTCGCCGAGTCGACCGCGAGGGTCACCCGCTCATGCCCGAGCGCCTGCCCGGCAGCGAGCTGGGCGGCCAAAAGGGACTGGGCGATATGGCGGCCGCGCCATCCGCTCAAAACACCGACCAGGTCGATGTAGCTGCCGGTGAAACCCTGGGTGGCCCAGACGTTTTCGTTCGCCGTCGACAGCACGAAGCCGACGACGCGCTCGGTGCCGGACTCGTCGGTGCCGTAGGCCACGAACGAGAGGTCGGGACGAAACCATTTTCCGCCGACGAAGGCGTTCCAGTTCTCGTCACTCATCGGCTGGCTGCCCCAGTGGTCCATGAAGGCTTCGTCGCGGGTGGCGTGAACCTCGGCCGACGCCGCGGCGGTGAACCCGGCGATGCGGATGCCGGCGGCCGCGTCGACGACGCGCACCGGCGCATCCAGCGGTCGTTCCAGGGTGAGGAAGTAGCGGGCGAGGCCGAGGCCGGCGTGCTCGAACAGGCTGGCGTTCTGCGGGGAACGTTCGTCGGCATAGGTCAGGATCCAGCCGGGCAGGGCCTTGGCCGAGGAAGCGAGCTGCTGCTTCGCCCGGCCCAGCTGCCAGGCCAGGAGCTGGCGCCCGATGCCCCGACCGCGCAGTAGCGGGTGCACTCCACCGATCGGCAGCGAACGCACGAGGCTCACCTGGCGCGGCGGGAACATGACCATGCCCACCGCCACGATGCGGCCGGTTGCATCAAGACCCACGAGCGAGTCAAGTTCGGGGTGAAAGTGTGAGTAGCCGAAGTCGGCGGCGATCGCGCCGCGCGCCGTGAGGTAGTTCGGGTGGTCGACCTGGCCCATGAATTGGCGCAGCTGCCAGATGCCGTCAATGTCGCCCTCGGTGGCCGGCCGCCACTCGGCGACGTCCGGATGCTGCGGAACCACCGGAACCTGGGCATCCCCCACGCGTTCTGCCAACGAAGTCTCGAAATCACCCATCTTCACACCCTATCTTCCCCCGAAAGCGGCATGCAAAAAGGGGGGAGCCAACTCTCGTTGGCTCCCCCCTCGGTGGTGGTGCTACTTCTTGTCGGCCTCGACTGCAGCGTCGTCGACGGCTGCATCGTCGGCGACAACGGTCTCTTCGACGACAACATCGTCAGCGACGACGTCTTCGACCACGACGTTCTCGGACCCGACGGGGGTCGCGGCAACGGTCGCGGTCTTGGAGCGCTTGACCTTGGGGGTCAGGGGCTCGAGAACGAGCTCCATCTGCACCATGGAGGCGTTGTCACCCTTGCGGAAACCGAGCTTCGTGATGCGGGTGTAGCCGCCCTGACGCTCGTTGACCTGCGGGGCGATGACCGTGAACAACTCGTGCACGACGGTCTTGTCGGTGATCGTCGCGAGAACGCGACGACGGGCGTGCAGGTCGCCGCGCTTGGCGAACTGCACCATGCGCTCGGCGAGCGGACGCAGGCGCTTGGCACGGGTCTCGGTCGTCTTGATCGACTTGTGGGTGAACAGGGCCGCGGCCAGGTTCGCAAGCATGAGGCGCTCGTGCGCCGGGCCGCCACCGAGACGGGGGCCCTTTGTGGGCTTAGGCATGGGTAATCTCCAGTATCAAAAAATCGAAAGGCAGCGTTGAAGCGCGAGCCTTAGATGGTCTCTTCTTCGTAGCCGCTGTAGAAGTGCGCGCCGTCGAATCCGGGAACCGAATCCTTCAGGGACAGGCCGAGCTCAACGAGCTTGTCCTTCACTTCGTCAACCGACTTCTGCCCGAAGTTGCGGATGTTCATCAGCTGGGTCTCCGAGAGGGCGACCAGTTCGCTGACGTTGTTGATGCCTTCGCGCTTGAGGCAGTTGTACGAGCGCACCGACAGGTCGAGGTCTTCGATCGGAATCGAAAGCTCGGTCGAGAGCACGGCGTCAACCGGCGCGGGGCCGATCTCGATGCCCTCAGCGGCGGTGTTGAGCTCGCGGGCCAGGCCGAACAGCTCGGTCAGGGTGCGACCAGAGGATGCGATGGCGTCGCGGGGCGAGATAGCCGACTTGGTCTCCACGTCAACGACGAGGCGGTCGAAGTCGGTGCGCTCACCGGCACGAGTTGCCTCGACACGGTAGGTCACCTTGAGCACGGGCGAGTAGATCGAGTCGACCGGAATCTGGCCGGCCTCGGAGAACTCGTTGCGGTTCTGGGTGCTGGACACGTAACCACGGCCACGCTCAATGGTCAGTTCGAGTTCGAACTTCGCCTTGTCGTTGAGGGTTGCGATGACCAGTTCCGGGTTGTGCACCTCGACGCCAGCCGGAGCCGAAATGTCAGCGGCGGTAACCTGGCCGGCACCCTGCTTGCGCAGGTACGCGGTGATGGGCTCGTCGTGCTCGCTCGAGACGACGAGGCCCTTGATGTTCAGGATGATCTCGGTGACATCTTCCTTCACCCCGGGAACGGTGCTGAACTCGTGCAGCACGCCATCGATACGGATGCTGGTTACAGCAGCGCCCGGGATCGAGGAGAGCAGGGTACGGCGAAGCGAGTTGCCGAGGGTGTAGCCGAAGCCGGGTTCGAGGGGCTCAATGATGAACCGTGAACGGAACTCCGAGATGTTCTCTTCGGTGAGCGTTGGACGCTGTGCAATAAGCACTGTTGATTCCTTTCGGCTAAGTGTCCGCTATATGACACTTGCAATGACGAGAGAGTGAAAAGGTGAAAGAAAAGAGTCCCGACGGGCTCAGTGCGAGACAGAGCCCGTCGAGATGACAGCGAGTGCTTTAGACGCGGCGGCGCTTCGGCGGGCGGCATCCGTTGTGAGCCTGGGGGGTTACGTCGTTGATCGAACCGACCTCGAGGCCGGCGGCCTGCAGTGAACGGATCGCGGTCTCGCGGCCTGAGCCGGGTCCCTTGACGAAGACGTCAACCTTCTTCATTCCGTGTTCCTGCGCCTGGCGGGCGGCCGACTCGGCGGCCAGCTGTGCGGCGAAGGGAGTCGACTTGCGCGAACCCTTGAAACCAACCTGGCCCGACGAGGCCCAGCTGATGACAGCACCGGTCGTGTCGGTGATCGACACGATCGTGTTGTTGAAGGTGCTCTTGATGTGGGCCTGGCCCACAGCAACGTTCTTCTTTTCTTTCTTACGCGGCTTCCGTACGGCCGACTTGGGTTGTGCCATGAATTTCTCCTGAATCCTAAAGGCGTTAGCGGGCTAGGCCGAGGGCCTAGCGCGCCTTCTTCTTGCCGGCTACGGTGCGCTTCGGGCCCTTGCGGGTGCGAGCGTTGGTCTTGGTGCGCTGACCGCGAACGGGCAGGCCCTTGCGGTGGCGAATGCCCTCGTAGCTGCCAATTTCAACCTTGCGGCGGATGTCAGCGGCAACCTCACGGCGGAGGTCACCCTCAACCTTGAAGGAACCCTCGACGTAGTCGCGGAGAAGGACGAGCTGGTCGTCGCTCAAATCCTTGACGCGGATGTTTCCGTCGATTCCAGTGTCGGCGAGGGTCTTGAGGGCCCTCGTACGGCCAACACCGTAAATGTAAGTCAATGCAACTTCCACGCGCTTATCGCGCGGGATGTCGACGCCGGCTAGACGTGCCATTGTGTCTCCTGTTAGTGATGGAGGTCTGTAGCAGCTCCTGTACACCGGCCTCCAACCGATGGTGTCACCCGTGACGGGCTCCCGGAACTGCTATTCAATATTTAGTTGTGCAGCGCAGTGTTGTGCAGCGCAGTGTTGTGCAGCGCAGTGTTGTGCAGCGCAGTCTCGAAGAAAAAGAGACTTAACCCTGGCGCTGCTTGTGACGGGGGTTCTCACAGATGACCATCACGTTGCCGTTACGGCGGATGACCTTGCACTTGTCACAGATCTTCTTGACGCTGGGCTTGACCTTCATGGTGATTCCTTGTTTTCGCTGTCTTCGTACCCTCGGGATGCCGAGGGCCGTTACTTACAGCAGTCGTTACTTGTAGCGGTAGACGATCCGGCCACGGGTCAGGTCGTACGGGCTCAGCTCTACGATCACGCGGTCCTCCGGGAGGATGCGGATGTAGTGCTGGCGCATCTTGCCCGAGATGTGGGCAAGAACTCGGTGGCCGTTTGACAGCTCAACGCGAAACATCGCGTTGGGCAGAGCTTCGACTACTGCGCCCTCGATTTCGATGACACCGTCTTTTTTGGCCATACCCTCACTGTCGCTCTGTATTGATTGCTGGTCATGCGGGATTGATGCCAGACACGCCACGAAAGACGACACCAGACACCAAGGATCAATCTTATGGTATGAGATTGCCTTTTGGCAATTCAGTCCTATAATTGCCGGCGCAAGCGCCCCCGACTTGGCGCAAGCAGGCTTGGCCGCAGGAGTCGGGGGCGCCGGGAGAGCGGCTGTGGGTTCGTTCAGTGGCGCACCCGCTGCGCCGCGGCGATTTCGCGGGTGACCGCTTCGAAGAGCGGATGCCCCCCGTCGAGCCCGCAGACGACCTCGGTAATCCGCGGCGCGGCTTCCCCCGCCAGCATCCGCTGCAGTTCGACGCTCTGCGAATCACCGGGGACGTCGAACCGGAAGGCCGCGCGAATGGCTTCGAGCAGGGCGACCGGATTGGTCCCGCCCTCGGCGAGCTCCGCCGCGGGCCCGATGAACCGTTCAAAGCGGCTGAGTTTACGCATCGGCTCCCGACCCACCCGTACGACGGTGTCCTGCAGGGCCGGGTTCTCGAACCGGGTCAGGATCTTCTCCCGGTAGGCCCGTTGGGCGTGCGAGTCGAGGCCGTGCTTGGCTACGAGCAGCGCGGAGGTCTCCTCGAGTACCCGGCGCGCGGCATCCCGCACAACCGACAGCTCGAGCGCCTCGCTGATTGTGGCCGCTCCGGCCAGGTGACCGAAGTACGCGATGGTCGCATGCCCGGTGTTGACGGTGAACAGCTTGCGTTCGATGAACGGCTCGAGGTTGTCGACGAAGGTCGCCCCGGCGATGTCGGGCACCGCGCCGGCAAAGCCGCCGCGCTCGATCACCCACTCGGCGAAGGTCTCCACGGTCACATCAATGCCGGCATCCGGGGATTGCCCCGGCACGATGCGGTCGACGGCGGTGTTGGCGAACACCACCCGGGCGGTGACGGCGTCCCGGTCGGCCGAAAGCACGTGGGACAGCACGTGTTCGGCCAGCCGGTCGGTGGCGTTGATGGCGTTCTCGCAGGCGATCACCGGCAACGGCGGTAGTGTCGCCCGCCGTCGTACCAACCCGGCTGCGATGGCCGGAGCGATGAATTTGAGAATATTCGGTCCGACCGCAGTGGTGACGATATCGGCCGTGGCGATCTCAGTGGCGAGTTGGTCGGATTGCGTGTCGCTGTTGATCGCCCGAAAGCTGTCGACGACGTGCACGCTCGACTCGCCGCCGACCTCGAACACCCGGTAGCGCGGGGCCGACTGCAGCGCGTCGATCAACGCCGCGTTCACGTCGGCGAAGACAACCTCGTAGCCGGCCTCGTGCAGCAGCAGTCCCACGAATCCCCGCCCGATATTGCCCGCGCCGAAGTGGATGGCTTTCATGCTTCGTTGACCTCCTCGAGCAGCTGAAAGATCTCGTCGGCCGACCCGGCGTCGAGGAGCTTCTGCACCTCGTCGGTGTCGGAGAACACGATGGCAACCTTGGAGAGAATCTCGAGGTGTTCGTTGTTCAGTCCGGCGATGCCGACGGCGAACCGCACCGGTTTGCCGTTCCAGTCGATCGGCTGCGGGTAACGCACGAGCGAGAGCGAGGAGCGCAGGATCGACTCCTTGGCCTCGTTCGTGCCGTGCGGAATAGCGAGGAGATTGCCCATGTAGGTGCTGACCGAGGCTTCCCGCTCGAACATGGAGTCGATGTAGTCGGGCCGCACCGCGCCGGAGTCCACCAGCAGGGCTCCGGCTTCGCGAATGGCCTCGTCCCTGGTGGTGGCCGTGCCTTCGGCCACCACGTTGCTGCGCGCGAGGATGTTCTGCGTCACCGGGTCACCTCGTTGTCGTTCGACTTGATCAGCTCGACCACCTCGTCATACCGGGGGCTGTTCATGAAGTTCTCGACCGAGACGTGCACCGAGTTGGGTGACTTGCTCCGTGCCCGGTCGGTGAGGTCCTGGTGGGTGATGACCAGGTCGGCGGACCCGTCGAGGTTGGCGATGGACTTGTTCACGACGGTGACGCCCTCGATGCCGGCCTTCTTCATCTTGTTGCGCAGCACGGAGGCGCCCATGGCGCTCGACCCCATACCGGCATCGCAGGCGAACACGATGTTGTGCAGCGGGCGACCGGCACCGACCGGCGCGGGGGCGGCATCCGCTTGGCCGGCGAGACCGCCGAGCACCGAACTGGACTTGCCCTTGTAGGCCTCGGTTTGCGCGACGGCGGCACCGAGGTCGCCGGTGCTGCCGGCCGCGAGGTCACGCTTGCGGCTGGCCCGCAGAATGACGGCCGCGATCAGGAACGACACCCCGGCGGCGGCGGCCACCGAGAGAATCACCCCGAAATAGCTGTCGGGGGCGGTCTGGAACAGCACCGCGAAGATACTGCCGGGTGAGGCTGGAGCACGCAGCCCGGTCTGGAACGCCACGTTGACGGCGACGCCGGTCATGCCGCCGCCGATCGCAGCGAGGATGAGGAGGGGCTTCATCAGCACGTAGGGGAAATAGATCTCGTGAATGCCGCCGAGGAACTGGATGATGATGGCGCCGGGGGCGCTCGCCTTGGCGATGCCGAGTCCGAAGAACGTGTACGCCAGCAGAATGCCGAGGCCGGGGCCGGGGTTGGCCTCGAGCAGAAACAGCAGCGACTTGCCGCTCTCTTCGACCTGCTGCACCCCGAGCGGGGTGAGCACGCCGTGATTGATGGCGTTGTTGAGGAACAGCACCTTGCCCGGTTCGATCAGGATGCTCGCGAGCGGCAGCAGGCCGGCGTTGATCAGCCAGTCCACCCCGGCCTCGAGCATGCTGCTCAGCCAGGTCACCACCGGCGCGATTCCGAAGAAGGCCCCGATCGCGAGCAGCGCGCCGAGAATGCCGGCCGAGAAGTTGTCGATGAGCATCTCGAAGCCGGGCTTGATCTTGCCGTCCCAGATGGAGTCGACCTTTTTGAGCAGCCAGGCGGCGAGCGGGCCGACGATCATGGCGCCGATGAACATCGGGATCTGGCTACCGACGATGACACCCATAGTGGCGATCGTGGCGATGACGCCGCCGCGGGTGTCGTAGACCATGCGACCGCCGGTGTTGGCGATCAGCAGGGGCAGCAGGTAGGTGATCATCGGGCCGACCAGGCCGACATATTGCGGGAAGGTCGAGCCGTCTTCGTTGGCGGCCAGTGCGGTGGCGGCGCCCTGCCAGCCGATGGCGTCGGCATCACCGAAACCGCCGAGGATGCCGTTGGGCAGCCAGCCGGTCGAGATGAACAGGGCGGTGATGAGTCCCCAGGCAATGAACGCGGGGATGTTCGGCATGACCATGCCGCTCAAAAAGGTGCCGAAGCGCTGCACGTGCACGCGTGTACCTGGGCGCTGCGGGTCGGCTGATGTCGTCGTCATTTCAAGACCTCTCTTGTCGTTGTTGTCTGGCTGGGTTGTTCGGGTTGGCCCATCGCCGCGAGGATCAGGTCGAGTGCGGTCTCACCGTCTCGGTCGGTGAAGATCGTGGTGGGCAGGAGTCGAGCCAGCGCTCCGTGTTCGGCGCATTGCTGAGCGATGGCCGGAAAGGCGGGCGCGAGGTGCGGGCCGACCAGTACGACATCGACCGGGGTGTGGGCGACGGCGGCGGCGAGGCGCACGAGCAGGTCCGCTTCGGTGATGGCGGTCACCGAGGCGGTGAGGCCGCGCAGGGTGGCGCTGCGTCGCAGGCGAAGCGCCACGAACGTGCTCGACGCACCAGCTCCGCACACCACCAGAATCTTCATCGATTCGCCTTCCGACGCTTGCGATCCTGTCAAATTGTTGAGAATTACTCCAAGATCAGAATTTCCGCACCCCCGGAAAGGGCCCCTGGGGCCCGAATGGTGGGCACAATGGTCGCGGAACAGACGGACACGGGGTGCGATCATGGCCGACAAGCAGGCGAGAATGCTGGATTACCTGGTGCGCACGCCTGCCTGGGTCACGGCCGGTGAACTCGCCGATGCGCTCGGGGTCACGCGGCGCAGTGTGCGCAGTTACGTCACCAACGTGAAGGCGGCGGCGCATCCGCTCGCCGTGATCGAGTCCGGACCGTTCGGATACCGTCTGAACCGCACCGCGTACGCCACGTTCGCGCAGACTCCGCCCCCGGAGACGACGGATTCACCGCAGAACCGGGTGTACCAGCTCGTGCGGCGACTCACCGACAGCATGGGTTTCGAAGGCACCGGCGGGCTCGACCTCTACGCCCTGGCTGCGGACCTGTTCGTGAGTGACTCCACCATTGAGGCCGACCTGGTGCGGCTGCGCGCGCTGTTGCCCGGGTCGGGATTGGAGGTGACCCGGCACGGCAGCATCGTGGGGCTGGCTGGCTCGGAGACTGATCGTCGGCGGTTGCTCGGGCGCATGTTCCGGGAGGAGAGCAAGCGGGGGGTCCTCGAGCTTGCCGCGATCTCGCGCGAGTTCGACTCCCATCAACTGGGCGCCTTCAAAACCGACCTGCTCGCCCACCTCGCCACCTCGGGCTATTTCATCAACGAGTTCGGCACTGACGGTGTGCTGCTGCACCTCACCATCGCCGTCGACCGGGCCCGCAAACTGAGGCCTGCAGCGTCCCCGACCCCGCCGGCCGGTCCCCCGCCGGCCGGCGCTCGGCAGGAACTGGCGAGGACCCTGGCCGGCCTCATCACCACGCACTTCGACGTTGCGCTCGAGGCGGCCGAGCTCGACTACCTCGCCGTACTTCTGCGCACCCGGGTGCTCGCGCCGGGACACGACCTGCCGGCGCGCGCGACGGCATCCGCTTTCGCACGCCCTGAGGATCTCGCGGTCGTGCGCCGCATCGTGGCCAGGGCCAGCGCTGAGTATCTCGTCGATCTGACCGACGAGGATTTCATCGCCCGCCTCACCCTGCACGTGCGCAACCTCATCGACCGGGCCGGACAGAGTTCGTTCTCGCGCAACCCGCTCGCGCGCTCGATGAAGACGTCGTATCCGATGACCTATGAACTCGCTGTCTACATCGCGAGCGAACTGCAGCGGCACGAGCAGATCCTGATCAACGACGACGAGATCGCCTACATCGCGATGCACGTCGGCGCCCACCTCGAGCAGCAGCAACGGCAGGAGCAGCCGGTGCGCACGGTGCTGGTCTGCCCGAATTACTACGATCTGCAGGCGGTACTGCGGGGCCGTATCGAGGGCACGCTTGGCACCGACCTCGACGTCGTCGGCGTCATCACGCGCGCTGACGTGGACTGGGAACGGCTCGATGCACCGCTCGTGCTGACCACGATCGAGCCGCCCCGTCCAGTCGACGGGGCGCTCGTGATCCATCCGTTCCTAACCGAGGTCGACGTGAGCAACATTCGCCAGTTCGTCAGCCGGATGCGCCGCAGCGGACGCCTTACCCTGATCAAAGACGAATTGCTGCGCTTCTTCGACGCGGGTCTGTTTCTGCGCAACTTCTATCCCGGCGACGCCGCGGCCATGATTCGCGCCCTCGGCGAGCGGATGCGCGAGCACGGCATCATCACCCAGGCCTACGTCGACGGCGCCCTCGCCCGTGAACGGATGTCGTCGACCGCGTTCACCGACAATCTCGCGGTGCCCCACGCTATGGAGATGACCGCTCTGCGCACGTCCATCGCGATCGTGCTGAACGACGTGCCGATGGACTGGGGTGAGAACCGGGTCACGGTCGTCGCGATGATCGCGTTCAGCGCCGCCGGACGCTCGTCATTCCAAGTGGTGTTCGACCAGTTCGTCGAGGTGTTCGCCGATCGCAAAGACGTGCAGCGGCTGGTACACCGGTCCCCCGACTTCGCGAGCTTCATCGACGAGCTCGTGCATCTGATGGATCAGTTACGGGATGGGAACGGGCACGATGCCGAACTGGGCCAGCCCCGCGGCTCCGCCGTCCTCAGCGGTGAGCACCCAGATGCCGTCCTTGTGCACCGCAACGCTGTGTTCCCAGTGCGCGGCGGCCTTACCGTCGCTTGTGGCGACGGTCCAGTCATCGTCGCGGGTGTACGTGTCGATGGAACCGAGCACAATCATTGGCTCGATGGCGACGACCAGGCCGGGCTTCACGTCGGGGCCCTTCTGACGCACACGGTAATTGAACACCGGCGGAGCCTCGTGCATGGAGCGGCCGATACCGTGACCGACATAGTCGGTGAGGATTCCGTAGGTGCCCTGAGATTCGACGTAGTCTTCGATGGCTTCGCCGACCTCATTGAGGTGACGGGCGGTGTGCAGGCGGGCAATGCCGTGCCACAGTGACTGTTCGGTCACATCGGACAGTTTCTGGCGTTCGGCGACGAGCTCAGGCCGGCTTGCGTCGGGAATCACGTAGCTGAACGCGGCATCACCGTTCCAGCCCTCGATGATCGCTCCACTGTCGATCGAGACGATGTCTCCGGCACCGAGGCGGCGATCGGAGGGGATGCCGTGCACGACGTCGTCGTTGACCGACGCGCACACGGTGTGATGGTAGCCCTCTTCGAGTTTGAAGTTGGGCTTGCCGCCGAGCGCGACGATGGCGGCCTCAGCCGCGGCGTCGAGGTCGAGGGTCGTCGCGCCGATGACCATGGCCGAGCGGGCAGCCACGAGTGATGCCGCGGTCGCCAGGCCCGGTGCCACCATGAGGCGAAGCTGGGCCGGGTTCTTGTAGATGGAACGTCGAAGACTCACTGGTTTCCCACAGACTAGCTCCGAAGAGGGGAGCGATATTTTTATGATTGTTCACATGGTGATGGGCCGAGCCGTGAGGCCCGGCCCGAAGGGTGGAGCGGTTTAAAGCGTGGTGGTGCTGGCGCGAAGGCCACGTTCGGCCAGCGCGGCGAGAATGCGGTCGGTGACCGCTTCAACGGCGCCGAGGCCGTCGATGGTGACGACGACGCCGCGGGTGCTGTAGACATCGATGAGCGGGGCGGTCTGCTCGGCGTAGACGTCGAGACGGTGCCGGATGACCTCGGCCGTGTCATCCGCACGGCCCTGCTCGGCAGCCCGCTTGAGCAGACGCGCGACGACCTCGTCGGTGTCGGCGGTGATCAGCACGACCACGTCGAGCTGGGTGCCCTCGGCGACAAGGAGACGGTCCAGCTCAGCAACCTGGTCGGTCGTGCGCGGGTAGCCGTCGAGCAGAAAGCCGCTGGCGGCATCCGCTTCTTTCAGTCGGTCGGCGACGATCGCGTTGGTGAGGCTGTCGGGAACGTAGGCGCCGGCATCCATGAACGATTTGACCTCCAGCCCCAGCGGGGTGTTGTTGGTCACGTTGTACCGAAAGATGTCGCCGGTGGAAATGGCCGGAACGTTGAAGGCGAGAGCGAGACGCTCGGCTTGGGTGCCCTTGCCCGCGCCGGGCGGGCCGATCAGTAGTAAGCGCGTCATTTAAGAAGCCCCTCATAGTGTCGCTGTTGCAGTTGCGAGTCGATCTGCTTGACCGTCTCGAGCCCCACCCCGACGACGATGAGAATGCTCGCGCCGCCGAACGGGAAGTTCTGGTCGGCGCCGATCAACGAGAAAGCGATGAGCGGGATGAGCGCGATCAGGCCCAGGTAGATCGAGCCTGGCAGGGTGATGCGGGTCAACACGAAGTCGAGGTACTCGGCGGTCGGGCGGCCGGCCCGGATGCCGGGAATGAACCCGCCGTACTTCTTCATGTTGTCGGCGACCTCTTCGGGGTTGAACGTGATGGCCACGTAGAAGTAGGTGAAGCCGATGATGAGCAGGAAGTACATGGCCATGTAGAGCGGCTGGTCGCCACCGGTGAGGTTCTGTGAGATCCAGACCACCCAGGCCGGGGCTTCCTGGCCGGCGGCCGGCTGGTTGAACTGCGCGAGCAGGGCCGGCAGGTAGAGCAGCGAGGAGGCGAAGATGACCGGGATGACGCCGGCCATGTTGACCTTGATCGGTATGTAGGTGTTGTTGCCGCCGTAGGTACGGCGCCCGACCATGCGTTTGGCGTACTGCACCGGGATTCGCCGCTGCGACTGCTCAACGAAGACCACGCCGGCGACCACCAGAACTCCCACGATCAACACGATGATGAGTGTGTCGAAGCCCTGCTGCTGGCCGATCGCGGTCAACGAGCCGGGGAAGAGTGCGGCGATCGAGACGAAGATCATGAGCGACATGCCGTTGCCGACGCCGCGTTCGGTGACGAGCTCACCCATCCACATGATGACGCCGGTGCCGGCGGTCATGGTGATCACCATGAGCATGATCGCGTACCAGGCGTCGTTGGTGATCAGCTGCGTGCATTCGGTGCTGGCGGATGTGCCGAACAGCGCGCCGCTGCGAGCCACCGTGATCAGCGTGGTCGACTGCAGGATTCCGAGGGCAATGGTGAGGTACCGGGTGTACTGGGTCAGGGTGCTCTGACCGGCGGCACCCTCCTTATAGAGGGTGTCGAAGTGTGGGATGACCACGCGCAGCAGCTGCACGATGATCGAGGCCGTGATGTACGGCATGATGCCGAGCGCGAAAACGCTGAGCTGGAGCAGGGCGCCACCGCTGAAGAGGTTGACGAGCTCGTAGAGGCCACTCGTGCCCTGATTGGCTGCCAGACACAGTTGCACGTTGCCGAAGTCCACGAACGGGGCCGGAATGAACGAGCCCAGACGGAACAGAGCAATGATGCCCAGGGTGAAGCCGATCTTCTTGCGAAGGTCGGGTGTGCGGAAGATCCGCGCAATGGCGCTAAACAAAAAGGCCTCCAGATTTTTACGCAGATCGACCCGCACAGGTCGTCTTAAAGCGATCGAGCTTGTCGAATCACACCAAACGATTTACTCGTTGACGGATTCGACAAGCTCGATTGAGCGTCTACGGACTTACTTTACAGATCCACCCGCGGCGACAATTTTCTGCTCAGCGGAAGCAGAGACCTTGTCGACCGTCACGTTCAGCTTAACGGTAATTTCACCGGTTCCGAGAACCTTGACTTTTTCGTTGTCACGAACTGCACCCTTGGCGATCAGGCTGGCAATGGTGACATCGCCGCCGTTCGGGTAGAGCAGTTCGAGCTTTTCCAGGTTGACAACCTGGTACTCGACGCGGAACGGGTTCTTGAATCCACGCAGTTTCGGGGTGCGCATGTGCAGAGGCATCTGCCCACCCTCGAAGCCGACGCGCACGGTGTAGCGTGCCTTCGTTCCCTTGGTGCCTCGACCCGCGGTCTTACCCTTGGATCCTTCACCACGGCCAACGCGCTGGCGGGCCTTCTTCGCTCCGGGAGCCGGGCGAAGGTGGTGTACCTTCAGCACGTGCTCGCGGGGCTCGGTGGGCTCTGCTGCAACAGCGGCCTTTTCAGGGGCAGCGGCCTTCTTCGGTGCTGCGGCCTTTTTGGGGGCAGCAGCCTTCTTCGTGGCGGGCTTGTCCGCTACCTGGGTAGCTTCCTTCTCGTCAGCCATTAGTCAATCTCCTCGACCTTTACGAGGTGAGCGACGGTGTTGACGTAGCCACGGTTCTGCGAGTTGTCCTCGCGGATCGTGACGGCGCCAATGCGTCGCAGACCCAGGCTGCGAAGAGTGTCGCGCTGGTTCTGCTTCTCACTAATTTTGGACTTGATCTGTGTGATCTTCAGCTGGGCCATCAGGCACCTGCCTTCGCGGTTGCGGCCGCTGCAGCTGCAGCAGCGTCGGCACGAAGAAAACGGGCCGGAGCGACGTCTTCGTAGGCGAGGCCACGGCGAGCCGCAACCGCACGCGGCTCTTCGAGCTGGTGCAGGGCCTCGACCGTGGCGTGCACGATGTTGATGGTGTTCGACGAACCGAGCGACTTGCTCAGCACGTCGTGGATGCCAGCGCATTCGAGTACGGCGCGCACCGGGCCACCGGCGATAACGCCGGTACCTGCTGCTGCCGGACGAAGCAGAACGACACCGGCTGCAGCTTCACCCTGCACGGGGTGCGGGATGGTCAGTCCGACGCGAGGAACGCGGAAGAAGTTCTTCTTCGCTTCTTCAACGCCCTTGGAGATAGCGGTCGGGACCTCACGGGCCTTACCGTATCCAACGCCAACCAGGCCGTTACCGTCGCCGACGACGACGAGAGCGGTGAAGCTGAAGCGACGACCACCCTTGACGACCTTCGACACGCGGTTGATGGTGACGACGCGCTCCAGGAACTGGCTCTTGTCGGCATCGCGGCTTCCGCGGTCCTTGTTCGGGTTGCGCTCACGTCCACCACGACGAGCCTCGCGGGGCTCGTTCTGCGGCGGGGTCGTGGAAGCAGCGGTTTCAACCGGTGCCTCGGCAACGGCAGCAACAGGTGCTGTGGTTTCGATCTTTTCAGTGCTCACAGGTTCAATCCACCCTCTCGAGCTCCCTCGGCGATGGCTGCGACGCGTCCTGCGTACTTGCTGCCACCACGGTCAAATACAACGGCTTCGATGCCGGCGGCTTTCGCACGCTCAGCAACAAGCTCACCGACCTTGCGGGCCTTGGCGGTCTTGTCACCATCGAAGGTGCGCAAGTCCGTTTCGAGCGTGGATGCCGACGCAAGGGTGAAACCCTTGCTGTCGTCGACGACCTGCACGAATACGTGGCGAGCCGAGCGCGTGACAACGAGGCGCGGGCGAAGCGCCGTTCCCTCGATCTTCTTGCGAAGACGTGTGTGTCGACGTCCGCGGGCTGCGGCCTTGCTCTTGCCTCTAGTTCCGAGTCCCATGGTTACTTACCGCTCTTTCCGGCCTTGCGGCGAACAATCTCGCCGGCGTAACGCACACCCTTGCCCTTGTAGGGCTCTGGCTTGCGAATCTTACGGATGTTGGCGGCAACCTCGCCGACGGCCTGCTTGTCGATTCCGCTGACCGTGAGCTTGTTGACGCTCTCCACGGTCAGAACGATGCCGACGGGCGGCTCGACGACGACCGGGTGCGAGAAGCCGAGGGCGAACTCAACGGAGGTGCCCTTCTGCGCCGCGCGGTAACCGGTACCGACGATTTCAAGACCCTTGGAGTAACCAACGGTTACGCCGATGATCTGGTTGTTGATCAGGGTGCGGGTCAGACCGTGCAGCGAACGCGACTGGCGTTCGTCGTTCGGACGGGTGACGAGAACGTGACCGTCCTCGATCGACACCGAGATGGGGTTGGAAACGACGAGCGAGAGCTCGCCCTTCGGGCCCTTGACGGAGACGGCCTGGCCGTCAGCCACAACCGTTACCCCAGCAGGGATCGGGATGGGGAGTCTTCCAATACGTGACATTCTCAGTTACCACACGTAGGCGAGAACTTCTCCGCCTACGCCCTTCTTCTCAGCCTGGCGGTCGGTGAGCAGACCGCTGGAGGTGGACAGGATGGCAACGCCGAGGCCGCCGAGAACCGTGGGGATCTCGGTCGACTTTGCGTACACGCGCAGGCCGGGCTTGGAGACCCGCTTGATGCCTACGATGGAACGCTCACGGTTCGGACCGAACTTGAGGTCCAGCGTGAGGGTCTTGCCTACTGTTGCATCTTTGACGGTCCAGGCGGAGATGTAACCCTGAGCCTTGAGGATGTCAGCGATGTGCGCTTTCAATTTGCTATGCGGCATCGACACGGTGTCGTGGTACGCCGAGTTCGCGTTGCGCAGTCTGGTCAGCATGTCTGCGACCGGATCTGTCATTGTCATTTTGTGGTGCCTTTCTCGCCTGGTTTCGCCCATCCGTTACACGAATGACGACCTGTGGTGGTGAGGAAACCGATCGGTTGATCGGCTTCCGGGGTGAAAATCTCTGTGCGCCCGCGATTTCTCGGCGAGCGAGTCCAACCGGGGCTGGGAGCCTGCAAGCGCAAGCTCCCAACTCTAGTTGAAAATGTTCCTGCGTAGTGAGGAACTACTTCTTAGCGTCGTCCGACTTGAACGGGAAGCCGAGCGCCTTGAGCAGCGCGCGACCCTCATCGTTGGTCTTCGCGGTCGTGACGACCGTGATGTCCATACCGCGAACGCGGTCGATGCGGTCCTGGTCGATCTCGTGGAACATGACCTGCTCGGTCAGGCCGAAGGTGTAGTTGCCCGCACCATCGAACTGCTTGTCGGACAGACCGCGGAAGTCACGGATACGCGGAAGGGCCAGGCTGAGCAGCCGGTCCAGGAACTCCCACATGCGGTCGCCACGAAGTGTGACGTGGGCGCCAATGGGCTGTCCCTCACGCAGTTTGAACTGCGCGATGGACTTGCGGGCCTTGGTGACCTGCGGCTTCTGGCCGGTGATCTTGGTGAGGTCAGAAACCGCACCGTCCATCACCTTGCCGTCGCGTGCTGCTTCGCCGACACCCATGTTGACGACGATCTTCGTCAGGGTGGGGATGCGGTGCACGTTGGTGAAGCCGAGTTCCTCGGAGAGCTTGGCACTGATCTCATCGCGGTACTTCTGCTTCAGACGCGGCAGGGCCTTGACGGGCGCGACGCCCTCAGTGCCTTCAACAACTGCGGTGTCAGTCATTAGAGGTCCTTCCCTGACTTCTTGGCGTAACGAATGCGGACCGTCTTGGTGACGCCGTCCTTCATTACCTCTTCCTGGCGGAAGCCGACGCGCGTCGGCTTCTTGGTCTCCGGGTCGACGATCGCAACGTTGGACACGTGGATGGGGGCTTCGAAGGTCTCGATGCCGCCCGTCTTGGTGCCGCGCTGGGTCTGGCCGACGCGAACGTGCTTGGTCACGAAGTTGATGCCCTCAACGAGGACACGGTTCTTCTCGACGTCGACGGAGATGATCTTGCCCTGCTTGCCACGGTCTCCGCCGCGAGCCTGGCTGCGGCCGCTGATGACCTGAACGAGGTCACCCTTTTTGATTCTGGCCATGATTAAATAACCTCCGGTGCCAGCGAGATGATCTTCATGAACTTCTTGTCGCGAAGCTCGCGACCGACCGGTCCGAAGATTCGGGTGCCGCGGGGGTCACCGTCTGCCTTCAAGATCACTGCAGCGTTCTCATCGAACTTGATGTAGGAGCCGTCTGGACGACGGGTCTCCTTCTTGGTGCGAACGATGACAGCTTTGACGATGTCACCCTTCTTGACGTTGCCGCCCGGGATTGCATCCTTGACCGTGGCGACGATGACGTCGCCCAGGCCGGCGTAACGACGGCCGGAGCCACCGAGAACGCGGATGGTCAAGAGTTCCTTGGCACCGGTGTTGTCGGCAACTTTGACTCGTGATTCTTGCTGAAGCACTTTATAACTCCTTTACGTCAAGTAAGCGCGAGGCTTACTTGGCCTTCTCAAGAATCTCGACCAGGCGCCAGCGCTTGGAAGCGCTGAGCGGACGGGTCTCACTGATCAGGACAAGGTCGCCGATGCCGGCGGAGTTCGCCTCGTCGTGCGCCTTCAGCTTGGATGTACGGCGGATGACCTTACCGTACAACGGGTGCTTCACGCGGTCTTCGACCACGACAATGATGGTTTTGTTCATCTTGTCGCTGGTCACGTAACCACGCAGCGTCTTGCGGTAACCGCGTACGAGCTCGGTGGCTTCGCCCGCGACGACCGTTTCGTCAGTCTTCGCCATGACTAGGCCTCCTTCGTCTCGACGGTCTCAGCTGCAGCGTCGTCGGTGGACTCCACTGCGGCCTTGGCCTTCTTGGTCTTCTTGTCGGCCTTCTCAGCCTTGGCCGGAGCCGGGGCTGCGACCGGCGTGGCACGAATGCCCAGCTCGCGCTCACGGAGGACCGTGTAGATGCGAGCGATGTCGCGCTTGACCGCGCGGAGACGGCCGTGGCTCTCGAGCTGACCGGTGGCCGACTGGAAGCGCAGGTTGAACAGCTCTTCCTTGGCCTTCTTCAGCTCTTCGAACAGCTTTTCATTGTCAAAAGTATCGAGCTCGACTGGGGCGAGCTCCTTGGTTCCGATCGCCATTATGCGTCGCCCTCCTCGCGCTTGATGATGCGTGCCTTGAGGGGCAGCTTGTGAATAGCGCGGGTCAGCGCCTCTTTCGCAACGGCGTCGGTGACACCGCTGAGCTCGAACAGAACGCGACCCGGCTTGACGTTGGCAACCCACCACTCGACCGAACCCTTACCGGAACCCATGCGGGTTTCGGCAGGCTTCTTGGTCAGCGGGCGGTCGGGGTAGATGTTGATCCACACCTTTCCGCCACGCTTGATGTGACGCGTCATGGCGATACGAGCGGACTCGATCTGACGGTTGGTCACATACGCGGGGGTCAGCGCCTGGATGCCGTACTCACCGAAGGACACCGTGGTGCCACCGGTAGCGTGGCCGGTGCGACCCGGGTGGTGCTGCTTGCGGTGCTTGACTCTACGTGGAATCAACATTATTTAGCCTCAACTCCTGCTGCGACCGGTGCCGCTGCCGGAGCATCTGCACGAGGTGCACGGCGCGGTCGATCGTCACGACGCTCGGGGCGGGACGACTTAGCGTTGGCCTGCTCGCGAGCGAGTTCCTTGTTGGTGATGTCGCCCTTGTAGATCCAGACCTTCACGCCGATACGGCCGAAGGTGGTCTTGGCTTCGTAGAAGCCGTAGTCGATGTTCGCGCGCAGGGTGTGCAGGGGCACACGGCCTTCGCGGTAGAACTCGCTGCGGCTCATTTCGGCGCCACCCAGACGACCGGACACCTGGATGCGAACACCCTTGGCGCCGGCGCGCTGTGCACCCTGCAGACCCTTACGCATCGCGCGGCGGAACGCCACACGAGCGGAGAGCTGCTCGGCGATACCCTGCGCGACCAGCTGGGCATCCTGCTCGGGGTTCTTGACCTCGAGGATGTTCAGCTGAATCTGCTTGGCGGTGAGCTTCTCAAGGTCAGAGCGGATGCGCTCGGCCTCCGCGCCGCGGCGACCGATCACAATGCCCGGACGGGCGGTGTGAATGTCAACGCGAACACGGTCACGAGTGCGCTCGATCTCGATGCGGCTGACGCCGGCACGGTCAAGGCTGGTGCTCAGCAGGCGACGGATCTTGACGTCTTCTGCAACAAAGTCAGCGTAGCGCTGACCCGGCTTGGTCGAGTCGGAGAACCAACGCGATACGTGATCGGTGGTGATTCCCAGACGGAAGCCATAGGGATTTACTTTCTGACCCATTACTTCGTACCCTCCTCAGGAGTGGTGAGCACAACCGTGATGTGGCTGGTGCGCTTCTTGATTTCGAATGCGCGACCCTGGGCACGAGCCTGGAAACGCTTGAGGGTCGTACCCTCGTCAACGAATGCCCGGCTGATGAACAGGTCCTGCTCGTCCAGATACGTGTTGGCTGCATCTGCCTTGACCCGGGCGTTGGCGATGGCCGAGGCCACCAGCTTGTACACCGGATCGCTCGCGCCCTGCGGCGCGAACTTCAGAATTCCCAGCGCTTCATGCGCCTGCTTGCCGCGGATCATGTTGACAACGCGACGAGCCTTCTGGGGGGTAACGCGGATGTGACGCACGCGTGCGATCGACTCCACCATTTCTTCTCCTCCTTCACGTCCCCGCGTTAGCGGCGACGGCCCTTCTTGTCGTCCTTCACGTGTCCACGGAAGGTGCGGGTGGGCGCAAACTCGCCGAGCTTGTGGCCGACCATGCTCTCGGTGACGAACACCGGGATGTGCTTGCGTCCGTCGTGCACTGCGATGGTGTGTCCGAGCATGTCGGGGATGATCATCGAGCGGCGCGACCAGGTCTTGATTACGTTCTTGCTCTTGGCTTCGTTCGCCGCGAACACCTTGCGAAGCAGGTGGTCGTCAACGAAAGGGCCTTTCTTAAGACTTCTTGGCATCGTCTACTCCTACTTACGCTTCTTGCCGACGGTGCGGCGACGAACAATGAGCTTGTCGCTTTCCTTATTCGGGTGGCGGGTGCGCCCTTCCTTCTGGCCCCAGGGGCTGACGGGGTGACGTCCACCGGACGTCTTACCCTCACCACCACCGTGCGGGTGATCGACCGGGTTCATGGCAACACCACGAACGGTCGGGCGAACGCCTTTCCAGCGCATACGTCCGGCCTTGCCCCAGTTGATGTTCGACTGCTCGGCGTTGCCGACCTCGCCGATCGTCGCGCGGCAGCGAGCATCCACGTTGCGGATTTCACCAGACGGCAGACGAAGCTGGGCGTAGACGCCCTCCTTCGCGACGAGACGAACCGACGAACCGGCGGAGCGGGCCATCTTGGCGCCACCACCCGGACGCAGCTCGATCGCGTGAATGATGGTACCGGTGGGGATGTTCTTCAACGGCAGGTTGTTGCCGGGCTTGATGTCAGCCCCGGCTCCCGACTCGATGATGTCGCCCTGTGCGAGCTTGTTCGGCGCGATGATGTAACGCTTCGTGCCGTCGATGAAGTGCAGGAGCGCGATGCGCGCCGTGCGGTTCGGGTCGTATTCAATTTCAGCGACGCGGGCGTTGACGCCGTCCTTGTCGTTGCGCTTGAAGTCGATCACGCGGTACTGGCGCTTGTGTCCACCACCGATGTGACGGGTCGTGATGCGGCCCTGGTTGTTACGTCCACCGGTCTTGTGGAGCGGACGCAGAAGCGACTTTTCCGGGGTGGAACGTGTGATCTCCGCGAAGTCGGCAACGGATGAACCGCGTCGACCCGGGGTCGTGGGCTTGTACTTACGAATAGCCATTAGTTATCCCTCTGCCTGTCGCTTAGCCGACGGCCGTGAAGATGTCGATGGAGCCAGACTTGAGCGTGACAATGGCACGCTTGGTGTCCTTGCGCTTGCCCATGCCGAACTTGGTGCGGCGAGTCTTGCCCACGCGGTTCAGGGTGTTGATCGAAGCGACCTGCACCTTGAAGATCTTTTCGATCGCGAGCTTGATCTCCGTCTTGTTCGAGCGGGGGTCAACGATGAAGGTGTACTTACCCTCGTCAATCAGGCCGTAGCTCTTCTCAGAGACAACCGGAGAGATGATGATGTCGCGGGGGTCCTTGTTGGTCGCGATAGTCATTATGCGGCCACCTCTTCCTTCTTGGTCTTGCTCTCCACGAACGCGTTGAACGCGCCGGTGGTGAAGACGATGTCGTCGCTGACGAGCACGTCATAGGCGTTGAGCTGATCCCACGAGAGGATGTGCACCGTCGGGATGTTGCGAATGCTGCGCAACGTGGTCTCGTCGGTACGCTCGAGAACGACCAGCACGTGCTTGCTCGTGGCGATCTGCGTGAGCAGCTCCAGGGCAACCTTCGTGTTGGGGGTCTCAGCCGTGAACAGTGCCTCGACGATGTGCAGGCGGCCACCGCGGGCGCGGTCGCTCAATGCACCCTTGAGGGCTGCGGCGATCATCTTTTTCGGGGTGCGCTGGTCGTAGCTGCGCGGGGTCGGTCCGTGGACGATTCCACCACCGGTCATCTGGGGAGCACGGATCGAGCCCTGACGAGCGCGACCGGTTCCTTTCTGCTTGAACGGCTTGCGGCCGGCACCGGAAACTTCTCCACGGCGCTTGACCTTGCTCGTTCCCTGGCGTGCGGCAGCCAGCTGCGCGACAACGACCTGGTGGATGAGGGGGATGTTGGCGGGAACGTCGAAGAGCTCGTCGGGAAGCTCGGCAGAGCCTGCCTTCTTGCCCTTGGCGTCAATGATGTCGAGTGCTGTAGCCATAGTGACTAGGCTCCCTTCACTGCGTTGCGAACGAATACGAGACGGCCACGAGCACCGGGAACGGCACCCTTGACGAGCATGAGGCCCTTGTCGGCGTCAATAGCGTGCACCTTGAGGTTCAGCACGGTTACGCGCTCGCCACCCATACGACCGGCCATGCGCATGCCCTTGAAGACACGGCTCGGAGTCGAGGAAGCACCGATGGAACCGGGCTTGCGGTGGTTGCGGTGCGAACCGTGAGAGGAGGAAACACCCTTGAAGTTGTGACGCTTCATAACACCGGCGAAACCCTTACCCTTGCTGGTGCCCATGACATCAACCTTGGTGCCGGCAGCGAAGACACCGTCAACGGTGAGCTCCTGGCCCAGGTTGTAGTCAGCGGCGTCCGCGGTGCGGAGCTCAGTGATGTGGCGACGCGGCGTGACGCCGGCCTTGTCGAAGTGACCGGCAAGGGGCTTGTTGACCTTGCGCGGGTCGATGGGGCCAGCGGCGATCTGAACGCCGTTGTAGCCGTCGACGGCCTTAGTACGAATCTGCGTGACAACGTTCGGCGCGATCTCGATGACGGTAACGGGAACAAGCTTGTTGTTCTCGTCCCACACCTGGGTCATGCCGAGCTTCTTGCCGAGGAGACCCTTGGTGGTCTTGGTATCGGAGTAAGACATCGCGGGCCCTAGAGCTTGATCTCGATGTTGACGTCGGCCGGGAGGTCGAGGCGCATGAGCGAGTCAACAGCCTTCGGGGTCGGGTCAATGATGTCGATCAGACGCTTGTGGGTGCGCATTTCAAAGTGCTCCCGGCTGTCCTTGTACTTGTGAGGGGAACGGATGACACACACCACGTTCTTCTCGGTCGGAAGCGGCACCGGGCCGACGACTGTAGCGCCCGCACGGGTCACTGTGTCGACGATCTTGCGCGCCGAAATGTCGATGACCTCGTGGTCATACGACTTAAGTCGAATGCGGATCTTCTGTCCCGCCATGTCGAACTCTCTCTCTGTCGAGGCGTCTTACAGACAACGGCACGATTTGCCGAGGTTGCATTGGACGCCGTAGTAGCACTGCTGCTATTAGCACCACTGTTCATATGTCAATTTCGATTTCACGCCGAATGACCGACGCTCATCGTCAACGTCGACTCCCAGAAGCAGACCCTGGGGGACGGCACGGTTTTACCCACGCCAACCAGTTCGTTGATTTATGCTGCGCTCTGCTCCCTGCGGCCTAGCCTGCAATCAACGCTCTTTCGACGATGTGTTTTTCGAAAGACTGTGACGCGACTATGCACTGCCTGGCAGTGATTCCGACTGCGCACGCGCATGCCGAAAGTGTTGAACTAGAAGAGTCTGCCACACTGTTGCCATTACATGCAACCCGGGCGTGTCGCGCTCGGCGTGTCGTTCGGTATTCAAGCGAATGACGGCGGCCGGCCGGCCGCGGGCATCCGCTTTCGAACGATTTTCGCGGCTAGCCCTGGCTGATGCCGGCGGCCACGCGCGGGCTCTGGTCGGGGCAGCTCTTCGCGGTGGATTCGGTGAGCACACGCTCGGCCATGATCTGACGGGATTGCTCTGTCAAACCTGTGGTCGGATATTCGGCGAGCACCTGGGTGATGATCGCGGGAATGCTCAGGGTGGCGTATTCCTCGAGGCTGTCGCAGACCAGCACGCTGTAAACGCTCACGGTGCTGACCACGATGTTGTCGAGAATCTGCTGCTCGGTCTGCGCGGTTGGCGTCGGAGTCGGGGCGGGAACGACGGTTGGGCTCGGGGTCGGAGTCACCCGGGTGACGGCGGTTTGGGCAGCGGGAGCGGACCCGGCCAGGCGTGGCACGATCACCACGGCCAGGATGCCGACCACAACGACCGCGATCACCATCAGGATGCGCATTTCCAGTTTCGATATCTGCATGGGCAGACCCTAACCGAAAACTGAGGATTCTGCAGGACTCCCCCGAGCAACGACATGGGCTCGAAACAGGCGGCCGCGCCGAGGTGAGTCTCCGCTTGGTGGCTGTATCCACGGTGGATGCGTCCGGGTGCAAAAAAGGGGGCCGGGCCCGAAGGCCCGACCCCCTTTCAGGAGATCAGTAGAAGAAGACTACTTGATGATCTTGGTGACCGTGCCGGCGCCGACGGTGCGGCCACCTTCACGGATAGCGAAGCCGAGGCCCTCTTCCATGGCGATCGGCTGAATCAGCGCGACAGTCAGGTCGGTGGTGTCGCCAGGCATGACCATCTCGGTGCCCTCGGGCAGCGTGATGACGCCGGTGACGTCCGTGGTGCGGAAGTAGAACTGCGGGCGGTAGTTCGCGTAGAACGGGTTGTGACGGCCACCCTCGTTCTTGCTGAGGATGTACGCGGTGCCCTCGAAGTCGGTGTGCGGCGTAACCGAACCCGGCTTGACGACGACCTGGCCGCGCTCAACGTCTTCGCGCTTGGTGCCACGAAGAAGAAGTCCACAGTTCTCGCCGGCCCACGCCTCGTCGAGCTGCTTGTGGAACATCTCAATACCGGTAACCGTGGTCTTCTGCGTCGGGCGGATGCCGACGATCTCGATCTCGGAGTTGATCTTGAGGGTTCCACGCTCGGCGCGGCCCGTAACAACGGTGCCACGGCCGGTGATCGTGAAGACGTCCTCGATCGGCATCAAGAACGGCTTGTCCTTGTCGCGGATCGGGTCGGGGATGAAATCGTCAACGGCCTTCATGAGCTCAAGGATGTTGCCGGTCCACTTCTCGTCGCCTTCAAGCGCCTTGAGTGCGGAAACCTGGATGACGGGGGCGTTGTCGCCATCGAAACCCTGGCTGGAGAGAAGTTCACGAACTTCGAGCTCAACGAGCTCCATGATCTCTTCGTCATCAACCATGTCGGCCTTGTTCAGCGCGACGAGCAGGGTCGGAACGCCGACCTGCTTGGCGAGAAGAACGTGCTCACGGGTCTGAGCCATCGGGCCGTCAGTAGCGGCAACCACGAGGATTGCGCCGTCCATCTGAGCAGCACCGGTGATCATGTTCTTGATGTAGTCAGCGTGGCCCGGAGCATCGACGTGCGCGTAGTGACGCTTGTCGGTCTCATACTCAACATGCGAAATGTTGATCGTGATGCCGCGCTGGCGTTCTTCCGGAGCCGAGTCAATCGACGCGAAGTCGCGCTGAACGTTGATCTTGGACGGGAACTTATCGGCAAGAACCTTGGAGATCGCTGCAGTCAGCGTGGTCTTTCCGTGGTCAACGTGACCGATCGTTCCGATGTTTACGTGCGGCTTTGTCCGCTCGAACTTGGCCTTGGCCACTGTGGGTCCTCCTCAGGACTCGCGTGCAAATTCACGGCCGCCGTTATGAGCGGCCGGTATGCGCTGGATGTGTCTACTTATGTTACTAGGGCCAGGTGGCCGAAGCGATTTTGGCCCGAAGGCCACCTTAGGGGCTATTCGCCCTTGTTCTTGTTGATGATCTCGTCGGCAACAGCCTTCGGGACCTCCGCATAGCTCTCGAACGTCATCGAGTACACCGCACGGCCTGAGGTCTTCGACCGCAGGTCACCGATATAACCGAACATCTCCGACAGTGGAACGTGAGCGCGAATTACCTTCACGCCCTGCGCATCCTCCATGGTCTGGATCTGCCCACGACGCGAGTTGAGGTCGCCGATTACGTCACCCATGTATTCCTCAGGGGTACGAACTTCGACGGCCATCAGCGGCTCGAGCAGAACGGGGTTCGCCTTACGAACGGCTTCCTTGAAGCCCATCGAGCCGGCAATCTTGAAGGCCATCTCCGAGGAGTCGACGTCGTGCGCAGCGCCGTCAAGCAGGCTGGCTCGAACGCCCACCATCGGGTAGCCGGCCAGGATGCCTACGCGGAGCGCATCCTGAATTCCAGCATCTACCGAGGGGATGTACTCACGCGGGATACGGCCACCGGTGACCTTGTTGAGGAACTCGTACGACTTCTCAGCAGTGATTTCCATCGGCTCGATCGCGATCTGAATCTTCGCGAACTGGCCGGATCCACCGGTCTGCTTCTTGTGCGTGTAGTCGTGACGCTCAACGGCCTTGCGGATCGTCTCGCGGTACGCGACCTGGGGCTTGCCGACGTTCGCCTCAACGTTGAATTCACGCTTCATGCGGTCGACCAGGATGTCCAGGTGAAGTTCACCCATTCCCTTGATTACCGTCTGGCCAGTTTCCTGGTTCTGCTCGGTACGGAACGTGGGGTCTTCTTCGGCGAGCTTCTGAATGGCAAGGCCCAGCTTTTCCTGGTCCTGCTTGGTCTTGGGCTCGATAGCGACCTCGATGACCGGGTCAGGGAACGTCATGGACTCGAGGACAACCTGCTGGTTCGGGTCGCACAGGGTGTCGCCCGTGGTGGTGTCCTTGAGGCCGATGACCGCGTAGATGTGACCGGCGGTAACGAAACCGACCGGGTTCTCCTTGTTGGCGTGCATCTGGAAAATCTTGCCGATGCGCTCCTTCTTGCCCTTGGTCGAGTTGATGACCTGGGCTCCGGAGTCGAGACGGCCCGAGTACACGCGCACGTAGGTGAGGCGACCGAAGAACGGGTGCACCGCAACCTTGAACGCGAGAGCCGTGAACGGCTCCTCGGCGTCGGGGTGACGCATGATGACCTTTTCTTCGTCGCGCGGGTCGTGTGCCTCAATGGCAGGCACGTCGAGCGGCGTCGGCAGGTAATCAATGACAGCGTCGAGCATGGGCTGAACGCCGCGGTTCTTGAACGCAGAACCACAGAGAACCGGGTAGATCTCACTGTTGATGGTGAGTTTGCGGATGGCGCCCTTGATCTCGGCGACCGTCAGCTCTTCGCCGGCGAAGTAACGCTCCATGAGGTCGTCGTCGGTTTCGGCGACGGTCTCGAGCAGGAGCTTGCGGTACTCAGCAGCCTTTTCGACGAGGTCAGCGGGGATCTCTTCGATGGCGTACTTCGAGCCCATCTCCACGTCACCCTTGGAGTCGCCGCGCCAGGTCAGCGCACGCATCTGAACGAGGTCAACGACACCCTCAAATTCCGACTCTGCACCGATCGGCAGCTGAATGACCAGCGGCTTCGCGCCGAGGCGCTTGATGATGGTGTCGACCGTGAAGTAGAAGTCGGCGCCGAGCTTGTCCATCTTGTTGACGAAGCAAATGCGGGGCACGTCGTACTTGTCGGCCTGACGCCACACGGTTTCGGACTGGGGCTCAACGCCCTCCTTGCCGTCGAACACGGCAACGGCACCGTCGAGGACGCGGAGCGAACGCTCCACCTCCACGGTGAAGTCCACGTGTCCGGGGGTGTCGATGATGTTGATCTGGTTGTTGTCCCAGAAACACGTCGTCGCAGCAGAGGTGATCGTGATGCCACGTTCCTGCTCCTGCGCCATCCAGTCCATCGTCGAGGCGCCGTCGTGGGTCTCGCCGATCTTGTGGTTGACACCCGTGTAGAACAGGATGCGCTCAGTCGTGGTGGTCTTGCCAGCATCAATGTGAGCCATGATGCCGATATTGCGGACCTTACTCAGGTCGGTGAGCACGTCAAGTGCCACAGGGGTCCTCCGGAAGGATAGGGGTGGGGAATGCGGAACAGGGCCGTAAACATCCGCTTGTCAGTGGGCAGGCGCGTGCAAGACTCAGCACGCGCCTGCCTGGTGATCAGGAATGCTCGATGGATCTGACTACCAGCGGTAGTGAGCGAAGGCCTTGTTCGCTTCTGCCATCTTGTGAGTGTCTTCACGACGCTTGACAGCGGCACCGAGGCCGTTGCTCGCGTCGAGGATCTCGTTGGTGAGACGCTCGGTCATGGTCTTCTCGCGACGCGCCTTGGCGTAGCTGGTCAACCAGCGCAGCGCCAGGGTGTTGGCGCGGTGCGGCTTGACTTCAACCGGAACCTGGTACGTGGAACCACCGACGCGGCGCGAACGCACCTCGAGGGTCGGACGAACGTTGTCGAGTGCCTTCTTCAGCGTGACGACGGCATCCAGCTCGTTTTTGGCGGAGACTCCGGCGAGGGCGTCGTAAACGATGCGCTCGGCGAGGCCCTTTTTGCCATCGAGAAGAATCTTGTTGACGAGCTGGCTGACGATGGGTGCACCGTAAACCGGGTCGGCAATGACAGGGCGCTTGGGAGCGGGTCCTTTACGGGGCATTACTTCTTCTCCATCTTTGCACCGTAGCGGCTGCGTGCCTGCTTGCGGTTCTTGACGGCCTGGGTGTCCAGTGCGCCGCGAATGATTTTGTAACGCACACCGGGGAGGTCCTTAACACGGCCTCCGCGCACGAGCACCATGGAGTGCTCCTGCAGGTTGTGGCCCTCGCCGGGAATGTAGGCGGTGACCTCGGTGCCGTTGGAGAGCTTGACGCGGGCGACCTTGCGCAGAGCCGAGTTCGGCTTCTTCGGGGTGGTCGTGTAAACGCGGGTGCAAACGCCGCGCTGCTGCGGGTTGGACTTCAGGGCGGGAGCCTTGGTCTTGGTGACCTTGGGGCTACGGCCCTTCCTGACCAACTGCTGAATGGTGGGCACTAATTACTCCTTGTTATTGCTGCACGGTGACAGCTTTGTGATGGTTAGCATTCGACGTGTAAGTCGAGTTCATCTGGACCCGCTTGAACCCACACGATTACTCGCGCGTTTTTTGGTGGGTATGCCGTGGGGGCATGGCCTTCGACCAGCCCTACATGTGTGGAATCTCGGCCTGTGCTCTCAAGAGGGCATAACTCAGGCGCACGACAAAGCGCACACCCGATGAGTCTAGCCCGGCGGTACCGTGATGGTCAAATGGGTTGCGCCCCGGGTCGTGGTGTCGCCCGGCGGCCTGTTCGCCCTGTCTTTTCTTTCCGGGCCCGGGCCCGGAAACTGGGCCCATGATCTATCGTGGTCCCGCCTGCACAACCTGCGCCCGGTCGCTCCGAGGGAGGCTCCGCCCCCTTTTTCGGACGGGGCCCGGGCCCCGTCCCTGGGCCCAGTTTATAAGCTGGGCCCGAGTGCATAAAGTGGGCCCGGTCGGCAACAGAACGGATGCTGCGGCTCGGCTAGGGATTGCGCGGCCAGAGCGGGGAGTCGAGGGTGCTCTCGAGATCGGCGAGCAGGGCCTGCACCTGCGGCTCGACATACTGCGCGATCGCCGCGAGCAGGCGCGGCCGCTCGTGCGCGAGCTGGGCGCACACGCGAAGCCCGACCTGGGTCGCAAATTCATCGGCGAGCCGCATCTCGGCCTTCAGCGCGGCCTTCTCCTCGGCAGTGAGCGGAGGAAGGGGGTCGGGGGTCACTGCGGCGCTGTGCTCGGGGCCGTGGGTGTGGTCGGCGTCATCGGGCGCCAGGACCGGAGGAGGCTTCGGCTGGGGTTCGGGGGGCTGCTGGTCGGCGAGCTCGCTGAAGGTGAAGAGGTAGGGGGCATCCGCTGCCGGTTGGGGGTCGAGGTCGAGGCCGAGAAACTCCGGGTCGAGGCCCTCGGCGGGCCGGTAAGCCTGAGCAGATTCGCGGCGCTCACTCAGATTGAGCTCGTGCGCGAGCAGGGGCAGGTTGAGTTCGGTGTACTCGTCGACCGAGGCGTCGATCACGATCTTCATGCGCATTGACAGGGCGTGTTGCACGACGTGGGGAACGTCGACGGCGAGCCCGGCGGAGGCGACGATCGGTGAGCCGAAGCATTGGCGGCAGAGTCTGGCGCGTCCGCGGTGCGTTGCGGGGCGCCACCGGGTGATCCAACGCAGCCAATTCTCAACCTCGTGGTTGACGCGCGACTCGATGGACCTTTCCATAGTGCCTAAGGGTACTCGTAACGCGTTCTTCGCGAGATGCCAACAATGGCCCCATGACTGGTCGTACACCCCGCGAGATGCCAACAATGGCCCCATGAATCAACTTCAAGGGGCCATTTGTGGCACCTCGCGCAGCGTCATACCTCGCGCAGCGTGACACCTCGCGCAGCGGATGCCGATAACGGGCATGCCGGGCCGCCCAGGCAGCTCTAGTGGTCGTCGTTCTTCTGCCACGGCCACTCGGGAGCGCCGGATCCCGACGGCTTGGCGAGCAACACGACGAAGAACAGGAACGCGATCAGCCAACCGCTCACCGCCACGGCGATCGCGAACGGGCCCATCATCTCTCCGCCGATGAAGACGACGGAACGAAAGAGTTCGCCGGCGCCGAGGCTGTAGAACACTCCCCCGGACAGGCAATAGCCGAGGTACGCGGCAACGCCGGCCATGAAGATCGGCAGCGGCGGAACGTGCGTAAGGCGTTCGGGTGAGCGCAGCACCGCGCCGAGAACGACCCAGACCAGCGCGAGGACCGCGGTGGTGACCATGATGGGGCCGAGAAGAGCGCCGGCATCCGTCTCGTTGATGACGTCGCGATTGAGCAGCAGGCTGAGCACCCCGAACGCCGCCACGATGAGGGCCACGTACAGGGCCACCGAGAAGGCCGCCATGGTGATCGCGTACTTTCGGTATTCCCGCATGGCTCCAGCGTAGGCCCGCGGGGCGTAGCGCGACACCCAGCGGATGCCGAGGCCCGGCCGGCGCGAGCCCGCCCGGCCCGGCGCGAGCCCAACGTCGGACGGGGCCTGGGCCCCGTCCCCGGGCCCGGTTTATAGGCTGGGCCCACGGTCCGGGCCCGGGCCCCGTCCGCAAGCAGGAGGGCCGGGGCCGACAACCACGAAGCCCCGGCTGCCATCAGGGTAGCCGGGGCGTGGGAGCGAAGCCGGGGGTTACGGGCGCGAAGCCGGGGCTTGGGAGCGAAACCCGGCGTTACGGGCGGGTGAGGTGTGGACCGTCGGCGAGCAGGCGCTCGTATTCGGTGCGCGACTCGAGGTTCTTGGCGGTGACGCGGCGACCGCGGCGGGCGATCCAGGCTCCCGCCCAGATCGGTACCTCGCGGGCGATGAGCGCGGCGGCGATCGCACCGGGATTGAGCCACAGGGTGCCCACGATGCGGCCAATTTCAGCCGGGCTGAGGCCGTCGGCCCGTCCGTCGAACACGAGGCCGAGCAGCGCACCGCCGATGTAGGCGAAATAAACCACAACAGCGACGAGGAATCCGAACAGCACGTAGGCCCACCAGCCGCCCCGATTGACCAGCGAGATGAGAGCGGCAAAGGCGAGGAAGAAGAAAATGATGGGGATGTAGAAGAGCGGGAGCAGAGCGACGCTGCTAAATCCGTCGACGGTCGCCGCGATCGATGTGCTCGTCACACCGATGATAATGAACGCCGCGACGGCGTAGAGCACCGCGAAGACGACGGTGGCGAGCAAGGCGATGAGAATGCCGCCGCCCCGGTTGCTGCGGTCCTTCGGCTTGGTCGGTGCCTGCACGTAGATCGGTGACTGAGTCGGCGGGGTGTACGTCGGAGCGGCGGCAACGGGAACGTCTTCGACCGGCTGTTCCACGGCGGCAGCCGTTGCCACAATGCGCTCCTCCGGCACGATCTGCACGACCGGCTCGGAGTCGAACGCCGTGCTCGTGGCCGGAACGGTCGCGGCGGGAGTATAGGAATCGGCGTAGTCATCGGCGAGGCTCGGCGCGTCGGCCTCAGCCGGCGAGACCGGGGCGGCCGTCGACATGGGTGCCAGGTTGCGGGTTGCCGCCGAGGCGGACTGGGCGTCGGCGCGCTCAGCCGCGCTCAGGTTGGCGTTGATGGCGTCATAGTCGATGACGATGGGCTCCTGCTCCGGCACAACCGGCACGGCATGCTCGGGCGCACCGCTCTGGTCGCTGGAACCGTGCTCGGCCGGGCTCAGATCGGGCGCTGCGGCAGCATCCGTTTCAGGGTTCTTCTTGCCGTCGGTGGGCGTGTTGTCGCTCATGCTGAACTCCTCGTGGCCTTCGCCGTGACTGACTTCTACTGTACCAAGGGCGCAGCGAATGCCATGAAGACTCGGCGTGCCGCCGCATTATCCAGCGGATGCCGCCGCCGGCGCCACGAGAGAATAGACCAGCCCGGAGACGGTCGCGTTCACCAGGCCGGGCAGCGCGGGCGCCGCGACCGTGTCGAGGCCGCTGACCAGGAACAATCGGCTTCCGGATTGCAGACGGGCGACGAAGTCGAGCACCTCGTCGTAGCTGCCCGTGACGGTGACCTGCAGCGGGAAGGCCGCGAAGTTGGTTGCGTTGACCGCCGTGGTCGTGACAACCGCGGCCGGCACGACTGCCGGAACAACTGCCGGATCCGCCGGAACGGCCGCACCGTCCGCCGGCACTGCCGCCGCGGCGGGCAGGATCGGCGCGTAGGCCACCGCCTCGGTCACGGTCATTCCGGTCAGGGTGAGACCGGCGGCCAGGGCCTCGGCGTCGAGCTGGTCGACCAGGGCCGGCATCATTGAACCGCTCGGCACCGACTCGGCGAGCGCATCCGCTGTCGTGGTGAGGGCGTCGAGGTTGGCGAAGTCATGCTTGAGGCGGGCGAGCAGGGCGACGTGCCCCGTATTCGTCGCCTGCACGGCGGTGCGACTCGCGTTGGCCGCGTTCATGGTCTCGAGCTGGGGCTGAATGCCCAGCAGAACGCCGAGAACGACAATGACGCTCGTCACCAGCGCCGAGCCGATGAGCCAGAGTTTGTTGTGATTCATGGCTGCTTCTCTTCCGTTGAATCTTTCGTCGGGTCAAAACGATGCGCGAAGGCCAGGTCGTTGACGTGCATGGTGATGGTGACCGTGTAGATACCGGTGGTCTGGTCGAGCGAGACCGAGCCGGGCAGGGCGTCGGCGAACCCGTCGAGTCGGCCGAGCGCGCTGAGCCAGGCCGGAATATCCGGCAGCAGGGTACTCGTTGCGGTGAACGACACCGTCGCCACCCGCAGGCCCTGCAACGGCGCGGTCGCCTGGCCGTAGGCCGCGAGCGGCGTCGCCGAGTCAACCTGCACGGAGCTGATCGCCACGCTGCGCGGCAGGGTGCCCTGCACGGCCCCCAGGTATTCCTTCCAGTCGATCTCGGTGGAGGCCCCCACCCGCTGCGCCGCCTCGGTGAGCGTGACCTGGTTTTGCAGGGCCCGCACGGCAAAGTACCCGGCCTGGTCGGTCAGCAGCGTTTCGGTGCGCGCCTGCTCGCTGGCCAGGTCGGCCTGGGCTGTCAGCGAGAGCGCCGTGGCCGAGCCCACGAGCAGACCCATGACCACGGCCACCCCGACGACGCCGAGGCTCAGGCGTCGCCGTTGCCGCTGGGCCCGCCGCTCCGCGCGCACTTCGGGCGGCAGCAGGTCGAGCCGCTGGTCGCCGCCGATGACGAGCTCGTCGTCTTTCGCGCGGCGATTCATGCGGCACGCCCGAGCGCAAGTCCGAGGGCCACCGTGTAAGCGGCGCTGCTGAGGCGCAGCCCCTCCGCGTCGAGAGCGGATGCCAGCCCCACCGTCGATAACGGATCTCCCGTGGACACCCCCAGCCGGGTGAGTTTCGACACGGCTTCCGGCAGTCCCGGCAGGCGGGCTCCCCCGCCGCTGAGCACGATCGCGGTCACCGGATCGCTCGGCCGGGTGCTCGCATAGTAACTGAGGGTGTTGACCACACTGCCCAGCTGGTCGTTCATGACCTCGGCGATGATGTGGGCGCCGGCCGCGTCGATCGGGCCGGATCCGCCGGCGATGACCCCGTCGAAGGGGACTTCCTGGTGGGGCGCGGCGTTGGTCGCGGCCAGCAGGCCGACGCGACGCTTGAGCAGGTCGGCGGTGGCGGCATCCGTTTTCAGACCGGCGGCGAGCGCCCGGGTAACGTCGTCGCCTCCGGTGGGGATGATGCGCACGAACTGCGGCACGCCCTGCCGGGTGATAACCACGCTCGTGGTGGTGGCACCGAGGTCGATCACGGCGACGACGCCGTCCATGCCGGGGCGGGTGACCAGCAGGCGACTGACCGCGAACGGAATGAGGTCGACGTCGATCGTGGTGAGGCCGGCCAGCCGGGCCGCCGACACGTTGGCGACCACGGCAGCTTTGACCGCCGCGATGAGCAGGCCGTTCACCGTTGGCCCGTGCTCGGTGGTGGATTCGGAGATGGGATAGAAGTCGAGCAGGGCGTCGGCGACGGGAACCGGGAGCAGGTCCTGCACCTCGAACGGCAGCGACTGGCGAATGCGGGCCAGCGACATTTTGGGCACGCTCAGGTCACGGGCGAGCACCCGCTGGCTACCCATGCCGAGCACGACCTGGCGGGAACGAAACCCGCCACCCGACCAGAGCGCCTTGAGAGCGGCCGCGACGGTATGCGGTTCGAGCACCTCACCGCCGCTGACGGCGCCGGTCGGCAGTGGCACCTCGTGGTAGCGCAGCACGGTGGGCCGGGTCTTGCCGGGGTTTCGAACCTCTACGGCGCGCAGATGCGCGGTGCCGATGTCTATTCCTACGACGTTCTGGGCCACGAGGAGTGCTCCTTATATATAGGGACGGGTGAACTGACGAGTGGATGCTGGGCGCGGCCGGTCATTACGGAACCGTCGCACCCCGCGCGGTGAACGCCGAACTCACTTCAACCAGCAGGTTCACGCTGTAGCGGGCCGACACCGGCGAGAGGAATTTGGGCGGCGCAATGTAGCGAAAGCGCGGATCGTAAGTGTAGTTCTTGGTGTAACCGTTGCTGCCGGAGCGCACGATCCCGCGGTACTTCTGTGCGAGGGAACCGTTGATGGTGAGCGTTCCCTGCGCGCCGCCGCGGTCGTAGTTCTGCACCTGAATGGTGTGGTCGAGCGAGAGCATGGCCGCGTCGATGCGCCGATTGTCAGGCAGGATGGCGCCGCCTGCACCGCGGCCAACCCCCGGGCAAATCACCCCATGCGTACTGTCGCAGTACGGGTTCCAAACCCAGATGGCATTCTGCGCGACCAGCCCGAGCACGTCGGTGGATGCATCCGAATAAATGATGTCGCCGGTGACGTAGAGAAAGTTGTCGGTGGCGATGGTCATCGTGCCGTCCAGGGTTCCCTTGACGAAGGCATCACCCCTGCGGCAGTCATAGGACCGGGCGCTTGGCGCGGTTTCATGCGTCACGGGAAAGCCGATGCCGTTGCCGACGGAGCAGGTGGCCGCGCTTTGGCCGCTCGGCCAGTCGGTGCTGCTCGTATAGTTCGGATCAGTCACGACGCCCGGAACGCTCTGGACGAAGAGCAGGTTCGCGTTCAACACCGGGACGGTGGCGCCGGCCGTAGAGCCGAGCTGACCATTGGCATTTCCCGGTAGGCCGCAGGCCGCCGGCGTGCTGCCCGACGTCGCCGGGTCCCCGACGATGCGGGTCTTCTTGGTCCAGGGCGAACGGATGGTCATGGTGCCCGAGCTATTCAGTACGATGCTGGTCGGGCCGGTGTAGAGGCAACCCGGAGCGTCGATACCGGCGTCGGTCCGGGTTTCCTGCTTGAGCTGCATGTTGGTAGCCGGCATCGCGATGACCGGGCTGGTCGTCGGCTGGCCGCCGTTGAATACTTGACCGGAGCAGGCGCCGCCGTTCGAATTCTGTTTGAGGTAATTCGACCCGGTCGGCCCCGGGCTTCCGGTGGTGATCAGCCCGTTGAACGTGGCATCACAGATGCGGATGGTGTCGTTGGAGTGCGCCGGACCGTTGATGACGTCGCCGCCGCCGAAGGCGATATCGCTACACGGTACTGAGCGGCCCGCCCAGGCATAGGTGTCGGCGCAGGCGGTCAGGCCGCTCTGTTCCGGATCCTGGATCTCATAGATCGTGAAATAGAGGTAGTCAATGAACCCGTCCTGGCGCAGGTTGGCAACGATGCTACGGGTGGAGGTGCCCACCCGGCCGGTGGAGCGGATGCGCAGAACGCCCGAGGCGGAATAGACGGAGTTGTCGACCTCGTATCGGTAGCTGGCCGTGCCGCCGCTGCCGGCGACGCTGCCCCAGCCGCCCGCGGCTCCCACGTCGAACGCGGGATTGGGCACAGAGGGAGGCGTCAGAGCGCTTCCGACGCTGAAGGCGGCGGCCGAGTTGCCATAATGAAAGTAGGTGTTGTCGTTGGCGAGGCGGCTTTCGTAGTCGGCGACCCCGGCATAGGCGGCGGCCATTGCGCCGTTCCAGTTTTGATCACTCGTGGCCTTGAGGCTGCCGCTGACCGAGAACGTCATAGCGGTGGCGACGAGCGTGAGCAGCAGCAGCCCGAGGCCGATCACGACGACGAGCGCCGCGCCGCGTTCGGAAACGGCGTCCGGTTCATTCGGCCCGCGCCCGAGGCGCGCGCGAGCTGCGCGCACGAAGGCGGAGCCGCGCGCGTTCGACCGGGCGCTCATGACCGGGCCGCCAGAGCCACGTTGGGCATACCGACCGTATTCTGCAGGGTGACCGCGCTGCGCGCATCTGTCGGGCTGGCCTGCACGGTGAGATTCACCGAAATGGCGGCGATGCTGCGCAGCTCGGTGGCCGTGAAGGCACCGGCGCTGGCCACGGGCACCCCCGCGCTGTCCAGGTAGCGAAACAGTGCGGTGCCGCCCGGCGCGACGCTCTCGGCGACGATGCGCGACGACTGGGGCGACGTTTCGAAGGAGAAGAATCCGCCGGCGAGCGCGATCGACGCCCAGCGGGTCTCGATTAGGCGCCGGTCGGCGTCGACCGCCAGCTGAATTTTCACCGGCCGCTGCGCCGACATGCCGAGGTTGACGTAGGCGTACAGGGTGAGCGCTTCCGCGGTCGCCTCCTCGACGGCCGGGTCGGAGAGCGGATGCCCCGCCACGGGGTTCGCCGTGGCCGCGCGGATGACCCGAGCCACCTCGTTCATACCGTTGGACACCTGTCGGGTATTACTGCCGAGCGACTTGGCCTGATCGAGCGACCGGGTCGCAGAGATGTACAGTCCGGAGATCATGGTCAGAAGCACGCCGAGCAGCACCATCGAGACGAGCAGTTCAACGAGGGAGAGCCCGCTCTCCCGGTTGCCTGCCCGCAGCAGCTGCCAGCGCGTCACGGGGCCACGACCAGGCGCGGGTCCAGCGTGACGACGGACCCGGCAATGCTGCCGCGAGTGAGTAGGACCAGGTTCGCCGCCGGGACCGGTGCGATTGTCGTGGCGCTGGAGGCACCAGAGAACAGTGCGAATGAACCGAACGGGAGGCCGAGTTGGGCCGAGGGGCCGGCGGGCAGCGGCCCGAAGCTGAAGGTGGTCTCGAGAGCGCAGCCGGGGTCTCCGGCCGCAACTCCGGCCGGCTGTGAGACGGCCAGCAGGTACTGCCCGGCCAGGCCGGACACGGTCAGCACGCCGAGCGGTACGTCCACGCTCGCGCCGCCACCGGGCAGCGTGGCGACCTGGGCCGCCGCCGTGCCGATCGCGCCGTCGGGGGCCGGCGTCGTCCAGGCCGCCGGATCGACCGCGACGCAGCCGTTCGTGGTGGGCGTGGGTGCCACGTAGCTGCCCGCGAACACCTGATAGCCTGACGCGAATGGATGCAGCCGAACCGCTTGAGTGGTGGCGGTATTAGCATTCAGGGGCGTATAGGCGGCATAGGTGCTGCGCCAGGTTGTGTGCAGGTCGTTCGGGAGCAGGGTGGTTCCCGAGGTCACGTTCGTGCCGTAGCTGGCCGTAATCGTGCCGGCCAGGTCATAGGCGAAGGCAACGGATGCTGCTCCCCCGGCCGCAACGCCGACGGTCATCGTCGACGAGCTCGCCTGGTTCTTGTCGACGAAGTTCGGTCGGGACGCGCTCACGTCGTACGTGCCGGGTTTGACCTTGAGCAGATAGCTGCAACCCTGCGCATCCGTTGCCGTTGGGGTCTCGGTCAAGGTTGCAGCAGCATTGGGCACGACGCCAGGCACGGCGGAGATGGCCACACCGGCGGCGCCGCTGCCGGAAGCGGTCAGCACCGAGACGAGGATGGTGCCGAGGCCGGGATCGTTGATGCGGCTGCCAGGGGCGAGGGCGCTGTCGGCGCGCACGACCGGGGTCGTTGCGCGCATGCTGTCCCAGGTGACGGAGACGTTGACGCGGCGGTAGCGCAGCTGGCCGCCGCCGGATCCGCAGTTGCCGTCGGCACCGGTGGTGGTTTCCCAGTCGGTGGAGCGGTGCACGCTGAAGGTCGTGCCGTTCTGCACGACGGTGGTGGTGCGGTCGAGCACGCTGAACACGTCGCCCGCCGATCGGGCCAGATCGATCTCCTGCGCTGCGAGGTTGGTGGCGGCTTCGCGCGACCGGGCGTCGTTGCTGAGGTAGAGCGAGGTGACGATGCCGTAGCCAACGCCGACGGCGATGATCGCGAAAATCATCATGGCCACAAGGACTTCAATGAGACTGATGCCGGCGTCGTTGCTGTTGTTGCCGCTGGCTTTTCGGGCGAGGCGGCGGCCCAGGTGACGGAGCAGAGCTTTCACGTGAGCCTCCTTCGCGAGGTTTGGGATGAGGGTGAGACCGCGCGGCCGGGGCGACCCGAAGGCCCACCCCGGCTCACGCCGATATGAGAAGTGAAGCTGTGCAGAGCAATGAGCGCTGCGGCCAGCGGATGCGGCGGCCGGGCCGGCGCATCCGCTCGCGTGGCTTAGAAGGTGCAGCCGGTGGGCGCAGGGGTGGTGGTGTTGTTGGTGATGCCGAGGGACTGGGTCACGTAGTACTTGACCGAAGTCGAGCTCGTGGCGCCGATGCAGAAGGTCGACGTAGAGAGGTTCTTGTAGGTGATCGTGGTCGTGTTCGGGCCCTTGGTATAGCCGTAGCTCGCGATGGTCGGCATCGCCGTGAACAGGGCGGTGGCCGGCATAGCACCGGTCTCGGTCTGCAGCGCGATGATGGCGGTCTTGGCGTTGGCGAGGTCGCTCTTGACGCTCGCGTCCTTGGCGTTGTTCTGCACTCCCAGGTAGACCGGGATGGCGATGGCCGCGAGGATTCCGATGATGATCACGACGACGAGCAGCTCGATCAACGTGAACCCTCTCTGGTTCTCGGTGAAGCGTGCGCGGCGCAGGTTGAGGGAAGCGAGCAGGCGAGTGAGCATGGGGGTATCCATTCGGGTTGGAGTGGGTGGTGCGAAAGCGAGCCGGGTAAGGACTCGTGATGCTGTGAGCTGTGAAGTGGTGCTGGGTGATTCTTCCGATCGAGGGTGCGATCGGAGCTTCAGATTAGGGGCGAGAATTTCTCGAGCACGACCCACATTTGCGGGTGATTTGGGTATTACCCACCCCCATAACGAACGCCACCCGAACGGGGCAGATCAAACCGGCTGCGGGCACGCCAAACGCCCCCGCCGGAGCGGGGGTCAGAAGGCAATCACCGCCTACTTGATCATGCTCGCAATGCTGAAGATGGGCAGGTACAGGGCAATAACCATGCCGCCGATGACGACACCGAGAAACGCGATCAACAGGGGCTCGATCATGGCGGTGAGCTGTTCGGTAGCCGCGTGCACCTCCTGGTCGTAGAAGTCGGCGATCTTGTCGAGCATCAGCTGCAGCGTGCCCGCGTCTTCGCCGACCGCGATCATCTGGGTGACCATGGCGGGAAAGATCGAATGCTCCTGCAGCGGCTCGGAGACCGACTGACCGCGACGCACGCCCTCGGCCACCTCGGTGAGGGCGTGTTCGATGGCCCAGTTGCCGCTGGTCTCCCCCACGATCTTGAGCGCCTGCAGAATGGGCACGCCGGCGCCGAGCATGTTGGCGAAGTTGCGGCTGAACCTGGCCACAGAGATTTTTTTCTGCAGCGGTCCGAACACCGGCAGTTTCAGCCGCAGGGGGTCGAGCGTTTGCCGCACCCGGTCCGTGTGCTTGTTCTTGCGCCACCACAGGGCAAACGCGACGCCCACCACGAGACCGATCGGCACCACATAGATCATGCTCTGCGACATCGTCACGAGCAGTTGCGTGGGCAGCGGCAGGGCCCCGCCCAGACCGGCGAACATGTCCTGAAAGATGGGCACGATGAAGATCAGCATGATCATCACGGCCGCGAGTGACATGGCGAGCACGATCACCGGGTAGGTCATGGCCGACTTGATGGTGCCGCGCAGCTTGACCTCCTTCTCGAAGTTCTCGGCGATCGAGTTGAGCGCCCGGTCGAGAAAACCACCGGTCTCGCCGGCCCGCACCATGTTCACCATGATCGGCGGGAAGGCGAGCGGATGCTTCGCGAGCGCCTCCGAGATCGACTGCCCGGCTTCGACGTCGTCCCGCACCAGAGCGAGCACCGCCGCGAGCGGTTTGCTCTCGGTCTGCTCCGTGAGAATGCGGAGCGCCCGCAGCAGCGACAGTCCGGCCGAGATCATGGTGGCGAACTGTCGGCTCAGAATGGCGAGGTCTTTCAGGCGAACGCCGCGGGAGAAGCCCGGCAGCGAGACGGACCGCGCCAGGCCGGTGGCCGGCGCGGCCGGCGCGATCGAGACGGGCGCGATGCCCTGCGCGTTCAGTCGCGTCGCCACCTGCCCCGGGGTGACCCCGTCGATGCGGCCCTTCACGTTCTTGCCGGTGGTGTCGCGGCCGGTGTAGCTGAAGGCGACGGGCGCCGGCATCAGATCACTGCCCGGGCGAACCCGGCGTTGTAGTCGGCCTCGCGGCCGGTGGCATAACCGGCGCTGGCGGGGGCGCTGTACCCGGCACTCGCGCCGGCGAAGACGAATCCGCCGCCGCCGGCGACCGGGTCGGTGCGATGCACGAGCAGATCGAGCCCGTCGGCATCGTGCGCTTTCGCGAGCGCGGCCTTGCGAGTGATCTGCCCGGTGTTCACGAGTTCGGCGAGATGCTGGTCCATGGTGTGCATGCCGCGTTCGCGCCCGGTCTGCATCATCGACTCGATCTGGTGCGTATTGCCCTCGCGAATAAGGTTCGCAATGGCCGGCGTGGTCACGAGTACCTCCGTTGCAGCCACCCGGCCGGAGCCGTTGGCCCACTTCACCAGGGTCTGGCAGACCACGCCCTGCAGAGTCTGGGCGAGCTGCGCCCGCACCTGGTTCTGCTGGTGTGGCGGAAACACGTCGATGATGCGGTCGATGGTCTGCGCCGCGCTCTGCGTGTGCAGCGTCGCGAACACGAGGTGCCCCGTCTCGGCGGCGGTCAGCGCCACCTGAATGGTCTCGAGGTCACGCAGCTCTCCGATGAGAATCACATCGGGGTCCTGCCGCAGTACGTGTTTCAGAGCGGATGCGAAACTCGCCGTATCGTGCCCCACCTCGCGTTGGGTTACCAGCGACTTCTTGTGCGCGTGCAGAAATTCGATCGGGTCTTCCACGGTGACGATGTGATCGGAGCGGGTGCTGTTCACGAGGTCGACGAGGGCGGCCAGGGTGGTGGACTTTCCAGAGCCGGTGGGGCCGGCCACGAGCACGAGGCCGCGGGGCAGGGCGGAGAACGCCGCCACGGACTCGGGAATGCCGAGCGCTTTGAGGTCTTTGAGCTCACTCGGGATGAGCCGAAAAACCGCGCCGAGCGCGCCGCGCTGCTGGTGTACATTCACTCGAAACCGGCTGGTGGCAGTGTCGTTCGGGTTGGCAGCGCGCAGCGTGTACGCGAAGTCGAGTTCGTGGTCACGATCGAAGATCTGCTGTTGAGCGCGGGTGAGGATGCTGCGGATGGCCAGGCTCATCTTCTCGCTCGACCAGGCCGGCGAAATGCCCACGGCACCCAGCTCACCGTCACGACGAATGGTCGGCGGGGCGCCGACGGCAACGTGCAGGTCGGAAGCCTGTCCCAGCACGACCTCGTTGAGCGCCTCGATCAGGTCGGCGTCGGGTTCACCGAGCACGTCGGGCAGCGCGGGCAGGCCGGGCATCGTCGGGCCGCCGAACGGTCTGCGATCCTCGGGAATGCTGCGGAGCGCCATTCGAGTGCGCCGGCGCTTCGACGGGAGCACGTGCACTTCGCCCTCGTGCGTGGCGTTGACGGTGGCACTGGCAGAGACCGGAGTGAAGTCGGTCAGGCCCGCAGGCCAGGGGGTGCTGGTGAACAGGGCTGACGTTTTCGGGTCGTCCATGAGCGAATCCTTTTCGAAAGCAAGCGTCGGGTACGTATTGCCGCAAAACAGGTACGGCCGTGCGGGTGGTGCGCGGCCGGTCGTCGAGGGACGACGACCGGCCGGTGCAGACCGTTGCGAGAGTAAAGCCAGAGGGTAAGTCTTGCTCGCGAAGGTCTGCGTAAGGCGTAACGCTAGGGACGCGGCTCCCTCGGCGGTAGTCCCGCAATCTGGGGGTGCGTGCGGGTGTTGTCAGGCCACGACGCGCAGAATTTCTTCGATCGTGGTCAGGCCGAGCTGCACTTTCTGCCAGCCGTCCTGGCGCAGGGAGATCATGCCCTCGGTGCGGGCGACCCGGCCGATTTCAGCGCTCGACGCGCGCGCCACGGCGAGCCGCTCAATCTCTTCCGAGACGATCATGACCTCATGAATGGCGATGCGACCGCGGTAGCCCGTGTTCGAACAGTGCTGGCATCCGTTTGCCTGAAACAGTGTCGCAACCGGCAGCGTGCGTTCGAGAACGAAGTTGACACTCGCCAGATAAGCGGCGTCGTGTTCGGCCGGCTTCTTGCACCGATCGCAGAGCCTTCTGGCCAGCCGCTGGGCCACGACACAGTCGAGGGCACTGCCCACCAGAAAGGGTTCGATTCCCATCTCGGTCAGCCGGGTGATCGCGCTCGGGGCATCGTTGGTGTGCAGGGTCGACAGCACGAGGTGGCCGGTCAGTGACGCTTCAATGGCGATCTGGGCGGTCTCGCGGTCGCGAATCTCACCGACCAGAACCACGTCGGGATCGCAGCGCAGAATGGCGCGCAGGGCGCTGGCAAAAGTGAGGCCGGCCTTGATATTCACCTGAATCTGGTTGATGCCCGGCATGCGGTATTCCACCGGGTCTTCGACCGTGATCACGTTGATCTGCGGCCGCGCAATAGTGTTCACGGTCGTGTACAGGGTGGTAGATTTTCCCGATCCGGTCGGTCCGGTCACAAGAATCATTCCGTAGGGCTTGCTATAGGACTTCTCGTAGGCCGCCTGATTGGTTTCCAGCAGGTTGAGGTCGCCCAGGCTCAGACTGGTCGTTGAGTTGTCGAGAATGCGCATGACGATCTTCTCGCCCCACACCGTGGGCAGCGTCGCCACCCGCAGGTCGATTTTGCGCCCGTCATGGGTGACGGACATGCGGCCATCCTGCGGTTTGCGCCGCTCGGCGATATCGATGTCGGCCATGATCTTCAGCCGAGAGATCACACCGTTCTGGGTGCTCTTGGGGGCGCTGTGCATTTCGTGCAGCACCCCGTCGATGCGATAGCGCACATCCACGTGGTGCTCGCCAGGCTCAATGTGAATATCGGAGGCCCGATCGGCAATGGCCTGGCTCACGATCACATTGACGAAGCGCACAATGGGCGCCTCATCAAGCGAATCGGCGGCACCGAACTCGACGGGCGTCACCGGCGCTTGTTCCTGCTCGAGCGACGTCGACAGGTCGGTCAGTTCGTCGTCGACCCGGTAATAGCGGATGATGGCGGCGCGCAGGTCAGCCCGCTCGACCACAACCGGCCGCACCGGCAAGTGCGCCGCCTCGCGCACGTCGTCGAGGGCGAACACATTGCCGGGATCGACCATGGCGAGGGTGAGGTGGCCGTCGCTGACACTCAGCGGCAGCACGTCGTGGCGGGAGCACAGGGCAGCGGTGACGAGGGTCACCGCTGCCCGTTCCACCGCAAAGTCGATCAGCTGAACGAAGGGCAGACCGAGCTGCTCGGCCCGCGCGCGCGCAAACTGCACCTCCGAGATGATGCCCTGATCCACCAGGGCGCGCACGGCTCGGTCGTCGGCGGGGTTGCCGGCGCGCAGTGAATCGAGTTCTTCAATGGGCAATTCGCCGTGCAGAATAAGAATTTCGGTCAGGGTGGTCACGCTGAAGGCTCCCTCGGGTAGGGATTGTGGGTGCACAACAGTGAGACGGGGCGCTCCGAATGGGTGGTTCGGTGCCGTCCAGTTGTGCGTGTGGCGCTACGCTAGCGGCGCTCGTCAGCGCGGGGTAGTCCCGCGATCTGGGGGTCTTCGACCCTAGTCGGTGGCGGCGTCCGTGGGCAGCACGTAGATTTGGGCGGTGATCGTTCCCGTAACGGCATCCGCTTCGCCGGTGAAAGCGGTGTCGAACGCGGTGACCGAGACGAGGCGTTCGCCGTGCCGCAGCGCGTCGATGAAGTCGAGAACGCCGTCATAGCTGCCGCCGACCGACAGGGAAACGGGAATGACGAGGAAAGGGGCCGAAGGTGCGGTCACGGTGGCCGGCGCGGTATCGGAAGTGGTGGTCGCAGCGACTGGGACGGCGGGGGGTTGCGGATCCCCCAACGAGATTTCTTCGAGTGTGACACCGAGCGGCGTGGCGCTCGTGGCGAGCTGCATGATGAATGCAGATGCGTTCACGTTTGCGGGGATCGATGCCTGCAACGCAGCCAGATCGTCTCGGATACCACCGATAGTGCTCGACCTCAGCACGAGGTCGTCGATGCGCGCCTGCGTGTCAAGGTTGGAAGTTTGAATGGTGTCTACCGCAGTGCGCGCGACATGTAGCGCTTCAAGCTGCGGCACGACGACGAGCACCCCACCCAGAAGAACGACGAGTGCGATCACGAAGGCAGCAGCATAGGAGATGGCCTTGTTGAGCGTCATCGGCTATTTCTCGCTTTCTTCAGCATTGCTCACATAGATGGCGTCATTCAGGTGCAGCGTGAGGGTGGCACTGTAGGTACCGGTCTCCGACCGTGACATGGCGCCCGGACTGGCGTCGACGAAGCCGACCAGCCCGTTCATCGCATCCAGCCACGCGGGAATACTCGGAAGGGTTGGACTGGTCAAGTTCATTTCGACCGTCGCCACCGCATCCGTTGGAACCACCACGTCCGTTTCAATACCGGCGTCCGCTGTGGCCGTGCTCACCGTGACCGAGTCGATCGTGACCCCGGCCGGCAGGGCATCAGTCACCGCACCGAGCTGTTCTTGCCAATCGATCTGCTCGGCTACCGCAATTTCGTGGGCGGCATTCGACTTGGCAAGGTCATTTTCTACTTTGTTCAGTTCGTAGAATTGGTTCTCTTCACCGTGCAGAAGGGCCGTGCGATGTTGGGCGATTTTTAGGTCGGCGGTACCGGTACCGGCCAGACTCGCGACGAACAACATCCCCACGAGCACCGCTGCAAGCACAACGCCCACTGCGACGGCCAGGCGGCGCCGCAGACCCTTGGCGTGCCGACCTGCCGCAACCTCGGGCGGCATCAGGTCGGCGCGGGGTTCACCACCGATCTTCGTCTCGAGGCTGACACCCACCCGACTGCCGAGCGCCAGACCGACGGCCACCAGGAAGGTGCTCTGGGTGGCCCGCAGCGCCACCGGGTCGAGTTCGCTCCCCACGCCGATTCCGGTGGGGTCAGCGAAGACAATGGGCAGCTTGGCCAGCTCACTCAGCGCCGCATCGAAACCGAGCAGGTGGGTACCGCCGCCGGTGAGCACGATCTGCGTCACGGTGAGATCGAGGCGGCTGTTGCTGAAATAGCTCAGGGTGTTGCGCAGGCCCTCGAGCAGGTCATAGGTGACCTCCCGAATGATCGACGCGGCCTCCTCCTGGTGTGGCTCGGGCGACCGGGTCAGGCCGACGGTGCGTTTGAGGCTTTCGGCGGCCTCTTCATCGATGCCCAGCTGGGTCTTGAGGGCCTTGGTGAGGTCGTTGCCACCGGCCGGCAGCAACCGCACGAACTGCGGAATACCACCGTCGGTGATGACGACGCTGGTCTTGCCCGAGCCCACGTCGATCTGCGCGATCACGCGGTCGGTGTTTGTGCCGTGGGTGATGGCACGGCTCAGGGCGAACGGCATGAGATCCACCGCGATCGCCGACAGCTTGGCCACCTTGGCCACCTTGAGGTTGGCCGCGACCACGTCTTTGGCTGCGGCAATCAACAGGCCCTTGATCTGCGGCCCGCTATCACCCTCGCCGGCAGTCTCCGAAATGGGGTAGAAGTCGAGCAGGGCGTCTTTCACCGGAAACGACAGCAGGTCCTGCACCTGAAACGGCAGAGATTCCCGAATACGCCGCATCGACATGCTGGGAACGCTGAGATTGCGCGCGACCACCCGGCTGTTTCCCATGCCGACCACCACATCGCGGCTGGAGAATTTGTCGGCACCCCACATGCGTTTGAGCGCCGCCGCGACGATCTCAACGTCGATGACCTCGCCGCGGAACACGGCGCCCACCGGCAACGGTTCTTCGAAATAGTGCAGCAGGGTGGGGGTGTCTGTGTCGGCCCCGCTCAGTTCAACAGCGCGAACGGTTGAGGTGCCGATGTCGATTCCGACGACGCGAGATCTCATTGCGTCTGCCTCCTACAGGGTTTCAGGGGTTCGTGGTGTCTGGAAAACGGGTGCTGCGTGCTGGGTGGCGCCGGGCATCCGCTCAGGCCAACCCGAAGAGTGCGAGATAGCCGGTGGCGAGCTGGTCGCCGGCGAAGATGCCGAGCCAGGCGCCGAGCAGCATCCACGGGCCGAAGGGAATGCTGCTCTTGCGGCCGGCCTTGCGTGAGGCCATCAGCAGCAGGCCGAACACCCCGCCGAGCAGAAACGCACCGAATGCTCCGACGAAGAGTGCGCCCCAGCCGAGCCAGCCGAGGTAGAGGCCGAGCACACCGGCCAGTTTCACATCGCCGAGGCCCATGCCGCCGGGCCGCACGAGCGCCAGCGCGAGGTACAGCGCGAACAGGCCGCCGCCGCCGATAGCCGCGCTAAGCAGGCGGCCCGGCTCGCCCGCCAGCAGAGCGGATGCGGCGAGCAACGCTCCCCCCACGAGATAGGCCGGCAGCACGATGGCATTGGGCAGGGTATGGGTGTCGAGGTCGATCAGCGCGAGGGCCACGCTGATGCTCGCGAGGTAGAGGAAGGCGACGGCCAGGAGGATCAGCGCGAGCAGGTCGGGCGTCTGGAGCGGCAGAGTGACGGTTGCGGCGACCCACCAGGCCACCGCCGCGAAGAACAGCGCCGTGCCGAGCTCGACCGCCGGGTAGCGCGCCGAGATGTGCGCGCCGCAGTCGCGGCAGCGGCCGCGCAGAATGAACCACGACACGACCGGAATGTTGTCCCACGGCCGGATGCGCGCTCCGCAGCTGCCGCAGGCGCTCGGCGGCGACACGATGGACTTCTTGGCCGGCACCCGGTAGATCACGACGTTGAGGAACGACCCGATGAGCGCGCCGAAGAACCCCACGATGACGACGAATACGCTAGCCATTCACATCCCGAATCGAGTCTCGCGGGCCCAGGGTAACCGTTCCCGAGGGGGTTCCCGCACCACCGGTCGAAGGCGCACCCGGAAACCCTACTTCAGCGTAGGTGTAGACGCCGGATGTGCCCAGGTGCACGGTGCCGCCCCAGATCTGGCCACGCCACTGAGTTGACGTGGAGATGTCTACGGCGCAGGGCGAATAGACCATCACATCAACATTGGGGTTCACCTTGAAGGACTGGCTGACTACGAAAGGACCGTCCTTCGCGTTGCAGGTCGGCTTGTTGTTGGGTGATCCGTCCGGAGTGACCAACCAGAGTTTATGTTTCGCAGCGGAATTGATCTGCGCGCTCTCACGAAATTTGAAACTCTCGGCGATAACCGCGATGTCGCTGCCTAGCGTGAGTACGCCAGCGCTTGCCACGTCAACTCCGGCCGCGCATTCGATGATACCCGGACGGCCGGCGAGGCTGTCGGCGGCCGCCTGCAATTCCGGCAAGCCGCACACACCTTCAATTCGATACACGCTCTCAAAGGATTTCCAGTGCGCCTGATCTTTCGGACTTTGTACCCTGATCTTGTTCGGGTTGTTGCTGTACTTGTAGTTGAGTTCGAACCACCCAGGATCCGCGACGTTGGATACAGGAGGAGGCTGGCTTCCCGACGCCGTTAGGACGCTGAGAATCGAACCAAGAAGGCCTGCTACAGAACCAGCCGTGAGAGTGCCCCCGATCTTCGTGCCAAGTCCAATGGTTGCTTTTCCTGAAACCCAAACATTGCCGATCACCTGCGCCGTGGACAGTGTGTTTAGTTTCGCAGCAATCAAGCTCTCGTGAATGATTGACGAACCTTCGACTTTGACTGCGCCGGAAGCCCACACGTCGCCGAATATGCCGCAGGATTCTCCGAGAGTTACGTCGCCCGCCTTGACGATGATGTCCACATTGTTCGCGCCCGAGCTGATGCAACTTGCGTTTCCCTCATGAACGTAAATTGTGGAATCTTTGGCGTGAATCGTCACAGACTCGATGACGGAGAAGCCCAGATCGGCGTAAATGGCGATGCCGCCGGTCTTGGCGGATCCCGACGTCTTCACGGAGTAAATGGCTTCAACCATACGCGTGTCTGACGGATCGACTACGCTTCCTGTGGCTTCGGCTGTGCCCGTCGAGACGACTCGAATCAGCGAAGCGTTCGCCGGTGCGCAGCCCTCCTTCCACTCGTCCGAGCCGACCTGATAAGACAAAGTCACCGAGTATTTCGGAACGCCGATTGACTGAATGAGTGCACTCGTGCAGGGGGCCGTAGACAATAGAGCCGCAGTGGCGTCGATGCCAGCCTCGGCAGCGGCCTGCGCCTGTACGCCGGCCTGCGTTGAGCTGCTGACGCGGATCGCCGACATGGTCGAGCCGACAATGGTGACGGAGATGATGGCGAAGACGGCCATCACTCCGATGACCGCGAGCAGGCTGCTCCCCCGCTCTGGTTCAGGTGAGTTGAGCCTTTTCAGTCGAAGCACGCGGATGACCCCGTTTCAGGTTGGCGGGCGATGGTGGTCGATTCGAATAGGACGGGTGAATTGTCACTGCCAGTATCGACCAGAAAAGAAACGGCAACTTCGTTGGGGGGAGTACCGAGGCTGACGAAGAACGGCTTGGCAGAATCGTTCGGGGTGATGCCGTCGCCGAGCATCAGCCACCCTTCGAGGTCTCCCGCGATCGGAGTGGTGATGTAGTTGGCCTTACCAGCCGCGGCTCGCTGGTAGTACACGGCGTTGTCGGCCTCAATGTAGACCCACGCCTGGCAGAATTCCCCGGCCTCCTCCTTGCCGTCTTTTGCCGTGGCGACAACGAGCATTTGGCCATCCTCGATGACCTGCATCGCGGAGGCGTTGCGCACGCCGCCATGGATGGACTGGGAGAGGAGCTGGCCGGTGGTTGACGCTTCTGCCCGGGACACAATTGTTTTCTGTGCGGCGAGGGAGGAAATGAGCATGCCGCCGACCAGGGAAAGTATGATCACGGAAAAGGCCGAGTAGACCAGCAGCTCCACGAGGGTGAAGCCCTGCTCGGTGATCGGTGCCGTGCGCGGTTTGAACATTGCCTGCCTAGCTCAGTACATAGATCAATGTCACGGCCTGCGATACGACCCCGGTGGCATCAGAGACCGAAACCACAACCCTCGCCGTTTGCACTTCACCCACAGCCGGACAGACGACGTCAACCGTGGCGGTCAGCCGAATGTCAGTGGGTGGCGTCGGCTTGAAGGTTTTCAACGTCTGGCAGGTCGGGTCAAGGTCCCGAATCTGTTCCATCTGCATCTCGACCAGCTGCGTGGCCGTTGCGAGTGTGGCATTTGTTGCCGACACCCGCATCGACTGCATCAACAGCGGGAGAAAGCCGATGGCCAGCAGCCCGAGCAGAAGCATCGAGACGACAATCTCGATAATGCCGAACCCGCGCTCACAGGTCCGATATTCATCGCAGATGACTGATTTCGACACACTAATGATCTTTCTAAACGCACCCGGAAGTGACTCCCCTAACGATTACGGCGTCTTCGTAGCCGAAGTTGTCGCGGTTATCGTGTGCGAATTGGAGGTTCCCGTCCCACCCTTGCCGTAAGTGCCAACGATTGAAAATGTGGAAGTAGCTATAGGGGAATACGTAACAGCGATATCCGGCGAGGTCGAGTAGCCGTCTAGTCCGGTGGTGAACTGAGCTGCGGTCGGAAGAACGCCCTTTTCGGTGTAGAAGGCAACGACGGCGACCTTGGCACCGGTGATCTGTGCCGCTACGGCGCTATCTTTTGCCTTGTCCTGCTGGCCGATGAAGATCGGGATGGCGACGGCGGAGAGCACGCCGAGGATGAGCACCACGACGAGCAGCTCGATGAGGGTGAAGCCTTTGTCCTTGGTGCCGAGGGTGGCGCGCCTACGCGCGAGACCCGAAGTCAGTGTGCGAATCATGCGTGAATCCTTTGCGTTGATGAACGTTTTTAGCAGGAAGCCCATAAGCCCCTATACCCAAAAGGCTACGTCTTAAATGCACCCCCATCAGCGAAAAACCTGCCCCTCGATACCCCAAAAAGGGCTACAAATCGGCCAGTCTTCAACGCGGGTGATTGACGTTATTTCACGTAGTCGAAGATGGTGAACATGGGCAGGTACAGCGCTACGACCATGCCGCCAATGACGATGCCGATAAAGGCGATCATGAGCGGTTCAATGAGCGCGGTGAGCTGCTCGGTGGTGGCCTGCACCTCCTGGTCGTAGAAGTCCGCGATCTTGGTGAGCATCTGTTCCAGGGCTCCCGCGTCTTCTCCCACGGCGATCATCTGCGTGACCATGGCGGGAAACACCGGCTCGAGCGACAGCGGCCCGGCGATGGAGCGACCGAGGCTCACCGAGCTCTGCACCTTGCGCAGTGCGTTCTCCACCACCCAGTTGCCCGAGGTCTCCCCCACAATGGCGAGCGACTGCAGAATGGGCACGCCGGCCCCGATCATGGTGGCGAAGTTGCGACTGAACCGTGCCACGGCGAGCTTGGTGAGCAGGTCGCCGAACACGGGAAGCTTGAGCTTGACCGGGTCGATGATGCGGCGCACGCGGTCGGTGTGTTTGTTCTTGCGCCACCAGAACGCGAACACCACGCCGAGCACGATCAGCACCGGAGTCAGCCAGACCATGAGGCCCGACAGCACCACCAGAATTTGGGTGGGCAGCGGCAGCGCACCACCGAGGTCGGCGAACATGCCCTCGAACACCGGCACGATGAAGATGAGCATGCCGATCACCGCCACGACGGCCATGATCAGCACGATAACCGGGTAGGCGAGAGCCGATTTGATCGTGTCGCGCAGTTTCACCTCGGCCTCGAAGTTCTCGGCGATGGAGTTGAGGGAGTCTTCGAGAAACCCGCCGGTTTCGCCGGCCTTCACGAGGTTGATCATGATGGGCGGAAACACCGTTTTGTGTCGCACCATGGCGTCGGAGAGTGACAGCCCGGTCTCGACGTCGGTGCGAATGGTCGTGAGCACCGCGGCCAGCTGCGTCTGCGTGGTCTGCTCGGCCAGGATGTACAGGGTGCGCAGCAGGGTGAGCCCCGCCGAGGTCATGGTGGCCATCTGGCGGCTCATCACGGCGAGGTCTTTCAGGCTCACACCACGGCTGATGCCGGGAATACGAATGTCGCGGTTCAGCCCGGTCTTGGCCGCCACCTCCACGATGGAGATGGGCGACAGGCCGAGCGAGCGCAGGCGCAGAATCGCGGCGCCTTCGGTCTTGGCCGTGAGCCGCCCCTTGACGACCTTGTCGGTCGAGTCCCGCCCGCGGTAGGCCCAGGACAGCGTGCTGTCCATTACAAGCCTCCGTCGGAGTAGGCATCGTGAAAGTCGATGTTCGCGGCGCGGGCGCCGGTGCCGAAATCGATGTTGGCGCTGCGGTGATCGGCGCCGGCGGGTGCACCGACCCGGTGGATGAGCTGGTCGAGGCCGATGGTGTCTTGCGCCTGTTCCTCGGCCACCTCGCGGGTGATGACGCCGTTATTGACGAGGTCGGCCAGGTGCTGATCCATGGTGTGCATGCCGAGCGCGCGCCCGGACTGCATCGCCGTGCTCAGCTGGTGGATCTTGCCTTCCCGAATGAGGTTGGAGACCGCCGGCGTGGTGACGAGCACCTCGGTGGCCACCACCCGGCCGCCGCCGATCTTCTTCACGAGCGTCTGGCAGACCACGCCCATCAGGGTGATGGCGAGCTGCGTGCGCACCTGCGCCTGCTGGTGCGGCGGAAACACATCGATCAGGCGGTCGATGGTCTGGGCGGCATCCTGCGTGTGCAGGGTGGCGAACACGAGGTGCCCGGTTTCGGCGGCGGTCAGGGCCACCGAAATGGTTTCGAGGTCGCGCAATTCGCCGATCAGAATGACATCCGGGTCTTGCCGCAGCACGTGTTTGAGCGCGTCAGCAAAGCTGTGCGTGTCATGGCCCACCTCGCGTTGGTTCACGAGCGACATACGGTGCTTGTGCATGAACTCGATCGGGTCTTCGACGGTGACGATATGGTCGGCCCTGGTGCGGTTGACCACGTCGATGAGCGCGGCCAGGGTCGTGGACTTACCCGAACCGGTGGGACCGGTCACCAGAACGAGGCCGCGCGGAAGGTGAGCGAACCGGGCGACCGTCTCGGGCACCCCGAGCTGGGCCAGCGATTTGATCTCACGCGGAATCAGTCGAAAGGCCCCGCCCACCGAATTACGCTGCAGGTAGTAGTTGACCCGAAAGCGGGCCCCGCCGGCCGTGTAGGCGAAGTCGAGTTCGAGGTCACGGTCGAAGGTGGCGCGTTCCTGCGGGGTCAGCAGGCTGTACAGGGCCGAGGAGACCTTTTCAACCGGCCATTCCTGGTCTCCCTCGATGGCACACAGGGTGCCGTCGATCCGGATGCGCGGAGCGGCTCCGACGGTGACGTGCAGATCCGAGGCCCCGCGTTCGAGAACCTCGTGCAGCGCGGCCAGCAGGTCGGGGTCAGGCGACGACACGCAACACCTCGTCAATCGAGGTCAGGCCGAGGCGTACCTTGGCCCAGCCGTCGTCGAGCAGGGTGATCATGCCCTGTTTGCGGGCGGCGGCGGCGATCTCCCCGCTGGAGGCACGCGCGATGGTGAGGCGTTCCACTTCGGGGGAGACCGTCATCACTTCGTGCACCGCGACCCGGCCGCGGTATCCCGTGTGCGAGCAGGCGGTGCATCCGCTCGGCACGTAGATGGTCGGCGGGGTGTCGGTGTGGTTGTGGCCGAAACCGAGGCCGGCGAGTTCGTGCTGGTCGCGACGATCGACGACCTTGCAGCGTTCACAGAGCCGCCGGGCCAGGCGCTGGGCCACCACACAGGTGATCGCCGAGCCCACCAGAAACGGCTCGATCCCCATCTCGACCAGGCGAGTCATGGCGCTCGGCGCATCGTTGGTGTGCAGGGTGGAGAGCACGAGGTGGCCGGTGAGCGAAGCCTCGATGGCGATCTTCGCGGTCTCCTGGTCGCGAATCTCACCGAGCAGCACCACGTCGGGGTCGGAGCGCAGAATGGAACGCAGCGCCACGGCAAAGGTGAGGCCCGCCTTGCGGTTCACCTGCACCTGGTTGATTCCCGGCATGCGGTATTCCACCGGGTCTTCCACGGTGATCACGTTGATCTCGGGTTTGGAGATGGCGCTCAGGGTCGTGTACAGCGTGGTGGACTTGCCCGACCCGGTCGGCCCGGTCACCAGAATCATTCCGTTGGGCTTGGTGTACGCCATCTTGTATTCATCGCGGTTCTCCACGAGCATGTTCAGGTCGTTCATGCTCATGCGCGAGGTGGCGTTGTCGAGAATGCGCAGGACCACCTTTTCACCCCAGACCGTGGGCAGAATGGCAACACGCAGGTCGATTTTGCGCCCATTGTGGGAGACCGACATGCGGCCGTCCTGCGGTTTGCGCCGCTCGGCAATGTCGATCTCGCTCATGATCTTGATGCGGGAGATGACGCCGCTTTGAATGTTCTTCGGTGCTGACGGCATTTCGTGCAGCACACCGTCGATGCGATAGCGGATGCGCAGGCTGAGTTCGGCCGGTTCAATGTGAATGTCGGAGGCTTTGTCCTGGATGGCCTGGGAGACCAGCAGGTTGACGAAACGCACGATGGGCGCGGCGTCTTCGGCGGCCTCGGCGTCGCTGAGCGAGTCGTCGTCGGGCGCCGCCTGCTCTTCTTCGAAGGTGTTGGTGAGGTCGTTGAGCTCGTCGTCGGCGCGGTGATAGCGCGAGATCGCGGCCATGAGGTCGGAACGCTCCACGACGACCGGAGTCACGCGCATGCGGGCGGTTTCACGCACATCGTCGAGGGCGAACACGTTGCCCGGGTCGACCATGGCCAGAATCAGCCGTTTGCCGTCGAACCCGATCGGCAGCACCTCGTCGCGGTGGCAGATGGCTACCGGAACCTTGGTCAGTGCCAGCTCATCAACGGGATAGTCGAGCAGCTCAACGAACGGCAGGTTGGTCTGCTCGGCGCGGGCCCGAGCGAACTGCAGCTCGGAAATCACCCCGCTGGCGAGCAAGGCCCGCACTGCGGTCTCGTCGGCGGTATCACCGGCCGAGAGCGTGTCGGATTGTTCGGCCGGCAACAGGCCGTGCGAAATCAAAATCTCTGTCAGGCTCGACACGAAACGTGCCCCCAAGGTGTGACGCTGCTGCGGTTATCGCTCTGGCTCAGGCAGCTGCGCCAAGTGATGATGCCCGAGGTGTGTGGGTGACACTTCAACGTATCCGACGAGGACAATGCTCGGCCAGACCCACAATCGGGGGGTGATCAGCAAAATTGGCAGCAGTTCTGCTGCGGTTGCGCGCGACGGGCGTCGCACGCAACCGGCTAAAGTGCGCGGGCGCGCAGGGCCTGCTGCACGAGCGGGTCGGGCGACTGCGCCAACCAGGTGAGCAGGTCGGGATAGGTGCTCGGGTTGCCCGCGAGTTGCGGCCACACCTCGGGGTACTTCTGAGCGAGCTCGTAGAGCTCAGCGGCCGAGGAGGCCGGGTCGGACGCGGTCAGGCTGGCAGCGCTCGGTGCTTCGATCGGCAGTTCGGACGTCGGTTCAAGCGATGCCGGCGGAACAGCCGGCGCCGCGGCCGTGGCCGTGGCCGCTGCCGGGGCGCCTGACGCAGGCGCTGCCGCAGCGGGTGTGGCCGGCGCCGCGGCATCCGTTTGCACGGTCGGTGCAGCAGCTGCCGGGGCGGGCAGACCAGCAGCCGCATAGCCGGTGAAGGCGGCGGGAGCCTGCGCCCGCACGGGGCCGTACTGGGCGAAGTAGCCGCGCACGGCGGCCGGAGCGGTCAGCGCGTAGAAGACCAGTGCGGGCAGCGCGAAGGCCAGGGCCAGGCTCAGTGTGGCCGCGGTGGTGAGGATGATCAGCGAGAACGAAGTGTACGTCGTGCCCTCGAAGAGCCAGGAATAGAGCTGCCCGAGGTTCTCGTCGGCGATGCTCTGCCCGCGCAGCACGACGAAGACGATGCCGAGAACGGTGATCAGACCGGTGAGGCCGAGCACGAGCCACTGGCAGGCGGCCGGGTTTGAGCGCAGCGTTGTGCGGGCGATGATGGCCACGACGATGATGATCGACAGCACGATGGTGGCGCCGATGTTCAGACCGGTCGAGCCGGAATCGGCGCCGCTTCCGATGAGGGTTGCGATGACCAGCAGCAGGCTCAGGCCGGCGGTGCCGACGATGAGCACGAGTGTGAGCGAGGCAACCCCGAACCATGTGCTGATCGGTGCGGTCGGAGCCATCGCGAGGCGGAGGGCCGGCGAGCAGGCCAGGCCGAACAGGCCGGCGAGCAGAAGGAGCGGGTAGCCGCCGTAGCTGAGCGATTCGATGCCGCTGACCGACAGCAGATGGTCGGTGAAGGCGTCGATGGTGATGACGCCGATGGCGGTCGCGCCCAGCGCGCGGGCGATGGTGAGCCAGGTCGCACTGCCGCGCACGATGCCGTAGATCGGCAGCAGCGCGGCGGCCGCACCGGCGAGCACGGCGACGATGGCGGTGAGCAGCACCAGGCCGGTGACCTCAGCGGATGTCGTCGCCACGATTCCGAAACCGATCCCGCCCAGCACGGTCAGCGCCACGACCACGCCGTAGCCGATCACGATGCGGTACCAGAGTCGAACGATCGGGTGCGCGCCGACGATTCCGACGAGTTCTGCTGCACGCGGTTGGGCGGCGAGGAAGGCGCCGGCCAGTCCGAAGGCGGCTGCGTACCCGACGCCGGTCGTTTGATCGGTCGTGAAGATGTCGACGAGCATGAAGCCCAGCACGAGGAGCGCATAGGGCACGTTGACGAGCAGTCGAATCAACCAGATCTGGGCGAGCCCGACCCCGGCACCGAACACGCCGGCCCGCAGCAGGTAGGTGAAGCTGAGCGAGAACAGTGACAGCAGCGTGATCAAAATAACCTCGATGCGGCCGGTCGCGCCGATCGATTCGCTCATGCTGTAAGTCTCGGTACTGAACATCCATGGCAGGGCCAGGGAGATCAGCAGCAACAGCAGCGCACCGCCGTCGCGCGCCCAGTCAGACGCCGGGATGCCGGCGAACGGGTTCGGGCGGGCGGGCGGCTGCGTGTACTGGGGGGCAGCGTACTGGGGTGCGGCGAACTGCGGGGCGGCGTATTGCGGGGCGACGGGCGCTGCGTACTGGGGCGCAGCGGGCGCAGCCGGCGCGACGTAGTGCGCAGCAGCCGGCGGCTGCTGGGTGGGGTCGAAGGTCATCTGGGTCCTCTGTCTTCGGTCTGGCGTCGTGTGGCTGCGTGTCGAGTGGCTGCGTGTCGAGTGGATGCTGTGCTGCGACGGTGTTACTGATAGAGCCGGTCGAGCTCGCCGTCCTGGCTGAGCTTCACGAGCTTTTCCACGGCGATTCCGGTCACGTCGGCGATGGTGCGCAGGGGGCTGACGAACCATCCGCCCTGCTCCTGCACGGCGAGAACCCGCCAGCTGCCCGCGCCGAGTTCCTTCATCGCGGGAACGTCGTCGAGGCATCCGTCGAACGAGGAGTACCCCGAATCGGTGGTGACGCACACCCCGGAGAATTCGGTGCGGTACGGCCAGTCATAGCCGTCGCCCTCGATCACGATGCTGTCGATGTCGAGGCGTGCCGTCGTGCCCTCGACCTGCGGGGTCACGGCGAAATCGGTGATCGTCAGGTTGTCGTAGTCGCCGCCGCCATCGGTGGGCATGAGCGCGTCACCGTAGAGGCTGAGAAAGCGGCGTTCGGATTCGGGCAGTACGGCGGCGAGGTCGCCGTAGTCGCCGTTCTCGCCGAACGCGATGACGGCCTCTGCGAAGCCCTCGGCGGCAGCGTCACCGGTGTCGAAGGCGGCCACGTCGTCGGCGGCGACCAGGCTGCCGCGGGTTTGCGATCCGCCCTGCAGTAGGTTCTCGCCGGCGGTGAGCAGCGGGCTGACGTACCAGGAGCCGCCCTCACGCACGGTGACGACGGCGGCGTCGTGGCCAAGCTCCTCGGCCAGGTCGGCGGCCGACTGCGTGAACGGCAGCATGTCGTTCAGCTCGTCGATCGAGGATTCGCGCAGGTCTGCGATCATCGCATCGGTGTCGCTGTCGTCATAGCCGAAGGATTGCTGCTGCAGCCGCAGCTGCGGAGCCACGACCTCGAGGTAGGCGTCGGTGATCGTTTCGGCATCGCCGTTCATGGTCATTTCGCCCGCGGTGATGGTGACCACCGCAACGCCGTCTTCGATGTCTTCGGACTCGAGTTCCAGCCCGGTCAGGGTGATGTTCAGACTGTCGACGACCGTGTTGATGAGCGCGGGCATGTCGACCGGGTCGCCGTTTTCGTCGTCCATGGCCATGGTGCCGAGCTGGTCGATCGGCGCCTTGAACGACTCGATCTCGGCGGGAGACAACGAACCGTACAGGCTGACCAGGTCCATATCGGCGGTGCCCTCGAGCAGTTTCTGCACCGCTGCCGTCGGCGAGGATGCGCCGCCGAGTTTGGAGAAGATGGCTCCGTACGCCCACACGCCTCCACCGGCGATCAGCAGCACGACGACACCGATCGAGCTCCAGATCAGCAGTTTCTTGCGCGGACGCCGCGCGGACTGGCCGCGTGCATCCTGGCCCGGGGCTGGCGTCGACCTCGGCGCCGCGGCGGAGGCCGACGGTGCGAAGGGATTCGGCACAGCGGATGCCGCCGGCTCAGTCGGCAGACCGGTCGGCGACGCGGCGGCCTGACCAACGGCGGCGGGTACGGCAGCGGCGGGCACAGCGGCGGCCTCTTCGGTGAGCACCGGCTCCGGGATGACGGGCGTTGCGGGCGCGACGGGCGCGATGGTGCCGAGCTGGAGCATCCACTCGATCAGGGCCGGATAGCAGGACGGGTTCGCCGCAATGACAAGGTGCAGATCGTGATGGGCTGCGGCGATCTCGGCGAGCCGGGCCTGCGGGGTGGCCGGGTCGGCGGCTTCCCGAAAGAGGGGGGAGGTGGAATCTGTCACGAGAGGGGAGCTCCTAGGTTCTCGGTGCTGGCGGAAGGGTGCAGAAGTCTGGGGCGGCGCGGTTCGGCGTCACCAGGTGAGAACGGTGAAGACGGTATACGCGGCGGCGGCGAGTACCACCACACCTGTGGTCGAGATGATCGCGACCAGGGTGAATCGGCGACGACGACGCTTCACGGCGGCGGCGTGCTCGCGAATCTCAGCGGCGGCGTCGGCGAGACGCAGCCGGGCCAGATCGGGCTGCGGGTCGCTCACGGGGAGCGGGGCTCTCGGTGCGACGATCGCCGGTGTCGGACGCGCCGCGTAGCGCACACTCGCACCGCTCTGCACTTGCGGTGGTTCATAGCGGCGTTGCAGCGCGTCAGCGACGGGGGTGTGCGCGGGAGCGGCCGCCCGCCGACTGCTCAGCAGGGTATCGGCGGCCGTGTTGCCGCGGGGCGAACGCACTGTGGCGTCGTCGGCGTTGTTGTCGGCGTTGTCGGCGTTGTCGACGGCATTGCCCGGCTCGCCGCCGACCCGGGGCCGTCGTGCCACGCGGCGGGTGTGTTCGTCACCCGCACGCTGCACGATGCGGGTGCGTTCATCGGTCTCGCGCTGCACGATGACGGTGCGTTCGTCTGTCGTGCGCTGCACGATGACGGTGTCGTCGTCGAGGCCGGCCTCGTCATCGGGCTGACTGCTGTCGTCGGAGTCGCTGCTGTCGTCGGGTTCGCTGTTGATGCTCGGTTCCGGGGCCGCCGCGCCGTGCCGCGGACTGCCCCGGCGCACGATTCTGGTGGCCTCGTCGAGGTCATCGTCTGCGGGCTGCACGGCAGGCTGCCCTGGATCAGCGGGCTGCATTGCGGGCCACCCGTTGTACCGGTCGGGTGTCTTCGGTGCGGGTGTCGATGGTGTCGGACTGGTCGTCGCCGATGGCTACGCCGTGCCAGGAGTTGACCCCGCCGGCGATGACATCGATCACGATCACCGACACGTTGTCGCGGCCGCCGTGTTCCAGGGCTCCGGCGAGCAACGCGTCTGCCGTCTGCTGGGTGCTGCCGCCGAGGGTCAGGCCGGCCTTGATGGCCTCATCGGAGAGTTCACCGCTCAGCCCGTCGGAGCACACGAGCAATCGTTCGCCGGTCACGACCGGGCGCAGCCAGTAGTCGGCATTGCTGTTATCGGCGCCCATCGCGCGGGTGATGACGTTCTTGCGGGCGAAGGTGGCGACATCCGCTTTGAGCAGTGAGCCTTCGTCGATGAGTTCCTGGGCGAGGGAGTGGTCAACGGTGAGCTGCTGCAACTCCCCGCCGTGCAGGCGGTAGACGCGGGAGTCGCCCACGTTCACGATGAGCCATTGCGGGGCGTTCTCGTGGTCGATGAGCACCAGGCCGGTCAGGGTGCTGCCGGCACCGCGCCCGGTCGAATCCGACACGATTCGCACCGCGGCGTGCGCGCGTTCGACGGCGGCCACCACGTCGCCGGCCGGCACGGCGGTGCGGCCGACGCAACCCTGGAATTCCGCAATCACGGCGGCGCTCGCGCGCTGACCGGCTTCGAGGCCGCCCATGCCGTCGGCGACAATGAACACTGGCTGAGAAGCCAGCAGCGAGTCTTCGTTCTCAGTGCGTTTGCGGCCGACGTCGGTGCGCCAGCCGCACTGCAGCGACACCCCGGCGCTGGTGGCCCGCTGGTCGGCGAGTTGGGTCATGGCTCAGGCCTCCAGGTAGATGCGCGCGGCGAGCTCCCCCAGCAGGAACCGATCGGTCAGGGCTGCACTCGCACCCGCATCGAGCTCGTTCTCCACGCCGCCACCGTCGATGAGAACGACACCGTTCGTGGACTGCAGATCGCTGATACCCCAGACTCCCTCAACGAAGTCGAGCCGGGCGTGGGTCTTCGACACGGTCTTGCCCGGGTCGTGCAGCGGCACCAATTGGGCGTCCGCGTGTGCGCCGCCGCGCGTGGGGTTGCGCCCGAGCAGCACCACCGGTTTGGTGAGCGAGACCTTGAGACCGTGTTCGGTTTCGAGGGTCCACGGCTTCATGCGGCGCACCACGATCATGGTCTCGTCGAGGTCGTCGTCCTGGTCGACCCCGTCGTCGTGAGTGTTTGCACCGGCCGGGGCTGCAACCGGGGTGACAGCGGCGGGCAGGACGGCGGTCGTGACGGCGGCGGGTACTGCTGCAACGGATGCCGCGTAAGCGACAGCCGCGGCTGGCTCAGCGGGCGGAGCGGGTACCGGAGCTGCGCTGGCCTGAACGACCGGTGCCGGCGGAGCCCACGGGTTCGCCGGCTCTGCCGGCGGGGCTGGCGGGGCTGGCGGGGCTGGCGGTGCTGGCGGTGCGGCGAGAACCGGCGGGGCCGGCGGGGCGGCGAGAACGGG
>NZ_SOFW01000002.1:0-18230 GCF_004402315.1 Cryobacterium sp. TMT1-3
ATGGTACTGCAGGGGGGACCCTGTGGGAGAGTAGGACACCGCCGGACTTAACTTAGAACGACCAGAAAGGCCACCCCCGGGTGGCCTTTCTGCGTTAACGGCCACCCGAAAGGGTGGCCGTTCTGCGTTAACCCGAACGCCGTCCGTACGGATTCGCCTGCTGGGTGCGGCATCCACTTTGCTGGGTTCTCAGCGCCGTTTTGCCTAAGGGATTAGGCTTGAAGTGTCTGTCGAAATGCCGGACTAATTACACAGGAGATACAGTGAGCCCTTCAGGACCCCGCGACGGCGATTCCCGCAACAACGGTCAGGACGACCGTCGTTCGAACCAGAGCGGCCGACCCTCGAATGGGCGACCTTCCGGCGGCCGCGATGGCGCCAAGCCTCCGTACCGTGGTAATTCCGACCGCCCCGCTCAGGGCGGCGAACGTCCTCCTTATCGTGGCAACTCCGACCGATCCACCTATGGTGGCAACGACCGGGCTCCCTATCGCGGCAACTCTGACCGTCCCACGCAGGGCGAGCGTCCTCCGTATCGGGGCAACTCTGATCGCCCGTCCGGCGGCAGCGATCGCGCACCGTACCGGGGCAACTCTGACCGTCCCTCCGGCGGCAGCGATCGCGCACCGTACCGGGGTAATTCTGATCGTCCCGCGCAGGGCGAGCGTCCTCCTTATCGCGGTAACTCTGACCGTCCCTCCGGCGGCAACGACCGCGCACCGTACCGGGGTAACTCTGATCGTCCCGCGCAGGGCGAGCGTCCTCCTTATCGCGGTAACTCTGATCGTCCCGCGCAGGGCGAGCGTCCTCCGTACCGGGGTAATTCTGACCGTGCCTCCGGCGGCAACGACCGCGCACCGTACCGGGGTAACTCTGATCGTCCCGCGCAGGGCGAGCGTCCTCCCTACCGCGGCAACTCCGATCGCCCGGCGCAGGGTGGAGAACGCAAGCCGTGGGCCAAAGATGGCGCTCGGCCCGAGCNAGGGTGGAGAACGCAAGCCGTGGGCCAAAGATGGCGCTCGGCCCGAGCGCAGCGATCGGCCCAGCAGCGACCGCCCGCGTTCGGACAGCGACAGCAAGCCGTGGACGCAGCGCGGTGGCTCACCGAACCGTGCCGGCGCTCCGCGCGTCGACGCCGGCAAGAAGCTGTGGACCCGTGACGGTGCCCCCGCCCGCAACGATCGTGATGCGCGCGTCGTCGAAGAGGAAATGACCGAAGAGCAGCGCATGCAGCGCGAGCTGCGTTCGGTGCGTCCTCGCCACGACGACCCGGAACTTCCCGACGACATCACGGCCAACGATCTCGACCGCATCGCCCGCAACGAGCTCAAGACCCTCACCAAGGAGAACGCCGAGACCGTCGGTCGCCACCTGGCGATGGCCGCCCGCGTCATCGACGAGAACCCGCAGCTCGCACACCAGCACGTGATGAGCGCCGCCCGTCGGGCCGGTCGCATCGGCGTCGTGCGGGAGAGCCTCGCGATCACCGCCTACGCCACCGGCGACTTCGCCCTGGCCCTGCGCGAACTGCGCACCTACCGTCGAATTTCCGGCTCGAACGACCAGCTGCCCCTCATGGTCGACAGCGAACGGGGCGTCGGCCGTCCCGACCGTGCCCTCGAACTGGGCCGTTCGGTCGATCGCAGCACGCTGTCACCGTCCGTTCAGGTGGGCCTGGCCATCGCCATGTCCGGTGCACGCCTCGACCTCGGTGAAACGGATGCTGCGCTGGTCGAACTCGAAATTCCGCAGCTCAACCCCAACACGGCCTTCTCCTACAGCCCCGAGCTGTTCGCCGCCTACGCCGAGGTGTTGACCGAACTCGGCCGTGAGGACGAAGCCGACGAGTGGCTCGAGCGGGCCTCCCGCGCCGACGCCGCTCTGGGCGCCCCTGGTGACACAGACGAAACCATTGAAATCGAAGAGATGGACGACGACGACGAATACTTCGCCGGCAATTCCGGCGATGACGACGATGATGATGACGAAACCGTGGCGGCCGGCGAAGCTGCCAGGGTAGTCGCCGCTGCCGGACTCGGAGTGGTCGACCAGCCAGCCGCAAACGACACTGACGACGCCGACGACATCGTCACCGAAACGGTGGGCACCGCGGAAACTGACGACGAGATCGACGAGACTCCCGCTGCAACTGCAGCATCCGCTTCGATGATCGACACAGCGACGGAGCCGGATGCTGCATCGCCGAAAGCCTGAACCGGCGACGCCGCTTCACGGCGTTGACGTTCTGCTGGCCGACCTCGACGGTGTGGTGTACGCGGGCCCGGCGGCGATTCCCTTCGCCGTTGAAAGCCTGAATCGCGCCGCCGAGACCATCCGCATTGGCTACATCACCAACAACGCCTCCCGCACTGACCAGTCGGTTGCCGACCACCTCACCCAGCTGGGGCTGAACGTTGCGGCAGCGGATGTCGTCACCTCCCCGCAGGCGGCCGTGCGGCTGCTGGCGGAGCAGGTGGAACCGGGCGCGAGCATCCTCGTCGTCGGGGGCGACGGTCTCGTCGACGAGGTCGTCAAGGCCGGATTCGTGGTGACCCGATCCGCCGACGACAAGCCAGCCGCGGTGATCCAGGGCTTTGCGCCCGAGGTCGGCTGGGTGCACCTGGCCGAGGCGGCGTTCGCCCTGAACGCCGACGGCGTCGGCACTGGAATTCCATGGATCGCAACTAACACCGACTGGACCATTCCGGTGGCCCGCGGCATCGCACCCGGCAACGGCACACTTGTCTCCGCCGTGCACACGGCCGTCGGCCGACTCCCGGTCGTGGCCGGCAAGCCCGAAGTGGCGATCTTCCAGGAGGCGACACGGCGCTTCGGCGCGCAGAACGCGCTCTTCATCGGTGACCGGCTCGACACCGACATTCTCGGTGCGAATCGGGCGGGAATACCGGCGGTACTCGTGCTCACCGGCATCGACCGGGCCAAGCAGGCCCTCGCCGCCGATAAGGACTCCCGCCCGGCGTTCATCCTTGAGAACCTGCAGCAGCTGCACGAACCCTACCCGGAGACCGTGTTCTCCAAAGACGGCTCGACCGCAACGGTGAACGGTGCGAGTGTGCGCATCTCCGGCAACGATGTGCAGATTGTGAAGGACGGCGACGGCGGAATCGACCTGCTTCGCGCCGCGTGCGCCGCGATCTACCGATCCGGGCGGGCCATTTACGGGCTCAACGTTCCGGAGCGACTGTATCTCGCGCAGTAGCCTAGACCTGTGAACCCCCAACCCGAACCGGTCGATCTCGACGCGCAGCTGACCGACATCGAGACCCGACCGCTCGAACAACGAGCCGACCTGTTCGGGCAGCTGCACGAACAATTACGCGCACAGCTCGAAGACGCTGACACGGACCCGACCGACCCGACGGGCCCGGCATGACCGACTCCGCACACGACCACGAAACAGACGCACCCATGCCTGAGCCAGTGAACGACGCCACCCCGGTTGACAGCCTCCCCGAACGGATGCCCGCCACCCGCCTCGACGCCGCCCTCGCCGATCGTGGGCTGGTGCGCTCCCGAACGGTTGCCGCCAAGCTCATCGCCGACGGCCTCGTCACCGTCAACGGGCTGCCGGTCGTGAAAGCCAGCACCAAAGTCGCGGCGGACTCGGTTCTCGAGGTGGCCGCCACCGATCACTACGTGAGCCGGGGCGCCCACAAGCTCAACGCCGCCCTCGACGCCTTCACAATCACCGTCACCGGCCGCACGGCGCTCGACGCGGGCGCGAGTACCGGCGGGTTCAGCCAGGTGCTGCTCGAACGCGGCGCCGCCCACGTCATCGCCGTGGACGTCGGCCACGGTCAGCTGGCAGCGCAACTGAAGACCGAGCCGCAGCTGTTGCTGGTCGAGGGCTACAACATCCGCTATGCGACCCCGGAAACGCTCGCCGGGGCATCCGGAATCGAGGAAAGGCCCGACCTCGTCGTGGCGGACTTGTCGTTCATCTCGCTCACCACCGTGCTGCCGGCCCTCGTGGCGACCGCCGCGCCGGGAGCTGACTTCGTGCTGCTGATCAAACCACAGTTCGAAGTGGGCCGCGGCGGCATCCGCGAGGGCATCGTGCACGACAAAGGCCTGCGCAGCGACTCCGTGGCCGGCGTGCTCTGGGCCGGTCACGACCTCGGGCTGAAAACCTGCGGCGTCATCGCCTCACCCATCATTGGGGCCGCCGGCAATCACGAGTATCTGTGCTGGATGAGCGCCACGAGCGGCTCGAATCCGACAGAATGGATGGCCCGGATTGAAACCGTGGTGGGAGCGTGACGAGTTGAGTGACACCCCGCGGTACTTTCTCATCGTGGCGCACACCGGTCGAGCCGATTCGCTCGAAGCTGCCGCTACGGTGTGCGAGCAGCTCATCGCGAGCGGCGCCGTACCGGTGCTCGCCCCGGACGAACGCGCCGACCTGCTCGCCTCCTCGCCGGAGCTCAACGGACACATCGCCATTCTCGGCGAGAGCGTGTCGACCGCAGAGCTCGAGCTGGTCATCGTGCTCGGGGGCGACGGCACAATTCTGCGCTCTGCTGAACTCGTGCGCGGCTGCTCGGCCCCGCTGCTGGGCATCAACCTCGGTCACGTCGGATTTCTCGCCGAGAGTGAGCGCGACGACCTCGGTGAGGCCGTGCGCCGCGCCCTCAAAGGCGACTACGAGGTCGAAGAACGCCTTGCCCTGTCGGTGCGGGTCAAGGTCGCCGACGAGGTTGTCTACGAAACCTGGGCGCTCAACGAGGTCACCGTCGAAAAGGCCAGCCGTGAACGAATGATCGAGGTCGTCGTGGAGGTTGACGGTCGCCCGCTGTCATCGTTTGGCTGCGACGGCGTCGTGCTGTCCACCCCGACCGGCTCCACCGCGTACTCGTTCTCGGCCGGCGGCCCGATCGTCTGGCCCGGCGTTGAAGCACTCCTGCTGGTTCCGCTCAGCGCCCACGCCCTGTTCGCCCGCCCCCTCGTCGTCGGACCCGATTCCTCGCTCGCCGTCGAGGTGCTCTCCCGCACCGGGGCCCGCGCCGTGCTCTGCGCCGACGGTCGCCGCACCTGCGACCTGCCGATCAAAGCCCGCGTGATCGTGCGCCGCTCGAGCGTTCCGGTGCGCCTGGCCCGCCTGCACATCGGCCCGTTCACCGACCGCCTGGTGAACAAGTTCAACCTGCCCGTCACCGGCTGGCGTGGCCCGGTCGGTCGCGAGTGATCGACGAGCTGTTCATCCGCGACCTCGGCGTCATCGCCGAGGCCACGCTGCCGCTCGGCCCCGGGTTCACCGCGGTCACCGGCGAAACCGGCGCCGGCAAGACCATGGTCGTCACCGCGCTCGGACTCCTGCTCGGCGATCGAGCGGATGCCGGCACCGTGCGTCAGGGCCAGCCGCAGAGTTTCGTGCAGGGCCGTTGGGTCATCGACCCGGCCGGCGCGGTCGCCGACCGGGTGCGCGATGCCGGGGGAGACCTCGACGGACCCGAACTCATCCTCGGCCGCTCCGTCTCGAGCGAGGGCCGCAGCCGCGCGATGGTCGGGGGACGCGGCGCTCCGGCGAGCGTGCTCGGAGACCTGCGCAACGACCTCGTCGTGGTGCACGGCCAGAGCGACCAGGTGCGGTTGCGCTCGGCCACCGCCCAACGTGACGCCCTCGACCGTTTCGCCGGCCCCGAGCTCGCCGCCGTGCTCGGTGACTACCAGCACGCCTTCCACCGCTGGCAGGTCAACCAGGCCGAGCTGGACCGGCTCCAGACCGAACGAGACCTGCGCGCCCGTGAGGCCGACGACCTGCGCGCCGCGCTGACCGAGATCGAAACGGTCGCCCCGCAACCCGGTGAAGACACCGAACTGGGCGAACGCGCCGAACGGCTCGGCAACCTCGAAGAACTGCGCCTGGCCGGCGAAGAAGCCCGTCAGCTCATCTCCGCCGAAGACAACCCCGACAACATCCCCGACACGGTCGCCCTGCTCGAAACCGCGAGGCGCGCCCTCGACCGGGTCGCCGCCCACGATGTGGCCCTGCCACCGCTCGTCGCCGCGATCGCCAACGTCGGTTTCGTCGTCGCCGATATCGCCGCCGAACTCTCGAGCTACCTGGCCGGCCTCGATGCCGACGGCGCCCGCGAACTGGAAATCGTGCAGGAGCGCCGCGCGGAACTGAGCGTCCTGGCCCGCAAATATCCAGGCGGCCTCGAGGAGGCCATCGAATTTCTCACGAGCGGCAGCGCCCGGCTGCTCGAGCTCGACTCCGACTCCGATCGCATCGAGCAGCTCAGCCGTGAAGCGGATGCTGACCATACGCTGGTCACGACCCTCGCCGCCGCCCTCACCGCGTTGCGCCAGGCGGCAGCCGTGCAACTCGGCAGCCGGGTCACAGCCGAGCTCGGTGCGCTCGCCATGCCCGACGCTGTGCTGCACGTGGAGGTCGAATCCGCCCCGGAGTTCACCGTCACCGGCAGTGACCTCGTGCGCCTGCTGCTGCAACCACACGCCGGCGCGGAGCCGCGCGCGTTGGCGCGCGGGGCATCCGGTGGGGAACTGTCTCGGGTGATGCTCGCCATCGAGGTGGTCATCAACGCGACCGACCCGGTACCCACCTTCGTCTTCGACGAGATCGACGCCGGTGTGGGCGGGGCCGCCGCGATTGAAATCGGCCGCAGGCTCGCCCGGCTCGCCGAAACCGCCCAGGTCATCGTCGTCACCCACCTCGCCCAGGTCGCCGCGTTCGCCGGCAACCACCTCAGCGTCGTCAAAGACAGCGACGGATCGGTCACGGCCTCAAGCGTGCGCCAGTTGCGCGGCGAGGACCGCGCCGCCGAAATGGCGCGCCTGCTCTCTGGCCTACCCGACTCGAAAAGCGGCCTCGAACATGCCAGGGAGTTGCTCGACCTGGCCCAGTCCACCCCTCGTCCCCCTAAAAAGTAAGCGACAAATTTTCTGGTGATAGCATTGAAGCCCGTGGTGGAAAATATACTTACGGACCGATCAGACGGCTCGCGCAGTTCAGGCGATACCGTGAAGCACATCTTCGTGACCGGGGGTGTGGTCTCCTCGCTCGGTAAGGGCTTGACGGCGGCCAGCCTCGGAAACCTGCTCACGGCGCGCGGCCTGCGGGTCGTCATGCAGAAGCTCGACCCCTATCTCAACGTCGATCCGGGAACGATGAACCCGTTCCAGCACGGTGAGGTCTTCGTGACCGACGACGGTGCCGAGACCGACCTCGATATCGGGCACTACGAACGTTTTCTCGACATCAACCTCGGCCAGTCGGCCAACGTGACAACCGGTCAGGTCTACTCGCAGGTCATCGCCAAGGAGCGTCGCGGTGAGTACCTCGGTGACACCGTGCAGGTCATCCCGCACATCACCGATGAGATCAAGCGTCGCATGCGCCTGCAGGCGAGCGACGAGGTACGCCCCGACGTGATCATCACCGAGGTCGGCGGCACCGTCGGAGACATCGAATCCCAGCCGTTCCTCGAGGCGGCCCGCCAGGTGCGCCACGAACTCGGCCGCGGCAACGTGTTCTTCGTGCACGTCTCTCTCGTGCCGTTCCTCGGTGCGGCCGGCGAACAGAAGACCAAGCCCACCCAGCACTCCGTCGCCACCCTGCGCTCGATCGGAATCCAGCCCGACGCCCTCGTGCTGCGCAGCGACCGGCCGGTGTCCGAGTCGAACAAGCGCAAGATCGCGCTCATGTGCGACGTCGACGAAGACGCCGTGGTGAACTGCCCCGACGTCTCGTCGATCTACGAGATCCCCACGATGCTGCACGACCAGGGCCTCGACAAGTACATCGTCAACGCCCTCGGCCTCGCGGCTGGCACTGTGGACTGGACCGGCTGGGAGAAACTGCTCGAGTCGGTTCGCCACCCCAAACACGAGGTCACCATCGGCCTGGTCGGCAAGTACATTGACCTGCCGGATGCCTACCTCTCGGTCACCGAGGCCCTGCGCGCCGGCGGATTCGCCAACCAGGCCAAGGTCAAAATCGTCTGGATCGGTTCCGACGACTGCGAAACCGACGAGGGAGCGGCGCGCCTGCTCGGCGAGCTCGACGGCATCTGCGTGCCGGGCGGCTTCGGAATCCGCGGCATCGAGGGCAAGCTCGGCGCCCTCAAATTCGCTCGCGAGAACGGTATCCCCACGCTCGGCCTGTGCCTTGGCCTGCAGTGCATGGTCATCGAATACGCCCGCAACAAAGCCAACCTGCCCGGCGCCTCGTCGAGCGAATTCGACCCGGAAACCGAATTCCCGGTCATCGCGACCATGGAAGAGCAGGTCGAGATCATCGCCGGCGGCGACCTCGGCGGCACCATGCGCCTCGGACTCTACCCGGCCACCCTCGCCGAAGGGTCCCTCGTCGCCGAACTGTACGGCGCCAGTGAAGCCTCCGAACGGCACCGTCACCGCTACGAGGTCAACAACGCCTTCCGCGATCAGATCGCCCTGGCTGGCCTGTGGTTCTCCGGTACCAGCCCCGACCGCCACCTGGTGGAGTACGTCGAGCTCAAACGCGAGGAGCACCCGTTCTACGTCGGTACGCAGTCCCACCCGGAGCTGCGGTCACGGCCGAACCACGCGCATCCGCTCTTCAAAGGTCTGATCAAAGCCGCGCTCGACCGCCAGCAGGCCAGCCGGTTGTTCGAGGTGAAGGAAGAACTCAGTGCCTGACGCCCTGCAGGACGACGTCGTTGCGGTAGCGGTGACCGCGAGCGACGTCGTCTATGACGGGGCCATCTGGAATGTGCGGCGCAATTCGTTCGACTACAACGGCTCGAACATCACCCGCGAGTACATCGAGCACCCCGGCGCGGTCGCGGTGCTCGCCCTCGACGAGCACGACCGGGTGCTGCTGATCAAGCAGTACCGGCACCCGACGGGCCTGCGCGGCTGGGAACTGCCGGCCGGTCTGCTCGACGTCACCGGCGAGAATGCCGTCGTCGGGGCCCAGCGGGAGCTGGCCGAAGAAGCGGATGTCGTCGCCTCCGAGTGGGCGCTGCTCACCGAGTTCTACACCTCACCCGGCGGCAGCAACGAAGCCATCCGGGTGTATCTGGCGCGCGACGTCTCTGCGGTCGCCGCCTTCGACCGCACCGAGGAAGAAGCCGACATCGAACTGCGCTGGGTGCCGCTCGATGAGTGCGTCGACGCCGTACTGGCGCGGCGCATCAGCAACCCGATCCTGATCGTGGCTGTGCTGGCCGCTCAGGTTGCTCGTTCCCGCGGGTGGAGCACGCTCGCGCCGGCTGACCTGCCGTGGCCGCGGCATCCGCTCAGCCTGCATTCGCGCACCAGCACGGCCTGAGCATGTCGATCGCCACGGCGGTGGATGGGTATCTGCGGCACGTGGCGGTCGAGCGTGGCCTCGCCGCGAACACCGTCGCCGCGTACCGGCGTGATCTCGGGCTGTATACGGCCTGGTTGGTGGCCAGCTCGGAGGAGGCGCCGTCTCGGCCGGTCAGCGACCTGCGGGCGGTCACCCGGCAGCACATTTCGGCTTTCGTGCAGCATCTCGGCCTGCGCGCCCCATCGCCGCTGACCGCCGCGTCGATCGCCAGGGTTCTCTCGACCGTGCGCGGATTCCACCGCTTCCTTCTCGATGAAGGCCTCGTCGAAGCGGATGTCGCGCACGACACCAAACCGCCCAAGCTCGCCCTGCGGCTGCCCAAGGCCATTTCGATCGAGCAGGTCGAGGCGCTGCTCGCGGCGACCGACGGCGACGACGTGCAACGGCTGCGCGACAAAGCCCTGCTCGAACTGCTCTACGCGACCGGCGCCCGGGTGAGCGAGGTGGTCAACCTCAACGTTGACGATGTACTCGTGGAGGTGTTCGACTCGGTGCGCCTCACCGGCAAGGGCGATAAACAGCGCATGGTGCCGGTCGGCAGCTTCGCACGCGCCGCGGTCTCGAACTATCTCGTGCGAGCCCGGCCGCTGCTGTCGGCGCGCGGTCGGTCGACGCCGGCCCTGTTCCTCGGCGTGCGCGGGCAGCGGGTCAGCCGGCAGAATGCCTGGCTGATCATTCGCGCGGCCGCCGAGCGGGCCGGACTCACCGTGCCCGTGTCGCCGCACACCCTGCGACACTCCTTCGCGACGCACCTGCTCGCCGGAGGTGCCGACGTGCGCGTGGTGCAGGAGCTGCTCGGCCATTCCTCGGTCGCAACCACCCAGATCTACACCCTGGTCACCGCGGACACCCTGCGCGACATGTACACCACCGCCCATCCGCGCGCACGCTGACCCGTCCGCGAGAGCGGCAATATCGTTGCTTCGCAGGTGCTGAAGCCACGCTTTTCCGGCTCGCGCGAGAGATGGGTGACGGGGTGCTCGGCGATCCTTACGGCGACCAGCCGAACACTCGCTACAATCGACCAAGTGATGGGTGCAGACGAAGCGAGGACGGGCCAGTGACGCGCAAGTTGAGCGAGCGAATTTCGCTACCCGGTTTCGACGACATGCCGGTGGGTCCGACCGGACGTGAAAAACACGAGTTCGCTGCCCCTGAACCGCTGAAAAGCCATGGTCCGGCTCGCATCATCTCCCTCTGCAACCAGAAGGGCGGCGTCGGCAAGACCACGACGACCATCAACCTCGGTGCCGCCCTGGCCAGCTACGGCCGCCGGGTGCTCGCTGTCGACTTCGACCCGCAGGGTGCCCTGTCGGCCGGCCTCGGCGTGCCCACCCACGACGTCACCACCATCTACGACCTGCTGCTCAACGGCAAGGTCGACCCGAAAGACGCAATCCAGTCGACCTCGGTCGAGGGCCTCGACGTCATCCCCGCCAACATCGATCTCTCGGCCGCCGAGGTCCACCTGGTCAACGAGGTGGCCCGAGAGCAGATTCTGGCCCGCGTGCTGCGCAAGGTCTCCGGCGACTACGACGTCATCCTGATCGACTGCCAGCCTTCCCTCGGCATCCTCACCGTCAACGCGCTCACCGCCAGCCACGGTGTGCTGATCCCACTCGAGTGCGAATTCTTCGCTCTGCGCGGCGTGGCCCTGCTCATCGAAACCATCGACAAGGTGCGCGACCGGCTCAACCCGGCGATCGAACTCGACGGAATCCTCGCCACGATGTACGACTCCCGCACTCTGCACTCCCGCGAGGTGCTCGAGCGCGTCGTTGATGCCTTTGGCCACAGCGTGCTCGAAACCGTCATCGGGCGCACCGTGAAATTCCCCGATGCGAGCGTGGCCGGGGTGCCCATCACCGACTTCGCGCCCGAGCACGCCGCTGCCAAGGCGTACCTGCAGGTGGCCCGCGAACTGATCCACCGTGGCGCAGTCGCCTAGCGCGCCCGAGAAGCCCGCGTTTTCGGTCGCCCTCGGCAACTTCGAGGGCCCGTTCGACCTGCTGTTGAAACTGATCACCCGGCACGAACTCGACATCACCGAGATCTCGCTGAGCCAGGTCACCGACGAGTTCATCTCCTACCTGCGCGGCCTTGACGCCACCGAAGAGCTCGATCAGGCGACCGAGTTTCTCGTTGTCGCCGCGACGCTGCTCGACCTCAAAGTGGCCGGGCTGCTGCCGCAGGGCGAACTCGTCGACGCAGAAGATGTCGCCCTGCTCGAAGCCCGCGACCTACTGTTCGCCCGCCTGCTGCAGTACCGCGCGTTCAAGGAAGCCGCGAGCTGGTTCACCAGCCAGCTTGACACGGAGACCCGCCGCCACGTGCGGTCGGTGCGCCTCGAAGAGAAGTACCGTCAGAGCACCCCTGAGCTGGTCTGGACGCTCTCCCTCGCCGACTTCGCCGCCCTGGCCACCGTCGCGCTCGCGCCGCGCGAGCTGCCCATTGTGGGCCTCGACCACCTGCACGCGCCGCTGGTCAGCATTCGCGAACAGGCCGCTTATGTCGTCGCCATGCTGAAGCCGGGGGAGCCGGTCTCGTTCCGCGCACTCATCGCCGGCGCCGACCAGAAGGGCGTCATCATCGCCCGTTTTCTCGCGGTGCTCGAGCTCTACCGCCACGGCGCCCTCTCTTTCGACCAGATCGAGCCCCTCGGTGAGCTCACCCTGCGCTGGAATACGCAGTCCCTGAACGGGCAGGACTGGACCGACGACAACCTCGCATCGCTCGGAGCCGACTATGACAACTGACCACATGACAACTGACTTCAGAAACACGGTAGACCAGGCCACCGACATCCGATCACGCACCCCGCAAACGCACGCCGCAGCATCCGTTTCGCCGGCCGCCAGCGACACCGCCGCGCACGCCCTTGACCGACAGCTTGAGGCCGTCTTCATGGTCGCCGACGAACCGCAGAGCATCGTGCACCTCGCGACCGCCGTCGGCCGGACGATCGCCGAGGTGGCGGCATCCGTTGCCCGGCTCGTGGCCGATTTCGACGGCAACAGCAGCTTCAACGGCAGTGAAACGGTGCGCCGCGGCTTTGAGCTGCGCGAGGTCGCCGGCGGCTGGCGCATCTACGTACGCGCCACCCACGACAAACTCGTGACCGACTTCGTGCTGACCCAAAATCCCAGCCGGCTCAGCCAGGCAGCGCTCGAAACCCTCGCTGTGATCGCCTACAAGCAGCCGATCAGTCGCGGCCAGGTCGCAAGCATCCGCGCGGTCAATGTCGACTCCGTGGTGCGCACGCTGCTCGGTCGCGGCCTGGTCACCGAGGCGTTCACCGACAGTGAAACCGGCGCCATCAACTACGCCACCACAGACTTGCTGCTCACCCAGCTCGGAATCAACTCGCTCGACGAGTTACCCCACCTCTCGCCGTTGCTCGACGGCGGAACCGACGGATTCGAGGATCTGCTTTGACCGACAATACGACCAACGACAGCGCCCCGCGCGACCCGAACTTCAACCCGGAGGCTGCAGCCGACGGCGTGCGCCTGCAGAAGGTTCTCGCCTCGGCCGGAGTCGCCAGCCGTCGTGTCTCCGAAGACCTCATCACCTCCGGGCGTGTGCGCGTGAACGGCAAGGTCGTCACCGAACTCGGCCGCCGCGTGCACCCCGAAACCGACCAGGTCGCCGTCGACAACGTGGCCGTGCAGCTCGACACCACCCGCCGTTACCTCATGCTCAACAAGCCGGTCGGCGTCGTCTCCTCGATGCAGGACGAAAGCGGCCGCCCCGACCTGCGCGAATTCACCGACCAGTTCGACGAACGCCTGTTCAACGTGGGCCGCCTCGACGCCCAGACCAGCGGCCTGCTCATCCTCACCAACGACGGTGACCTCGCCCACGTGCTCGCCCACCCCTCGTTCGGCGTCTCCAAGACCTACATCGCCAAGGTCGAGGGCCGTGTCTCACCGCAGACCATCGGCCAGCTGCAGAGCGGCATCGAACTCGAAGACGGCCCCATCCACGCCGACAAGGCGCGCATCCTCACGAGCCCTCCCGGCGGCGGCTTCAGCATGGTCGAGCTCACCCTGCACTCCGGGCGCAACCGCATCGTGCGACGGATGCTCGACGCCGTCGGTCACCCCGTGGTCGACCTCGTGCGTCGCCAGTTCGGGCCGCTGAACCTCGGCACCCTGCAGCAGGGTGCCGTTCGCGAACTCACCCGGGAAGAACTCGGCCAGCTGCTCACCGTCTCCCGCCAGGCGCCCAGCGCACGGCCCGACGCCGACTAAGGACTGACGCATATGGGGGAAAGCCGCCTCGTCGGCCCGGTGCGCATCGTCGGCGTCGGACTGCTCGGAACCAGCGTCGGGCTCGGTCTGCGGGGCCGCCAGATCGAGACGATCCTGGCCGACGCCTCGCCGACCAACCTGCGCATTGCCATCGACTACGGCGCCGGTCGCGCCGCAGCGCCGGGCGATCTGCCGCAGCTCATCGTGGTCTGCGTGCCGCCGGATGTCACCGCGGAGATCGTCGCCCGCGAGCTCGAGGCCTACCCGGGCGCGATCGTGACGGATGTCGCGAGCGTCAAACTCGCCCCGCTCGCCGAGCTGCGCGAGCGCGGAGCCGACATCAGCCGCTACATCGGCTCGCATCCGCTCGCCGGTCGGGAGAAGGGTGGGCCGCTCTCCGGCCGCGCCGACCTGTTCATCGGCCGCCCCTGGGTCGTCGCCGCGCACGACGCGATCAGCTACCAGCAGGCCGGCGCGATCGATGATCTCATCCTCGACCTCGGTGCCATTCTGGTGGAGATGACCCCCGAGGAGCACGACCTCGGGGTCGCGCTGGTCTCGCACGTGCCGCAGGTCATTTCGACCCTGATGGCCCGCCGCCTTACCGGAGCGGCGCATTCCTCGCTCAACCTTGCCGGCCAGGGCCTGCGCGACGTCACCAGGGTCGCCGCGAGCGACCCCGACCTGTGGGTGCAGATTCTCGGCGCCAACGCCAAACCGGTGCGCGATGTGCTGTTGGCCTACCGCGACGACCTTGACCGCTTCATCGACGCTCTGGAAGACCCGGCCGCTCCGGGAGCGCAGCGCAAAGTTGCCGAAGAACTGGCCGGCGGCAACGCCGGGGTGGCCCGCCTGCCCGGCAAACACGGGCAGGACCGCCGCTTCTCCTCGATGGTCGTCATGGTCAACGATCAGCCGGGCCAGATCGCTCGCCTGCTCAACGACATCGGCGAGTTGAACGTTAACCTCGAAGACTTACGCTTGGAACACTCGCCGGGCGCCCAGATCGGCCTCGCCGAAATCTCTGTCCTGCCCGAGGCCGTCACCCGCCTCACCGAAGAGCTGGCCGCCCGCGGCTGGCGGATTGCTGGTTAACGCACATGGCACGTCACTCCCTCCCCACCGTCGTCGCCATCGATGGACCGGCCGGCAGCGGCAAGTCGAGCGTGAGTCGTGCCATCGCACGCCGCCTTGGCTTCGCCTACCTCGACACCGGTGCCGCCTACCGTGCGCTGGCCTGGCTGGCGCTTGACCGCCACACCGACAGCAGCCAAGCGGATGCCGTCACCGCCCTCCTGAAAGACTTCGACTATGCGATCGGAACCGACCCCGACGAATACTTCGTCACGGTGGGACAGACCGACGTGACCGACGCCATCCGCTCGCCGGAGGTCAGTGCAGCGGTCAGCGCCGTCGCCCGCGTTCCCGAGGTGCGCCGGGCGCTCACCGACTTGTTTCGGAGCATCGCCGAGAACGTGGATCGACCCGGTGTCGTGGTCGAAGGACGCGACATCACGACCATCGTCGCCCCCGAGGCTGAGGTGCGCATTCTACTGACCGCATCCGAGGAGGCTAGAATGGCTAGACGCTCTGCGGAAATAACGACCCAATCGGCCCAAACCGTGGCAGAACAGTTGCGATCACGCGATCGTGCTGACTCACAGGTTGTCGATTTCATGAGCGCTGCAGACGGTGTGATAACCGTCGACTCCACCCATCTCGACTTCGAGCAGACCATTGAAGCGGTCATCGACGTCTACCACACACGCATGAAGCAGGCTTTGAATGAGTAACGAATACGACGACACGAGCACAGCGCTCGACACCGAGCTGGCGGAACGACTCGCCAACCTCGACGAGGAACTCGCCACCCGGCGATCCGCGGCGCTGCGCACCGACCTCGACAACTACGACCTCGACGAGGAAGACCTCGACGTACTGCAGGCCGTCACCGACGACCCCGACGCGATCCAGTATCTGCCGGCGGTTCCGGTGATCGCCATCGTCGGCCGCCCGAACGTGGGCAAGTCTGCGCTGGTCAACCGCATCCTCGGCCGCCGTGAGGCCGTCGTCGAGGATACCCCCGGTGTCACGCGAGACCGCGTCGCGTACAAGGGCGACTGGAACGAACGCAAGTTCAGCCTCGTCGACACCGGCGGGTGGGAGCCCGACGCCAAGGGCATCGACGCCTCCGTCGCCGCCCAGGCTGAGATCGCCATCGACCTGTCCGACCTCGTCATGTTCGTCGTCGACTCCAACGTGGGCCCGACCTCGACCGACGAAGCGGTCGTGCGCATGCTTCGCAAGAGCGGCAAGCCCGTCTTCTTGATCGCCAACAAGGTCGACGACGTGCGCCAGGAACCCGAAGCGGCCAGCCTGTGGTCGCTCGGTCTCGGGCAGCCGTGGCCGGTCTCCGCCCTGCACGGTCGTGGTGTTGCCGACCTGCTCGACGCGATTCTGCTCGTGCTGCCCGAAATTTCCAACGTTGCCAAGCAGGAAGTGGGCGGCCCGCGCCGCGTGGCCATTCTCGGACGCCCGAACGTCGGCAAGTCCAGCCTGCTCAACAAGGTCGTGGGGGAGGAGCGCGTTGTCGTCAACGAACTCGCCGGCACGACCCGCGACCCGGTCGACGAGCAGGTCGAGCTCGGCGGCAAGGTGTGGCGTTTCGTCGACACCGCCGGAATCCGCCGGAGAGTGCACCTTTCGCAGGGCGCCGACTTCTACGCTTCGCTGCGCACCAGCGCTGCCCTGGAAAAGGCCGAGGTGGCCGTTGTGCTGCTCGACGTGACCGAGGTCATCAGCGAGCAGGATATCCGCGTCATCGACCTCGTCATCGAATCGGGTCGTGCGCTCGTGCTCGCTTTCAACAAGTGGGACCAGATCGACGACGACCGTCGCCGCTACCTCGAGCGTGAAATCGAGCAGGACCTGGCCCACGTGGCCTGGGCACCGCGCGTGAACATTTCGGCCAAGACCGGCCGCCACATGGAGAAGCTGGTTCCGGCCCTCGAGCTCGCGCTCGAGTCGTGGGACACCCGCATCGCCACCGGCAAGTTCAACGCCTTCCTGGCCGAACTCGCCGCCGCCCACCCGCACCCCGTGCGCAGTGGCAAGCAGCCGCGCATCCTGTTCGGCACCCAGGCCTCGAGCCGCCCGCCGACGTTCGTGGTGTTCACCACCGGATTCCTCGACCCGGGCTACCGTCGTTACATCCAGCGTCGCCTGCGCGAGATCTACGGCTTCGAGGGCAGCCCGATCAACCTCAGTATGCGAGTTCGCGAGAAGCGCAAACGCTCGTGAGCACCGCCCTGTATGGGCGGCGCAGCTTGACGCCGGCCGGGACAGCCCCGGTGCGGCACAAGCTCGATTCCATTCAGGTGACATCGTTGTCTTCGCCGGTGAAGCAACGCCGGCTGACCTCTACGCCGGGCCCGGTCTGGAACGGCCTTTCACGCTCGGCATCGGGTTTGCTCTGATCATGCTCGCAGTCACCGCGATCGAAGCTCGCGGGGGTATCGGCGTGCTGACCAGGCTCACGATCTTCGGCGACATGTCGTACTCGGTCTATCTCTGCCACGTGCTCGTGCTCAACGTCATCGGGCGTGCCTGGGGATTCGTTTCCACCCCTGACCTTGCGACCAACCCGGTCGTCGCCATCGTCTTCTGGGTGGGTGCGTTCGGCGCGGTCGTGCTCGTCGGCTACCTGAGTTATCGCCTGATCGAGCGCCCGGTGATGGGAGTTTCCAAGCGCTACCGCTCGCGCGTGTTCCGCGAGAAACGAATGCTGCCAAAAAATGTAACTCGTTCCTGGCTCAATATCGTGCACACGTGTCGAATTTGCCAAATTACGCGAACGGATGCGGCCGGGCCTGTTAACGCAGGTCCGGCCGCTTTTTCATACCCATTTCGAGTGCACTGTCTACCCCCTGAACGCGGGGTGAACCTGAGAAGGAGCCGAGTTGGCTTGATACATTACCCATTGTGGGCAATACTCATTTTTGTCACCCCGGCCTCCTACAGCCTCCACCCGCACCTCCCGATCATGTGCACCAGACGAAATGTGAACCATGTCCTCCTCCACTGCTTTCGCTTCGCGCTCTGCCGTTCGCCCCGTCGTTCGTTCCTCTCGCCGTTTGGCCCTCATCGCCGCGGCCGGTGCCTTCGCTGTTGCCTTCAGCGGCCTCGCCGCAATTCCAGCTCAGGCCGCCGACGGCACCGTGTCGGTCGCGGTTCCCGCCGGTAGCAAGGTTGCTACCGATCTCGGCACCATCCCGGCTGACGCTGCGTCGGTCGACGTGATGTTCGACACCACCGCTGCCGCGCCCACCGACATCAAAGTACTCGTCGGCCCGGAATACACTCAGCGCTACTACTTCACCGCCCCGACCGGGGACGGCCCCGAGCGCACCTATACGGTGCCCGTCACCAGCAAGTCCGACGGAACCATCGTCGTCGCCAGCAGCTCCGCGAACGTCAAGGTCGCCATGACCGTGGTCGGTTTCACAAAGAAGACCGTGCCGGCCCCCACCCCGGCCCCCACCCCGGCCCCCACCCCGGCTCCCGCTCCCGCCCCGGCACCGGCACCGGCTCCCGCCCCCACCCCGGCACCGGCTCCCGCCCCCACCCCGGCACCGGCT